>NZ_JBIWPO010000067.1:0-9416 GCF_044768275.1 Streptomyces sp. NPDC101152 | reverse complement strand
TCCCCGTCCCCTACCACCGCGCGGGCGTGGCCCGGCGCCCCCACACCCCCCATGCGGGCGCCCGCCGGTTGTCCCCGGCGTGCCCCGCGCCGCCACCGCCCTGTTCTCACCCGGGACCGGTGCGAATGCGGGAAGGCCGTGGTTCTCTGGACGACGCGGGGCATGCCCGTCCCTGTGCGGGACGGGCACTGCCCAGTCGGTGATGACAACGATGCGGACCGCCCGCTGTAGGGCTTCGCCGCGGCTGCCTACTTGAATTCCACCCGTCCGGCCGGGGCGGCCCCAGTCGTCAGCGCCTCGCACGCCACCTGCCAGGCGTGGTCGTCGGGCTGGAACTGGGCGCGCAGGTAGGCCGAGGTGAGGCGCGCGAGGGCGGCGACCCGCTCGGGGCTCTCGTCGGTGGTCTCGTCGGCGTCGTATCCGGAGATGCCGCCGAGCAGGTGCTCGGCGCCGAAGAGGGTGAGCAGGGTCTTGGGTGCGGGGGCGAGGCGGTAGGGGTCGGTGTGCCAGTCGGGGCCGACGTCGGTGAAGTGCTTGGAGTCGTCCTGGTCGCCGGCGACGACCAGGGTGGGCGTGGCCATCGTGGAGAAGTCGGTGGTGTGGAAGAACGGCACCATCTCGGCCATCGGTCCGTTGAGGATGTCGCCGCCCCTGCCCGGTGCGGCCAGCAGCACACCCGCCTTGATCCGGGGCTCGAGCAGGTTCACTTCCTCCCCGGTGTCGGGGTCGGCGCTGCGGGCGCCCAGCAGGAGGCTGGCGGTGTGGCCGCCGAGGGAGTGCCCGGCGACCGCGATCTTGTCGTGGTCGATGCGCCCGGCGAGCTGCGGCACGGTCTTCTCGATCTCGTCGAGCCGGTCGAGGATGTGGCTCATGTCCTCGGCACGGGAGCGCCAGAAGAAGGGGGCTCCGGGGGTGTCGGCGAGCTGACGGCTCAGTGTGCGGGAGCTGAGGTGGGTGGGCTGGATGACGACGAACCCGGCTGCCGCCCAGAGATTGGCGATGGGCGCGTACCCGTTCAGCGAGGACAGGTTGTTGGAGCCGCCGTGGCCGTGGGAGAGCAGGATGACGGGCAGGCCGGTCCCGGTGGCGGGCGCGGAGACACGGACCTGGAGGTCCACGGGCCGTCCGGGCACGGACAGGACCACCGGGCTGTACGACAGGACAGGGGCGGGCGAGCCGAAGGTGGCGGCGGTGTCGGTGGATGCAGTCATGGCGGGGGGTTCCCTTCTGGAGCCTGCGTCGTTGCCGGCGCCAAGCCGGGCGGTGGCAGGCGAGTGGTCAGGCGTGTCCGACCTCAGCTAACCTGAAACGGAACGTTGCTCCCTTTATTATTCGGAGCACTGTTCCGATTTGTCAAACGGTGATGGAAAGGAAGCCTCGTGTCCACCGAGAGCCCAACCGGGAAGGCGTCGGCCCGAACCAAGCGGGCCGACGCGGTACGCAACCAGCAGACGCTGCTCAGCGCCGCCGCCGAGGTCTTCGTCACCTCGGGTGTCGACGCGCCGATCCGCCAGATCGCGGCCAAAGCGGGCGTCGGGATGGGGACGATCTACCGCCACTTCCCGACCCGGGCGGATCTGGTCACCGCCGTCTACCGTCACCAGATCGAGGCATGCGCCGCGGCAGGCCCAAGCCTGCTGGCCGGCGCCGACTCTCCGTTCGAGGCGCTCCGCCAGTGGATCGACCTCTTCGTCGACTTCCTGGTCACCAAGCACGGACTCGCCGACGCCCTGCAGTCGGACAGCAGCCGCTTCGCCGCGCTGCACACCTACTTCCTCGACCGCCTGGAACCCGTGTGCGCGCAGCTGCTCGGCGCCGCGGTCGACGCCGGCGACATCCGGCCCGGCACGCAGCCCTACGAGCTGATGCGCGGCATCGGCAACCTGTGCATCGGACGCGACAGCGACCCGCGCTACGACCCCCGCCGATTGATCGAACTGCTCCTCCAGGGACTCCGGCAACCCCAGCCTGCCTGACGGAACGAACCGGTGAACCCCCGGAGGGCAACGCTCTCACAAACGACCTTTGCCGGAGCAAGATCGACAATGGTCCGCCGGGTACCCTCTGATCTTCGATCGGCTCTCAGAACCCGTTCTCACTCAAAAATGGGCGGGGCACCGTTCTGATACTTGCATTGTGCGAAGATCCGGGGTCATGACGGACCCTCACGAGCCCACGGCGGCCGACGCAGACGACGTCGAGCGCCACCCCTGCCCGCGCTGCGGCGTCCAGCCCGGATCGCCCTGCCGCTCGCGTGGTGGCGCGGTCGCCGGCGCGTACCACAGTGGAAGAGGTGTCGCCGGTGAAGTGGACGGTGGTGCGCTTGTCGGCCCACGGTCCGGTGGGCAGCCCTTGCTGGCCGCTGTAGCCGCCCGCCTGCAGGGAGCCGTAGGCGCGGGAGACGACGAATCCGCGACCGATGGTCTTGTCGGCCACGCCGGCGTACTGCTGATTGATCCACGCGTCGGGAGTGACGCCGGGCAGCGAGGACTGGGAGTCGTCGCAGCACCAGTCCAGCCACCAGAAGTCGTTGCCTTGTCGATCCATGGTCTGGTGTAGGTCCAGGTACGCCTTGAGCTCGTCGGGGTCGCCCCAGTCGAAGGTGTAGCAGTCCCCCGCACCGCTGCTCGCGGCCGAGGCGCAACCGCCCTTGTGCAGCTTGCCCTTGGCGGTGGCCTGGGCCTGGGCGAACTGCGGGTCGCTGCTGAGGATGCTCGGGTGGGTGTTGAGCATGTTGTGCAGGCCCTGGGAGGCAGCCCAGTCGAAGAACGCCTTCGGGTCGGGGAACTTGGCCGTATCGATCCCCCAACCGCTCCATGTGTTGGGTGACTTGAAGTCGGTGTCGGTCACCAGGACGTCCAGCGGCACGCCCTCGGAGCGGAAGGCGGGCAGGATCGTGTTCTCGTAGTCGGCCGCGGTGCGGTCGATGTACTCGGAGTACCACACCCCGTACGCCCACTCCGGCAGCAGTTTTGGCGGGCCGGTCAGGCTGGCCAGGTCGGCCAGGGCCTGCTTGAAGTCGTGGCCGTAGCCGAAGACGTAGCCGTCCTGGTACGGCGTCCCGCCATGGGAGGGACACCGGGTGACCTGATGGGTGCCGGGATCGTACAGAGCGGAGGACGTGTCGTCGAGCAGATACCAGCCCTCCTTGTACAGCAGGCCGGGCGTGGTGGCCGGGGCACCATTGTCGCCGTTGACACCGTCGAGACTGCGGCGGTACCCGCCGAGCGCCAGGTGGGGCTGCGGGGCCGCCGAGCCGGCCGCGGTCACGGAGATCGTGTCGACGTTGACGTGGCAGCTCGCGGCGTCCGGACAGCCGATCACGAGGTCGTTCGCGCCGGCCTTGAGAGTGATGGGGACCGAGGCGGTCTGCCAGGTGTCCCAGGTGCCGGTGACGGGCAGTGACAGGGTCTGCGCAGTACCGCCGGAGGACACCGTGGCGGTCCGGGTCCGGTACAGGCCGTCACGGCCCGTGGCGTTGGCGTAGCGCACCTGTAGCGCATAGGCGCCGTCGGCCGGGACGCCGACGACGTGGGCCGACACGCCCGACGCCTGGTTGAGTTCCGCGACGAATCCGCTGCCAGAGTAGCCGCCGTGGTCGTCGGCTGCGATCGCCGAGCCCGAGATGCGGTCGGCCTCAGCCTCGCAGCCCACGCCGAACCGGCAGCTCATGATCGCGGTCGCCGACGTCGGTGGAAAGGCGTTGCCCTGGTTCACCAGGGCGACACTGTCGATGTTGACGTCGCCGGAGTCGGCAGCGGTCCTGGCCAGTGTGATGGTGTGGTGGCCCGCACTGAGCTGCACCACGCTGCTTGCCAGGCCCCACGAATCCCAGTTCGCGGTGACCGGCAGGCTCACCGACCGGTTCGCGCCGCCATCCACCGACAACGTCAGGGTGCGCGTCATGGTCTGACCGTCGCCCCCACGGGAGTTGGCGTAGCGGACGTCGAACTGGCACGTACCCGGCGTGGCGACGTCGACATCGGACGACACGGAGTTACCTGCCCCCTCGAAGCCGGCCAGGAAACCGGAGCCGGTGTAACCGGTGTGGTCCGAGGCGACGGCCAGCCCGCTGCGCGCAAGCTGCTCGGCCTCGCACAGGGCACCCAGGGCGCAGGTGAGCCGCTGCCAACCCGCAGCAGCCCGGGCGCCCGGCGGGACAGATGGCCGACGACGGCGGTGACGTAGGCGTGGGCGGTGCCGACGGATAGGCCGAAACCGGCGGCGATCTGCGTCAGAGGGTCGTGTCGGCGAAGGTAGAGCAGGCCGACCAGAGCACGCTGGCGAGGTGGGAGCTTGCCGTGGCGGACACCCTCACGGGTGACGATGAGCATGATTACCCACTCGGCCAGGGCGTGCGGGAGGTCGAGTGCGGCAGGAAAGGGAACCAACGAGGCTCATGCGCTGATGAGTTGAGACGTCGAACACCTCTCTCAACGGCACAGGAGCCTCGTGCGTCGCGGCAGGTCACCCTGTCACCCGACCCGTGGCCTCTCTGAAAATTCTCACTGAAAAGCCCGGGTTTCCGTTTTATCCACATCAAGAGTGGACGAAAGGACGCTGGGGAAGTCGGCGTGTTTAAGCTGTTTCTCAACTACGCGCGATGAGTCTCAATTCTTCCTCAACTTTCTTCCTATGGAGCAAGCAGCGCCCTAAGTTGCCGATGGCTGAATCTCTGAACGAGTATCTCTCATCGCCGACGGCAGCGCATGACCGCGCTCCTTTCCGAAAAGAGAGCCGCCACTTGATGTCCGGGGGTGCTGTGGGGCACACCGGCTGGCGGACTGGCACCCTTTCGCGCCGGACACCGGACCTGGGCGACAGCATGGTCATGCATGGAGGAAGTTGATGGTAGAAGTACAAGACTTGACGGCAGCACGGAGCGGGCAACCAAAGTTGCATCGCTCAATTGGTGTGTTCGGGCTGACCATGATCTCGCTCGGCTCGATCATCGGGTCGGGCTGGCTGCTCGGCGCGTACAAGGCCGCCACCCATGCCGGCCCGGCGTCCATATTGTCCTGGATTCTGGCTACGGCGATCCTGGGTGTGCTGGCCCTCATCCACGCCGAACTCGGCACTGCCTACCCGGTCACGGGAGGCACGGCGCGGTTTCCCGCGTTCGCGTTCGGGCGCCTGGCCGGCTTCGCCGCCGGCTGGGCGGCGTGGCTGCAGGCGGTCACTCTGGCGCCGATCGAGGTAGAGGCGAGCCTGACCTACCTGGACAACATCGGCTGGGTCAATACTCACCTGCACCTGCTGGACCAGAAGAACTCCACGCTGACCGGCAGCGGGTTCGTGTGGGCGACGCTGCTGATGGCTCTGTTCACCGCGATCAATCTGGTTGGCGTGAAGTTCTTGTCGGAGAGCAACTCGGCCACCGTGGTGTGGAAGGCGGCGGTTCCGCTGCTGACCATCGTGGTACTGCTCACGCTGTCATTCCATCCTGGCAACTTCACCGCCGGCGGCGGCTTCATGCCCCACGGTCCGCAGGGCGTGTTCGCCGCGCTGCCGGCGGGTGTCGTGTTCGCCGCTCAAGGCTTCGAACAGTGCATCCAGTTCGGCGGTGAGGCCCGCAATCCGCAGAAGGACATCTCCCGCGCGATCCTGATCGCCATGGCCATCGGTGCGGTGACCTACATCCTGCTCGAGATCGCGTTCATCGGCTCGCTCGACCCGGCCGCCCTGGCACATGGATGGGACAACCCAATCGCCAAGGGCTCCTTCGGCCCCTATGCGACCCTGGCCACCGCGGCCGGTGCTGGCTGGCTCGCCTATGTCCTCTATGCGGACGCGTTCGTCTCACCGGCCGGTACCGCCCTGGTCTACCTCGGCACCTCCTCCCGGCTGACCTACGCGCAGAGCCACGCCGGTGAACTTCCGAAGGGCCTGTCCAAACTCACCCGCCGCGGCATCCCGATCTGGGCCGTGCTGCTGGCCTTCGTCCTCGGCGAGTTCTCCTTCCTGCCCTTCCCCAGCTGGCAGAGCCTCGTCGGGCTGGTGACCTCTGCTACAGCCATCATGTACGCCTTTGCCCCGGTGTCGTTGACCGCGCTGCGGCGGCGCGACCCACAGCGCCGACGCCCGTACCGGCTGAAAGCGGCTCCGGTGGTCGCGCCCATCGGCTTCATCGCCGCCAACCTGGTCATCTACTGGGGTGGTTTCGACACAACTTGGAAGATCGAGGCCGGTATTGCGATCGGCTTCATCATCTTCGCGGCGACCCAGGCACTCAAGAAGGAGCCGCTGCCGATCACCAAGGCCGACTGGAAGGGCTTCACGTGGGTTCCGGTGTGGCTGGTGACGAACGTCGCCCTTGGCTACCTCGGCAACTATGACAGCGGAGGCTTCCGCGCCGGCGGCAGCGAACTCGGCAGTCTGCCCAACCTGGTGGACCTCCTCGTCGTCGCCGCCGCCAGCCTGGCCATCTATTACTGGGCCGTCTCCCTGGCCGTGACCACCGCGGAGGTTCATGAGCTGATCCGGCAGGACGAAGCCGGCTTGGACGTGCTGGACCCGCCCACCGGACCAGCCGGAAAGGCGCCGGCCGGGGAACTGCCCACCGGGATGTGACCGCTGCCTGATCGCTGTGCGGTGATCAACACATAGCCGTTCGGGTTCTTCCTGCAGGATGGCCACGACACGTGTCATACGGGTGCTGGTCCCGCCGGGGCCGACGTACTGGGTGCAGGACCGTGGCCGTGGGCAGTGCGGGCTCCGGCACCGGCGGCGGCAGGAGCGTGATCGTCGTTGCTGTGCCCTCCACGAAGCGAGCACGGGCCATTGTCGTTTCCCGAGAGCAGTTGGCGACAAGACGGGCAGGTCCTGCGTCGATCGGTGTTCAGCCCGCTGTGAGCCGGCGGGTCTCTCCTCGGAGACCGTGGTAGACCTGCCGCCCATGGTCATCGCTCGGCCTGGTTCCGGTCAGCATGGCGAGGCGGCCAGGACGGCCTCGGCAGCCAACCGGAGATTCCTGATCATTGGATTCGGGTCGCCCTTGCGGCTGACCAGGACGACCTGGCTGGGGGGAGCACCCTCGATCGGGACGGTGACGAGGTCGGGACGCAGTGAGCTGCGCCGATCGCCGACCGGTAGGACGGCGATCGCCCTGCCGCTCGCGACGAGTTCGAGCTTGTCCTCGTAGCTCTCGATCGGCGGCACGCCGGCCCCGAGGATCCGGTAGGAAGTCCAGCCCGCGGTCTCGAACGCGCACGGGACCGCCTCTTCGCCGGCCAGTTCTTCCGCGGTCACCGACGCGCGGTCGGCCAAGGGATGACCCTGCGGGACCACGAGCATCCGGGGCTCCTCGTACAGGGGGGTCGTGGACACATTGTCGGTGGCGAGCGGCAACGGGGTCCGCGCGATCAGGGCGTCGACGCGCTTGTCGGACAGTGCGCCGACGTCGCTGCAGCTCAGATGCCGGGTGGCGATCTCGGCGTCCGGGTGACGGTGGCTCAGTTCCCGTACGGCGGCAGTGATCACCAGGTCTTCGACATAGCCGATGGCGATTCGTTCGGTCTGGGCTTGTTCCCGCACGGCCAGCTCGGCCTGGCGGGCGGCGTGCAGCAGGGCTTGGGCCTGAGGGAGGAATGTCTGGCCGGCCGGAGTGAGCCGGGTGCCTTGGGGGGTGCGGTCCAGCAGTCGTGTGCCGAGATATTTCTCGAGCCGTTGGATCTGGCGGCTCAGCGCCGGCTGGGCCACGTGCAGGTCGGCGGCGGCCCGGCCGAAATGCTGGTGCGCCGCCACCACGGTGAAGTAGCGCACCAGCCGCAGTTCCAGGTCCTGTCCGAGGTCGTTCACCCTTGCAGGGTACGCGTCATGCCGTTTCGGAATGACCAGGTTGCCGAAGGGGTCTTGGACCGCCATGCCGTCCAGGGCCTTGACTGAAGGAGCAACGTTTCCCCGAGAAAGCGACAGGCGCGATGAAGGCGATCCAGTTCCACGAAGCGGGCGGGCCAGAAGTTCTGCAGTACGACGAGGTGCCGGTTCCCGAGATCGGCCCGGGCGAGGTGCTCGTCCGGGTGCACGCGGCGGGCATCAACCCGCCGGACTGGTACCTGCGTGAGGGGATGAAAGTCATGCCGGCCGAGATGAGGCCGGTGCTGGAGTTCCCCCTGATCCCCGGAACGGACATGTCGGGCGTGGTCGAGGCGGTCGCTCCGGACGTGCGGGGGTTCGCCGTCGGTGACGAGGTCTTCGGCATGCTGCGGTTCCCCGGATTCGACGGCCGGACGTACGCCGATTACGTGGCCGCGCCGGCTTCGGACCTGGCTCACAAGCCGGCCGGTATCGACCACGTGCAGGCGGCCGGGGCGCCGATGGCCGTGCTGACGGCCTGGCAGTACCTGGTTGATCTCGGCCACGACGTGCCGTCTCCCTTCACCGGCCGGGTGCACCGGCCGGTGCCGATCACGCCAGGGATGACCGTGCTGGTAAACGGGGCCGCCGGTGGAGTGGGCCACTTCGCGGTGCAGCTGGCGAAATGGAAGGGGGCACACGTCATCGCAGTGGCCTCAGGCCGGCACGAGCAGTTCCTGCGCAAGCTCGGTGCCGATGAGTTCATCGACTACACCACGACACGGGCCGCGGACGTGGTCAGCGGCGTCGACCTGGTGATCGACACCGTGGGTGGCGCGGACAGCTCGCGCTTCCTGAGCGTGCTCAAGCGCGGCGGCACCAGGCTTCCGGTGTTCTTCGCCCAGTACGACCCCGAAGCGACGGAGCGTCTGGGCATCACCGTCTCCAACATTCAAGTGCGTTCCAACGGCCCCCAGCTCGCCGAGATCGGGCGCCTTTTCGACGAGGGCAAGCTCCAGGTCGGCGTGGACAGCACCTACCCGCTGCCCGAAGCGGACCGCGCACACACGCGGGCCGCGCAGGGCCACATCCAAGGCAAGATCGTGCTGACGGTGGCCTCGTGATCGCCGAACTCCAGCAGGCGGTGGCGAACTATGCCCACGCCCTGGACGAACTGAATGTGCCCGAGCTGGAAACGGTCCTGACCGAAGACACCACCTGGACCTTCACGATGCCCGGGCAGGGGCTGCTCGGTCCGGTCGTCGGACGCGCGGCGGTGCTCGACTTCATCCGCGACGGGCACACCGCCCAGACCGGCAAGGTACGGCACCACCTGAGCAACGTCGTGGTCACAACGACGGACGCCACCACCGCTGAGGCGAGGGCGTATCTGCTGCAGACAAGGAACACCGGCGAGAGAATCCAGACGATCTCAACCGGCGTCTACACGTTCAGCCTGCGCCGGTCCGACGGTGAGTGGCGGATCGCCCAACTCACCCTGGCGCTGGACAACGCCGTGGAGGACGAGGCTAGTAGCTTGTTGCGGCTTATTTTCGCTGTGTGGTTGGGTAGAGGTGGCGTAGTTTCACGCGTGCGTCGTCGGTGGTGAAGTGCCAGTGGAC
>NZ_JBIWPO010000066.1:0-32572 GCF_044768275.1 Streptomyces sp. NPDC101152 | reverse complement strand
GCGGCTACCGCACCCTTCCCCCCAGCACCCACACCCCGATCTACCTCATCGCCGTCACCGGCACCCCCATGACCATCACCACCACACAGATCCCGCCTCATCCGTGATCGCGAGCGCGCGCCGCTCAACGACGTCGGCTCCGGCTCCCGCTGCGAACGGGAGCCGGACCGACGTCGGACGGTCAGGTGACGGTGCTCAGTCCACGGAGCGGACGGTGGGCAGGGCGAGGACGACCGGTTCGGTACCGGAGCCGCTCTTGCAGGAGTCGTGGCAGTCCTTCTCCAGGCTGCAGCACAGGGAACAGATGGCCCCGGCGTGGAAGGGACAGTTCGCCACGTCCGGCCGTTCGAAGTCGGTGGTGCACACGGTGCAGGTCAGGTTGACCGCTGAGGGCAGTCCGTCCGTCCCGAGCAGCGGCTCCTCCAGGTCGTCGACGCGGGCGATGTAGTACTTGCCCTTGGTGAGCAGCGCGAACAGGGGCGAGAGGGCCATGGCCAGGAACAGCGCGATGAACGGTGAGTACGCCTTGCCGTAGTCGCCGAAGGCCTGGAAGTAGGCGGCGATGGAGACGGCGGAGGCGATGAGCATCGAGCCGAAGCCGACCGGGTTGAAGTTGTACAGGTGGGCGCGCTTGAACTCGATGTACGACGGGCTGAGCTTCAGCGGCTTGTTGATGACGAGGTCGGCGACGACCGCGCCGATCCAGGCGATGGCCACGTTGGAGTAGAAGCCGAGCACCGTGTTGAGGAAGCCGAACACACCGCCCTCCATGAGGGCCAGCGCGATACCGACGTTGAGGAAGATGTAGACGACCCGGCCGGGGTGGCGGTGGGTGAGCCGGGAGAAGAAGTTCGACCAGGACAGCGAACCCGAGTACGCGTTCGTCGAGTTGATCTTTATCTGGGAGAGGATAACGAAGAACGTCGCCAGGCCCAGCGCCACGGGTGCGGCGAAGGTCTTGAAGCCGTGGACGTACTGCTGGATGGGTTCGTTGGCCTTGGACAGGCCCACGCTGCCGGCGATGTAGAAGGCGAGGAAGGCGCCGCCGATCTGCTTGGCCGCGCCGAGCACCACCCAGCCCGGGCCGGCGGAGAGCACTGCGCCCCACCACTTCCTGCTGTTCTCGGGCGTCTTGTCGGGCATGAAGCGCAGGTAGTCCACCTGTTCACCGATCTGCGCGATGAGCGACAGGGCCACGCCCGCGCCCGCGCCGATGCCGAGCATGCTGATGCTGGAGCCGGTGGGGGAGTTGCCGGCGAAGTGCGTGAACTGGGAGAACTTGCCCGGCTCCTGGATGGCGATGGACACGAACGGCGCGACCATCAGCACCAGCCACACCGGCTGGGTCCACACCTGCATCTTGGACAGCGCCGTCATGCCGTAGATGACCAGCGGCAGGATGATCAGGGAGCAGATCAGATAGCCGACGGCGAGCGGGATGTGCAGACCCAACTCCAGCGCCTGCGCCATGATCGAGCCTTCGAGCGCGAAGAAGATGAAGGTGAAGCTGGCGTAGATGACCGAGGTGAGTGTGGACCCGAGGTAGCCGAAGCCCGCGCCCCGGGTCAACAGGTCCATGTCGATGGAGTACTTCGCCGAGTAGTACGAGATCGGTATGCCGGTCAGGAAGATGACCACCGCCGCGGCGAGGATCGCCACCATGGCGCTGGAGAAGCCGTTGGAGATGGCGATCGAGCCGCCGATGGCGAAGTCGGCGAGGTAGGCGATGCCGCCGAGTGCCGTGGTGGCCACCACATAGGGGGTCCAGCGGCGGAAGGACTTCGGCGCGTAGCGCAGCGAGTAGTCCTCCAACGTGTCGTTCTGCGCCCAGTTGTTGTACGTCCGTCCGCCCGTACTCGCCGGCGGTGCTTCCTTGTCGACGATTTCCGTCACGACATTCCCTCTTCCAAGCACTGGGGACGACCCGGGCGACGCCGGGCGATTGCACGGAAGAGTCACGCCGCTCTGTTTCTCGAACGTTTCGCTTCCTTTAAGGGAAAGGTCTTTAACGGGCCTTTGTTCGACGCGCGTAGATAGCGCACGAACAGGGACGGAGCGATTCGGGACGGGTGCAAGTCTGCATGCGACACAGCTCGCCCCACCAGATGCTTCCCGTAGAAAGTATTTCTGTGGCAAGGTAATGTCAACGGCGGGGAGCGGGGTCAGAGTTGGGTGACGATGTGGAAGTCGAAGGCGTCCGCACGTGCCAGGTAGAGCCGTTGGGCGAGATGGTTGCCGCGCAGCCGCAGCGCGCCGCGCGGCCCCTCGTAGGAGACGGTGTCGCCCACCGCGCACATCGCCCGCACGTCCAGCGACCGCGCCCGCTCGGCCAGCGCTGCCAGCAGACGCACCCCTTCGAAGCACGACTCGCCCAGACTGCCCACGACGGGAGCCTCCACGCCGAACCGGGCAGCGTAACGGGCGCTGAACGCCAGGCTCTCGGCGGTCGCGAGCGTCTCGAAGAAGCCGGCGGTGGCCCACAGCCCGTCGGTGGCGTCGGCGCCGGTGGCCAGCAGGATGTTCTCGTCCATGTGGGTGCTCAGCCGCAGGCACCGCTGATGCAGCCCGTACCCGGCGAACGCCCGGTTGAAGTGCGCGGCGTCGTCCCCGACCAGCAGCATCAGCGCGGCATCCGCCTCGCACCGCTCGATCCGTCGCAGCACGGGCCCGAAGTCACGCGTCCCCAGCGGTACGAAGACCTCGTCGCGCACCAGGCCGCCGCAGGCGCGGGCGTAGGCGCGCGCGGCGCGGGCGCTCACCCGCGGCCACACGTAGTCGTTGCCCACCGTGCACCAGCGTCGCGCGCCGCACGCCTCCGCCAACAGCCGCATCGCGGGCAGCAGTTGAGCGGGGTCGGTCTCGCCGGTCAGGAAGACGCCGGGGGTGTGCTCGCCGCCTTCGTACTGGGCGGTGTAGACGTACGGCACCCGGCCCGCGATCCGGGGAAGCAACGCCTGGCGCACCGCCGAGGTGTGCCAGCCCACCACTCCGTCGACGGCACCCAGCAGCACGAGGGCTTCGACCTCGGCCGCCACCTGCTCCGGCGGCGCTCCTCCGTCCACGGTGACCAGCCGGACCTCGCGATCCAGCACACCCCCGGCGGCGTTCAGTTCCTCGACGGCCAGTCGCGCGGCCAGTTCGCACGACGGGCCGAAGACACCGGCCGGTCCCTGCAGGGGGACGACCAGGGCCACGGCCAGCGTCGCGCGCGGGTCGCCGCTCCGTCTCGGCACCACCGGATACACAGACCACCTCCGTGAGGGTGTCGGGCGCGCGGATCCCATCCGGGCCCCGGCGCCCTCGCGGAGGCTCGTAATCTGTCCGACAGTAGACCGACCGGAAGGACACCGGCAATGCCGTCCCAACCCTCCTCACCGGACCTCGCCCACCTCCTCAGCCATGCCGAGCGGCGACTGGTGCACCGCCTGGCCGCGACCCTGGCCGAGGAGGACTGCACGGTGGAGGAGTGGCGGGTGCTGTCGGCGGTGGCCGACGGCGGGGGTCACGCCATGTCGGAGATCGCCGACCACGCCCTCATGCCACCGCCCAGCCTGACCAAGCTGGTCGACCGCATGGTGGCCGGCAACCTGGTCTACCGCCGGCCCGATCCGCACGATCGCCGCCGCGTCCTCGTGTACCTGAGCAGCCGGGGGCGCATCCTCCACCAACGAGCCGCCCACCGTGTCCACGCCGACCAGGTCCGGCTGCTCGACCGCCCTGGTGAGCTGCACGAACTCGCCCGGCTGCTGCCCCTGCTCACGGCCGCGGTCGACGACTTGCCCGCGGCGGCGCCCGTCGGGCCGCAGCACTGAAGCCATGCGCTCGGGGGCAGTCAGGGTGTCGGCGCCGGGAGAAGAGAAGCGCTCCGGGCTGCGGCCTCACCGGCCCGGCTCGCCACCGGCCCGGCTCGCCGATGGCCTCGGCGCTCGTCTCGGCCGCGTCCTTCGCGGGGCGGTAGGTGCCGCCCGGGCAGCCCGCGTCCCGCAGGACGAGGCCCTTGTCGTACAGGCGCCTGAGGATGGTGCACGGTGTTGTGGGCGAGGTCGCCGCCGAGCTGTTCCTGGACCTCGGCAGTGGACAGCGCGTCCCGGGTCGAGCGCGCCGGCGCTGCGGCGCCCGGGTCTGTTCGCGCCCGGCGGTGTGCCTGCCACGGCCGTCACCTCACGAGCTGCAGATCGTCGGCGCCGGAGTCCGTCTTCGGCTTCCGGCGTATGACGGCGGGCAGCCGCGGCGGTTCGAGGAAGCCCTCGGCGCGGGCGCCGGCCAGGCCGATGCGGAGCAGGTCACTCGACTTCTCGAACAACAGGAAGCGGGGCTCCCACACGGGCCGGTACTTGGCGTTGGCCCGGTAGAGGGACTCGATCTGCCACCAGCGGGAGAAGAACGACAGCACCGCACGCCAGGACCGCAGGACGGGTCCCGCGCCGAGACGGGCGCCGCGTTCGAAGACGGCGCGGAAGACGGCGAAGTTCAGCGACACCCGCGAGACGCCCAACTCGCCCGCGCGCAGCAGCAGTTCGACGATCATGAACTCGATCAGGCCGTTCTCGCAGTCCCGTTCGCGGCGCATCAGGTCGAGGGACAGGCCGCGTTCGCCCCACGGCACGAAGCTGAGCAGGGCTCGCGGCTGACCGTCGGCGTCGCGGCACTCCAGCATCACGCAGCAGCCGTCGCCCGGGTCGCCGAGCCGGCCGAGGGCCATGGAGAAGCCGCGCTCGGTGGCGCCGTCCCGCCACTCGTCGGCCTTGGCGATCAGGGCCGCCATCTCGTCGTCGGGGATGTCGCCGTGCCGGCGGATGCGGACGGTGTACCCGGCCCGCCGGACCCGGTTGTGCGCCTGCCGCACGACCCGCATCGCCCGCCCGTCGAGGGAGAAGGCGTCCACCTCGACGATGGCCTCGTCACCCAGCTCCAGGGCGTCCAGACCATGGCGGGCGTAGATGATCCCCGCTTCCTCGCTCGCTCCCATCACGGCCGGGGTCCAGGCATGCCGGCGGGCCTCGGCCAGCCAGGCCTCGATCGCGCCGGGCCAGGCCTCGGGGTCGCCGATCGGGTCGCCGGAGGCGAGGGTGACTCCGCCCAGCACGCGGTAGGTGACGGCGGCCTTGCCGGTGGGGGAGAAGACGGCGGCCTTGTCGCGGCGCAGGGCGAAGTAGCCGAGCGAGTCCCGTTCGCCGTGCCGGTCCAGCAGCTCACGCAGCCGGCGCTCGTCCTCTTCGCAGAGCAGCGCGGTGCCGCGCGGAGTGCGGAAGCAGGCGTACAGGACGAGGACGAAGGCCGCCGCGGTCAGGGCGTTGATGACGATGTCCACCCACCGGGGCGCGGACACGCTGTCGAGTTGGTCGGCGAGGGGCCCGATGCTGACGCTGCGCAGGAGCGCGTACGCGATCCGGTCGCCCAGCGGAGCGCCGGTGATGCGGTTGGTGGCGCTGACGAGCAGGGTGCCGACCGCGCCGCAGACCAGGAGCCCACCGAGGCCCACGGCGACGGCCAGCCGCGGGTTGGACCGGTCGCCCACCGCGGTGAACTCCGTACGCCCGAGCAGCAGCGCGCCCACGAAGAGGCCGGTCACCGCGGTGGAGGCCCAGTTGAAGAGGTGCTCGCCGTAAGGGTCCTGGCTCAGGGCGAGGGCGTAGAGCAGGAACAGCGGTCCGGCGAGCAGGAGGTTGAAGACCCAGGCGGCCCGCTTGCGGCGCCGCATCACCACGGCGAGCCACAGCGCGAGCGCCGCCGACACCAGGCCCGCGGTCGCCAGGTACGGGGTGAAGTACTCACCCGCGTTGTGCTCGTGGACCTCGTCGCGGAACGGCACGGACACCACCGCCGCCAGATTGAACAGGGCGAGCAGCCGCAAGTACCAGACGGTCGCCGCGGCTGCCCGCGGTGCCATCCGGTTCGTACTGCGCTCCTGGACAGTCTGCTTCGGTTTGTCCACTGCCGTTCCCACTCCTCTCCATCACCCTACAACTCGTAGGGTTTGCCGATGTGGATCGATCCGGTGAACATTTGCCGCTTTCCGGGCGTACTCATCGGTGCGGCGAGCGATCGGAGGTGCGGGCTCATGGCCGTCGACGACCGACACATCCGGACCCGGCAGATCCAGGACCTCACCCTGCGGCATCCGGGCGGCACTCCGTGTCGCGCTCGGCGCGGGTCTGCTGTGGCGGCGCACCGCCCGTCCGGCCCTGGCCCTCTCGGCTCTGTGGGCCCTCGGGGTGTGGACCGTCGGCGAGGGCTTCGGCGGCCTGTTCATGGGCGGCAGCGATCTGCTGACCGGTGCCCCGGGCGCAGCCCTGCTCTACGCGCTGATCGCCCTGACACTGTGGTCCCGCCCCGACCGCTGCGGGCCGAGCATCGCGGACGGCGGCCTCCTGGGTGGGGCGGTGGCGCGTTGGGCGTGGCTGATTCTGTGGGTGGGCACGGCCGCGCTGGAACTGGAGCCCGCCGCCCAGGTGCCTGCCGCCCAGCTGTCCAATACCGGCGAGGGCGAGCCGGCCGTGGTCGCTGCCGTCAACCACGCGGTCGGCGGGCTGATCAGCGGGTGGGCCGCCGTGTTCGTCGTCGTCCTCGGGCTGCTCCAGTTCGCCATCGGCGTGGGAGTCCTGACCCCGCGCACGCGCCGCATGGCACTGGCGGCCGGCATCGCGCTGGCGGTCGCCACCGGCCTCTTCGGCCAGGACCTCGGCGGACTCCTCACCGGCCACGCCACCGACCCCGGCACCGGCCCTCCCATGGTGCTGTTCGCGCTGACCCTGTGGCCGCGCGCGAACATCCTCACCGAGCTGTCACCGAGTGTTGCTCATGCACCATCGCCTAGGTCTGCCGTTTCCGGGGTGGGGCGGGTCTGAGCGGTGCCGATGTGGGTCGGGGCCGTGGTCTGGGACCCGAAGAGGACCAGGTAGGGGAGGGACTCGGCCGGATCGCCGCCGATGAGCCGGCGGCTACGGGGGCTGGTGAGCGCGAGCAGGGGTGAGGCCCTGAGACGAGCGGCAGCGGCGAGACCGGGCAGGTTGCGGCGGACGATCTCGGCAGCGCTGAAGCGCGCGAGCTGTCCGCGCGTGCGAATGCTGACGGCGGTCGGCTCGCTCCTTGGACCGGCGGCCAGCCAGCGCCGTACGGGGTCCCAGCGGGGGACCAGGAAACCCACCGACAGCGGGGGCCATGAGCGGGTTTCGACGGCGTTGGCGTGCCAGTGCTGGAAGGCGCCCGTGTGCAGGTCGACGCCGAAGCGGACCGGGGTGCCCTCTTCGTAGAAGCGAGACCCGTACTCCGCCACGGCGATGCGGCGCTGACCGACGTGGACCACGTGGAAGGAGCCGTCCTCACCGCCGTCGGCGCGCTGCGCCCGCTCCAGTCCGTGCAGGAAGGGGCGGCCGAGGCGCCCGGGCGGCTCCGCTGCCCGGCCCGTCTCGCGGAAGACCGTGAGCCCCACATCGCAGTGGGCCGGAAAAGGGCGACCGCTTGTGAGCCGGGGGGACGCCGACGGGCTGACCGCCCCGTCGGTGGCCCTCAGCGTGCGGATCCCCATGCTGTCCGTCACATGCACCAGGCCGGCGTGGACGGCGAGGAGTTGCTTCAGGTCCAGCTGGGTGTGCCCAGCGGCCGGATACCGCCAGCGTACGGATCCGTCGGCCGCGGACAGCGCCCGCAGATGGGCACCGGGCCCGGGACCGTGCTCCAGGAGGTACAGGGTGTCACCGTCGACGAGCAGTTCATGGCCGTGACCGTGCAGGTCGCGGCGCCACAGCGGCGCGCCGGTGGCGGCCCGGAAGGCGGCGAGCGTCCCGCTGACGCGGACGCACAGCACACCACCCGCCAGCACAGCGCCGTGCACGAAACCCTTCACGGGGGCGCCCTTTCGGGAGCGCACCGCGGGCCGCCGCCAACGCGGCTGCCCGGTGGCGACGTCGAACGCCCGCACGCCGCCCCCGCTCACGCCGATCACGAGGCCCGCGTCACGGTCCACGCACAGCCGGGCCTCCCCGGCGCCCCGCCAGGTCCTCGACCGCCACCGTCTGCTGCCGTCGGCCGGGTCACGGGCGACGATCCACCGCCAGCCGACGGAGAACTCCGGGTGGGGCCGGGTCCAGGAGTCGTCGTAGTACGGCACGTCGGACCGTTGGACGACGACGCGGCCGGAATCCTCGACGACCGCGACCTCATACCGGGTCTCACCCCCGTAGCTGTCGATACTGACGTACGCACGGGTCCACTCCCGCGTGACCGTGAACAGTCGGCCGCCCGGGGCGGCGGTGCTGACGGAGATGGCCGCCGACTGACGGGCGTCCACGGCGGCGCGGCCGGGACCGATCACACCCGGCAACTGCCACACGGGGGTGCCGTCACTGACACGGATGCCATGCAGGTTCCTGTCGTGGTCCAGGAAGGCGATGATCTCCGCGGTGCCGCCGAGAGGGGACGCCGGCCGGGGGAGAGGGCGGGACCACAGGGTCCGGCTGGTGGCCGGGTCCAGGGCGAGGACCTGCGCACCGCCCGGATGCCGGTCGTCGTCACACACGGCGACCAGGGCCCCGCCGCGGAACTGCGCCGAGAGCATCCGGTGCGTCGGGGTGTCCGGCCGCCACGTCCATGGGGTGGGAGGCTGGGGCATGGGTCAACTCCTCCTGGGGCAGGCGGATGCGACCGCCGGTGAGAATGGGACCGTCAGGCACACGGATCGGGAGCGGGGCGACGGGTGGCGGGTATGACGGACGAGAGCGGTCCGGTGACGTTGCAGGGGATCGCCGGGCGGCTGGGGCTGCACGTCTCGACGGTTTCGCGGGTGCTGAACGGCCCGGCAGGAGAGAAGGGCCGGGCCGCGTCGGGTGAGACGGCGCGCCGGATCCGGGAACTGGCCGACGAACTGGGTTACCGGCCCAACCCGCACGCCACAAGCCTCCGCACCCGCCGCAGCAACCTCGTCGGCGTGCTCTTCCCACGGCTGTCGGAGATCGTGGTCGCCACCATCTACGAAGGCATCGAGGAGGAGGCCACCGAGCACGGGCTGTCCACCTTCGTCACCAACACCCACGACGATCCGACCGTGCAGCGCGAGCGCATCGCGATGGTGCTCGGCCGCCGGGTGGACGGGCTGATCATCGGCGACGCGCACCTGGACGGCGCGGCGCTCAGCGATCCGGCACTGCAGCGAACCCCGTTCGTCCTCGTCAACCGCCGTGCCGGAACCGACCATCCGTCCGTGACCTGCGACGACCACCTGGGGGGGAGGCTGGTGGCCGAGCACTTCCTTGCCCTGGGACACCGGCAGGTCGCGGTCATCGCCGGAGAGCCGTTCGCCAGCACCGGAGCGGACCGCACCGCAGGCTTCCTCGACCGCTA
Source organism: Streptomyces sp. NPDC101152 (assembly GCF_044768275.1). Lineage (NCBI taxonomy): Bacteria > Bacillati > Actinomycetota > Actinomycetes > Kitasatosporales > Streptomycetaceae > Streptomyces > Streptomyces sp. NPDC101152. Next base: position 23,233 of record NZ_JBIWPO010000066.1, on the reverse strand, counting down.
TCGTGAGGCCGGCCTGCCCCTGCCCGCCGACCGCGTCCGTCACTGCGGTTTCGACACGAGCGGTGGACGGCAGGCGGCCCTCGCCCTGCTCAGCCACCCGGAGCGGCCGACCGCCGTCTTCGCCGTCAACGACCTCGCCGCGATCGGCGTGGTCGGCGCCGCCCGCGACCTCGGCCTGCAGCTCGGACGGGACCTGGCCCTCGCCGGCTTCAACGACACGCCATTGGCGGCCGAACTGCCCGTTCCCCTCACCAGCGTCCGCTCGCCCATGGCGGAGCTCGGCAGGATCGCCGTACGCCAGCTCCTGCTCAGCATCGCCGGCGAACCCGCGACCTCGCAGCGACTGCGCCCCGAACTCATGGCCCGGGCCTCCACGGGCGCCCCGATCGGACCGCCCCTCGCCTGACCCCGCCCAGCCCGTCATCGCCTCCGTCACCCTCCCCACTTCGGGTTGTTCTACCCAAACGATTGCGCCAAACGTTTGGGTAAGTCAATATGCGGAAGTCAGCGCCGAGTTGAGTCTGTTGCGCAGATCCCTGCGGGAGGTAGAAATGCCGATCCTTCGCACCCGTCGCACCGCGCTGCCGGCGATGGCGGTGGTGGGCGCGCTGTTGAGCGGATGCGGCGCCGGCGCGGACACCGCCACGGAACCGCTGAAGCATCCGTGCACACTCCTCACCCCCGCGGAAGGCAAAGCCGTCCTGCGGCAGTCGCCGGGAACCGGCAAGGAGATCGTGAACGGCGACGTGAGCGAGTGCGCCTACCAGGAGGCGGAGCTCTACGTCGCCGTGGCGCACGCGCCGTACACGAGGAAGTCGTTCCTGGACGTCGTCCACCGCACCAGAAGCAAGAGCGCCGCCGTGCGGGAAGCCGGCCTCGGCGACGCCGCGTACAGCTTCCGCGAGGTGGGCCACCAGCTCGCCCTCTTCGACATGCTCAAGGGCGACCGGCTCGTCCAGATCAGCTCGCCCACCGTCGCCACGAGCAGACAGACGGCTCAAGCCGTCCTCCGGCGCCTGCCCTGATCGACGTTCCGCTCGCCCGGACTCAGGCGGTGGCCAGGGGTTGTGCGGGACTCAGGAAGGACACGGCGGTGCTGTCGGCGTGCGGGGCGAGCAGGCCCTGCAGTTCGTCGGCGGCGATCTTGACGAGGTCGCCGTCGCGGTCGGCGTGGAGGGTCTCGAGCATGAAGGCGACGTGGGTGGAGTCCTCGGTGACGCGGGTGCGGTGGGCGTCGCGGTGGTTCCAGTGCCGGGTCAGGACGCCGGTGGTGTCGGCGTAGATGATCTCGCCGGGCTTGGGGTGCTCGACGGTGTCGGGTTCGCCGAGCGGCGTGAAGGCTTCGGTGCCGTCGGCGTGGCGGATGTCGACGTCGCCGGTGACGTGGTCGAGGTCGAAGGCGCCGGCGGGCAGGGCGTGGCGGATGGAGACGGCGTTGTAGGAGTCGACGGCCGGGTTGATGCGCGGAAGGCTCCCCTTCTTCGCGAGGCGGCGGCCGAGTGCGTCGACGCTGGGGCGGATGCGGCGGGGGTTGGTGCCGAAGGAGCGGTAGGCGGTGTGCCAGGCCTCGATGCGGGGGTCGCTCTCGTCGGCGGGGCGCCAGCTGTCGTCGGCGAGCTGTCGCTCCAGTTCCTCCACGGCGGCGGCGGTGTGCGGCCAGGATTCGCGGCCGCGCAGGCCGGTGGCGGTGACCAGGGCGATCAGGGTGTCGGGGAAGGCGTCGGCGACGGCGGGGGTGATGCGGAAGGCGGGCATGGGAGGCGTTTTCCGTTTCCTGGGGCGGGGCGGGGCGGGGCGGGGCGGGGCGGGGTGGGGGCGGTCAGGACTAGGGCTTCCAGGGACCGATGCGGTCCAGGCGGCGCAGTTGCTGGCGTGCGGTGGGCACGTCCAGACCCTCGCTCCGCCCGGTGAGGCGCTCGGCGACGGTGCTGCGGTGTTCGACGGGTTTGTGGTCGTCGTACTTGAACTTGGCTTGCACGTCGGTGACTTGGAGGTGCAGCCCGCGGATGCCCGACAGTATCCGGCCGTAGGGCGGCTGGTCGACCGCGACGGGTGCGTGGTCGCCGTCGGGCTGGAAGTGGGCGAGCTGACGGCGCAGCAGTTCGGCCTTGGCCTCGGGTTCGTCGACGATCTCGGCGCGGCAGGTGAACTGGACGGTGGCGTAGTAGCTGGTGGGGACGCCGTCGGTGGGCGGGGTGCCGGGCTGGGCGCGCCAGGGGCCCGGGATGAAGGCGTAGTCGCCGATGACGGTGAGGACGACGTTCGGGTCGTGCTCGATCGCCTTCCAGATGGGGTTGGGCTGGGCGAGGTGGACCAGGAGACGGGGTCCGTCGCAGGTGAAGTGGGTGGGGACGACCATGGGCGGGTTGCCGGGCAGGCCGTTGACGCTGAGCTGCCCGAAGTCGTGGCCGTCGGCGATCCAGGTCTGCCACTCGGCCTCGTCCAGGCCGGCGTCCCAGGGGTGGACCAGCATGCGCTTCTCCTTGGTCGTACGGGTTCGCTCAGGTCAGGGCGAGGAGGCTGACGGCGACGGCGGCGGTTCCCAGGCCGACGAGCTGGCCGCGGTGGATGCGTTCGGCGAGTACCCCGCGGGCCAGCAGGACGGTGCCGGTCGGGTAGAGGGCGGTGACGACGGCGACGACGGTGAGGTCCCCACTGCGGGCGGCGAGCAGGAACAGCAGGTTCGCCGCCGAGTCCAGCACACCGGCGGCCGCCGACAGCGCGTAGGCCGGCCGCTCGGGGCCCAGCCTGCGGTGCATCAGTCCGGCCGCGGTCAGGGTGACGGCGGAGGAGGCGGCCCGGCCCACGATCAGCGGAGCGACCCCGCTGTCGGACGGCGCCTGGTGCAGGAAGACCAACTGCAGGGCGATGGCGGCGCCCGCGCCGAAGGCCAGCAGCAGCGCCGTACGGGAGGGGCGGGCCGAGCCCGCGCCGTCCCCGGCGCTGACCAGGACCACCGCCACCAGCGCGAGCGGCAGCCCCACCACCCCGGCGGAGGTCAGATGCTCGCCCTGCAGGAGTCCGACGCCGACGGGCAGCGCGGCGGACACCAGCGCGGTCACCGGGGAGAGCACGTTCATCGGGCCGATCGCCAGGGTGCGGTAGAGCAGGGCGAACGCGGCGGCCGAGGCGACGCCCGAGGCGGCACCCCACCCCAGGGATCCGGGGCTGAAGGCCGCGCCGAGCAGCGGCCACAGCAGCAGCTCGACCGCGAGACTGGCCGGGGCGGCGACCATCACGGTGCGCTGCACATGGGCCCTCCGGGCGCCGAGACCCCCCAGGAAGTCGGCGCATCCGTACGCGAGGGAGCTGCCCAGGGCCAGCAGCAGAGCGATCACGGCACCATCCCTTAACCTTCAGTGGAACGACCACACCGTACAGCGAACCGACCAAAGGCCACAATCGATCGACCGTGCGGTGCATTGGAACGTCCGGCCATGGAGAAGGTGACCAGGTGGTGGAGACAGCCGCAGCCCTGCGGACCGTCGCGCACAACGTCCGGGCGGCGCGCATCCGTGCGGGCCTGTCCCTGGACGAACTCAGCCGCCGTGCCCAGGTCAGCAAGGGCGCGCTGGTGGGACTGGAGAAGGCCCAGGGCAACCCCAACCTGGCCACGCTGGTCCGGCTGGCCGACACCCTGGGCATCTCGGTGTCCGCCCTGATGCAGGGACCGTCGGAAGGACGCGTACGGATCGTGGCCGTCGACACCGTGGCCCCACTCTGGACGGGCGAGCGGGGCGGCGAGGCCCGCCTCATGCTGACGACCTCGGGTCCGGCTCCCGTCGAGGTCTGGCGCTGGCGACTGGAACCGGGCGAGGACTATCCCAGCCACCCCCACCAGGCCGGGGTCGTGGAGACCGTCAGCGTCACCTCCGGCCGCATGGTCCTGGTCGTCGACGGCAGCGAGCACACCGTAGAGGCCGGCCAGACCGCGACCTTCGACGGCGACACCCCGCACACCTACCGCGGCGCCGGCACCGAGACCTGCCACCTCGTCATGACGGTGCACCTTCCACCCGGACCGGCGCCGACGCCCTGACCCGCGGCCGTCCCACCCCCCTCTACCGGGCAGCGGCCTCCACGGCGGCGTCCAGGAACCGGCGGCCGAGGGTCCGCTGCCCGTCGGGCAGGTACACGAGAGAGACCGGGCTGGGCGGCGCATGGGTGAGCGGCACGAAGCGGACCGCGGGATGTCGCGTACGTCGTCGCGCGAACTCCGGGACGATGCCGATGCCGCGGTTGGCGGCGACGGACTCCAGCCACTCGTCGTAGTTGGCCGTCTCGATGATCCGCTCCGGGCGCTGCTCCGCCGGCCACGACCACGGGCCGGTGGTTCCGCTGACCGTGTTGACGACCAGGGGCCAGTGCTGGACGTCCGCACAGTCCAGATGCTCGAAGCGGGTCAGGTCGGAGTGCTCCGAGCAGACAGCGATGCGCGGTTCGTCGAACGGGTGCAAGGTGCGCGTCGCGCGGGGCGCGTCGAACTCGCCCCGCACCACCGCGATGTCGAGCGTGCGCTGGCGCAGCGCTTGCAGGGGGTGCGTCGGTTCGGGTCGGGGTGACGGGTGTTCCCGTGGTCTCCTCGAAGCGGCTGACGGTCCGCTGCGTCCAGGGGGCGGGCAGCAGCCAGCTGAACCCGAGACGAAGGGTGACACCACGGCTCGCGACGGCGAATGCCTGGTCCAGGGTCGCCAGGGCCCGCTCGACCTGGACGAGGAACTCCGCGCCGGTGTCGGTCAGTTCGACATGCCGTGAGGACCGGTCGAGCAGCCGGACACCCAGATGGCCCTCCAACTGCGCGATCGTACGGCTCGGCGCCGGCTGCGTGGTCAGCAGTTCCTCCGCGGCACGGGAGAAGGAGCGGTGGCGCGCCACGGACGTGAAGGCCCGCAGATGCCGGAGCTCGACGTCCACGCTCATGGCCTTCCTTTCGCCGCGTCCATGCCGGGCGTGCATGGCGGCAGCCTAACCGGACGCGGACCGGCGCCGGGCGCCCATTCCGGGTCTTCGGAAGATGAGAAATAGTTCCCTCATGGGTAAGGGCTTGACTTGATCCGCGTCATTGCCATGCCATGCACCTAAAGAATTCCCCTCGCCGGGATGAGATTTTCCTTGAAACGCGCCGCTTCGGCGTTGCGGGCGGACGTCGTGACCAAGACTGCTGTGCATGGCCACGAACGTCCTCAACGCAACGGTCCCCACCCGCTCGGACCGCCGCCCGCCCTGGCGATCACCGCACGGTGAGCCTGCATACGCACGTCCTGCCCTGCTGGTTCTCGTCGTGCTGGCGGTCCTGCTCTACACCTGGGGCATCGAACGCAGCGAGTACCACACGTTCTACGCGACCGCGGCCCGCAGCATGACGGAGAGCTGGAAGGCTTTCTTCTACGGCTCTTTCGACCCCGGAAATTCCATCACCCTCGACAAATTGCCGGGATTCCTCTGGCCGCAGGCCCTGTCGGCGCGGCTCTTCGGATTCCACCCGTGGGCGCTGACTCTTCCACAGGTTCTGGAAGGCGTCGCGAGCCTGCTGGTGCTCCACCGCATCGTCGCCCGCTGGGCCGGCACGCACGCGGCGCTGATCGCCGGCGTGGCGTTCCTGGCGACCCCCGTCGCGGTCGGGTTGTTCCGGACCTCGGTCGAGGACCCGATGTTCACGCTGTGCCTGCTGCTCGCGGCCGAGGCCACCCAGCGGGCCGCCCTGGCCGGCCGGCTGCGGCCGCTGCTCATGGCCGGCGTCTGGGTGGGCGTCGCCTTCCAGGCCAAGATGCTGGAGGCGTGGGTCGTGCTGCCCGCGCTCGCCCTCGTCCATCTCGTCTCGGCACCGCTCACGGTGCGCCGGCGGCTCGCCCACCTCGGGATCGCCGCCGCGGTGATGACGGCGGTGTCGGCGTCGTGGATGGTCGCCGTCACCCTCACCCCGGCCAAGGACCGGCCCTATGTGGACGGCACCAGCAACAACTCGGCCTTCAGCATGGTGGTCGGCTACAACTTCCTGACCCGTTTCTCCTCCCTGGGTATCGACGCGGCCTCCACCGGCAGCATCAGCTCGACCCAGGGCGGCAGGGGCGGCCATGCCCCCACCACCGCCCAGGGCCCGGGCGGGGGAGCGGGACGGGCGACCGGCACGGGCGCGTACGGCGGCACACGGGCGTTCGGCGCGGGTGGTGCGCAAGGCACGGGCACAGCCCGGGACTCGAACGGATCGACGGCGTTCGGGGCGGCTGCTGCACGCATGCGCGGTGGTACTGGCGGGTTCGGGGGTGACCAGAACGGCTGGGGGAAGATGTTCGGTACCTCGCTCGCCTCCCAGACCGGCTGGTTCTACCCGATCGCGGCCATCGCCGCGGTGTGCGGACTGCTGTGGTCGCGGGGCCGGCCGCGCACCGACCGGCTGCGCGCCGGATACCTCCTGTGGGGCACCTGGCTGGCCCTGTACTTCCTGGTCTTCAGCGCCGGCAGCGTCGGCGGGCACACCTACTACATGGGTGTCATCGCCGTGCCTCTCGCCGCGCTCACCGGCGCCGGGACCGTCCTGCTGTGGCGCGCCTACCGGGCCGGCGGGCCGCGCGCCTGGGTCCTGCCGGGCGCGGTGGCGGTGACCGCGGCCTGGACGGCATACCTGGCCGGGCGGTTCTCCTCCTTCGCGCCGTGGCTGGCGCCCACCGTCGGCGTCCTCGCCGTCGCAGCCCTGGCGCTGCTCGTCGCGGCCCGTCCGGGCGGGCGCCGGGCCGGCGGCCGGCTGGCGCTCGGCGGCCTCGCCACCGCGCTCGCCGCCCTTCTCCTCGCTCCGAGCGCCTGGGCGGTGCAGGTCTTCGCCCCGTCGTACCGCACCAACGTGATGGGCGCGGTCGGCCCGTCGTCCGGCGGCGGCATGGGAGCGACGCGGTCCGCGGCGGCCCGGTTCCGCCAGCAGGCCTGGGCGGGCGGCCCAGCGCTCGGCACCGCGGCCCGCAGCGGCACGCGCGGCACGGTGCGTTACGGGGCCCCCGGTGGCGCGGGCGGCTTCGGCGGCACGGCCTCCGGCGGCGCGCTGACCGCATCCCAGCAGCAACTGCTCGCCTACGCCCGCGCCCACCAGGGCTCGGCGTCCTACGTGTTCGCCACGACCAGCTGGAGTTCGGCGGCGCCGTACATCCTGGCAAGCGGCGCCAAGGTCCTGCCGGTCGGCGGCTTCAGCGGCCGGGTGCCCTTCCCGACCCGGAACCGGTTCCGGGACCTGGTCGACAGCGGCGCGGTGCGGTACGTGCTGGTCGGCGGCGACCGCGGGCCGGGCGCCCTCTTCGGAGGCGCCCAGCAGACAGTGAGCGGTGACAGGACGCGGGCGTCGGCGGCGCAGGAGACGGCGGCCGCGGGCATCACCGCCTGGGTACAGGCCACCTGCGCCAAGGTCCCGGCCTCCGCCTACGGTGGCTCGGACACCGCGTCCGCCGCACAGACGCTCTACCTGTGCGGACCGGGCAGGTAGCAGGCAGTCGCCCGCTGGTGCCGGTCCACCCGGGATGTCGAGAACGACCGCCCGGCTCCGTCCCAGGGGTACGAGCGGCGAAGGACCGGCTCGAGGATGCCGACCACGGGAGCGAAGACCATGGAACAGCGTGAGATCACCGAGATCCTGAACCGCCCGATCAGTCAGGAACTGCTGGCCCGCGACCTGACCCGTCTGGCCTACGTCGCCAAGGACGGGACACCCCGCAACATCCCGATCGCCTTCACCTGGAACGGCTCGGAGATCGTCCTGTGCACCACCGAGAACGCCCCCAAGCTCCCGTCCCTGCGGCACAACCCCGACGTCGCGCTGACGATCGACACCGAGGTGCACCCGCCGAAGATCCTGCTCATCCGCGGGCGGGCCGAGCTGGACGTCGTCGACGACATCCCGCAGGAGTACCTGCAGATGAACGGCAGCTACGAGATGACGCCCGAGCAGCGGGTCGCCTGGGAGGCCGAGATTCGTTCGCTCTACGACGGCATGGTCCGCATCGTCATCACCCCGACCTGGGTGAAGCTGATCGACTTCGAAACAACGCTCCCCACCGCGATCGAGGAGCTGATACGGCGACGGGCCGAACGAGAGTCCGCCTGAGAACGCCCCTGCCGCACCACCTGTTGGCGCGCCGGAACGCGGGCCGGGGTCTCCCCGGCCCGCGTACCTGCGAGTCGATCGAGACGCAGGGGCTCGGGTTTGCGTGCGCCGAGACGTTCGGCACCTGGCGGAAGCCGCCGCCGGCGCTCTTCTGGACCGCCGTCTGCCAGCTCGGGATCTTGAAGACGGAGGACTTGCCGCCACCGCCACCGGACCAGGCCCTCCTGGTCGGGCAGAGGGAGTTCGACGGTGCTCGGCGGGCAGCACCGCAGCCGCTCGGGCTGCTCCCCTTCGGGCACCCGCTCGGCACGGACGCGATTCCGCTTGTCAATGGCGTCTTTCACGGACAGGGGCTGATCGTCACCCCGCCCTCGGAGTCACCGGGGTTTCCCGCTGCCGTACGTCTGCGGGTCGACGGGCTGCACGGCCTTGGGCAGACGAGCGACGACGAGCAGGTAGGAGTCGGTGACCAGTTCACTGACGAGCTCCTTGTGGACGCCTTCCCCGCCCTCCAGCGTGATCCAGTGCTTCTTGTTCATGTGATAGCCCGGTGTGATGTGCCTGTTCTGCTCCCGCAGGGCGCGGGCCTCGCCGGGATCCGCCTTGAGGATCACAACGGGCCGCCCGGGAACCTCGGTCATCAGCATGAACACCTTGCCGCGCACCTTGAACACCTCCCAGTCAGGACCGAAGGGATGCTCGAGCTGGGCTCCGGGAAGTTCGTCGGCGCAGTCGACGGCGGTCTTCTGCAAGGTCGGTCCGTTCATGGGCGTTGGGGCCTCCTCGGTCGTGTCGGGCCGCGGCATCCAAGGCCGCGGAGCCGCGCCCCATCCTTCCGCCGGAACCGACGCGGACGGCAGTAAGGTGCGGACACATGATGGTCGGGAAGCGACAGCCCAACGCGAGCGGACGGACCGGCCCGAGGGCGGTGCCGCTCTACGTCTTCCAGCCTCCCGTCGGCACTCCGTACGGCCTGGAGGTCGCTACCATCGAGGACTTCTTCGGCCAGCACGACGACTGGCCGTGGAACCCGCCGTATCCGGGCCGCGCCACCTTCCACTACCTGATCCTGGTCACCGAGGGCGGGCTACGACACGACGTCGACCACGTCACCCGGTCCGTCACCCGCGGCCAGTGGCTGTGGGTGCGCCCCGGACACGCGCAGTGCTGGCATCCGCCCGGCACCGCCCGCGGCCCCTTCATCCTGTTCGAGCCGGACGTGCTGACGCCCGGCACCGCACGCCTCCTGGCGCCGCTCACCTCGCACGAGGCCCCAGCCGTGCTGACACCGCACCCCGACGACGCGGTCTGGCTCGAGCAGACGGCGCTCCAACTCCTCGACGAACACCGCGCACTGGGACGCCGCCCCCTCGAACTCCACCACGCTCTGCGGCGCAGCCTGCTCGAGTCGCTGCTGCTGCGTCTCGCCAACGCCCCCGGTGTCGCCCCGGCGGACCCGACGGCCGACACGGGGCGTGCTGCCACCTACGGACGGTTCAGGGACGCCCTGGAGCTGCACTTCCGCGACGTACACCGGGCCGCGGACTACGCCGAGCTGCTGGGCTGCTCCGTCCGCACCCTCAGCCGGGCGGCCCGGGACGCGACCGGCAACGGAGTGCGGGAGCTCATCGACGAACGGCGGCTGCTCGAAGCCCGGCGCCTGCTGGGAGTCGCCCGATGGGATGCCCGGGCCGTGGCCGCTCACCTCGGCTTCACCGATCCCGCGAACTTCGGCCGGTTCTTCCGTGACCGCACCGGTGTCACTCCGGCCACGTTCGCGGCCCGCGAGGCAGCGACCGATCGGTGAGCGCCGGTGATCACGGCTCGGCGTCCTCGACATGGAGGGCCAGGCGGGGGCAGGCGCCTACGGCCCGGCGGGTGTGGGTGTGCAGCCGTTCCGGGACAGCCCGGTCCTTGAGCACGGGGTAGCCCCATTCGTCGAGGTCGATCAGCTCGGGCAGCAGTTCCGCGCACAGGCCCTGGCCCGTACAGGCGATGCGGTCGATGCGCAGGCTCCGGGTGCGGGTCATCGCCACCCCTCCGGGGGTGTGGCAGGCGGTACGGGTATCCGGGGCGGCCGACGAGCTGCCTCGCAGACACCGTGGGTGAGGTGCCGCTCGACGTCCTCGGCGAAGGTGTGCAGTGCGGAGGCCGCGAGGCGGGCGGCGCCGTCCGGGTGGCGGCAGGCGCCCCGGTCCGGCAGCAGAGCGGTCCGGCGGTGCAGACGGGACAACAGATCCGCGTCGGCCCGTCCCGCCGCCAGGGCGGCGAAGTCCTCGGCCACGGCGGGCAGACCGAAACGGCAGGGACCGCACTGGTGGGCGCCGTGAGCGGCCAGATAGGCGAGCATCCGCGCCGTCTCGCTCAGCCCGCAGGCCGAATGGGCGAGCGCGACGAGCACGCCCGCACCAGGCGCGGCACCGAGAGGGGCCAGATCGCGGCGGGTGAGGGGCATGTGCAGATGCTCCGCCAGGAGCCAGCTGCCGGCGAAGCCCCCGAGCAGGACCGCCTGCACGGGTTCCGTCGGGCCGCCGGAACGGTCGAGGACTGTGGCGAGGGGGGTGCCGATCGCGACCTCGAGGACACGCGAGGCGGCGACGGCGCCGGAGACGGTGACGAGTGTGGTGCCGGGCTCGTCCGGGGCGCCGGCCTGCCGGAACCAGTGGGGGCCGTGTCGTGCGATGAGAGCCAGGTGGGCGAGGGTCTCGGCGTTGTGCACGAGCGTGGGGCGCCGGGCGACGCCGCGTTCGTGGGTGCGCGGGCTGCCCTGCGGACGGGCCGGACCCCCGTTGAGCCAGCTCACCAGAGAGGTCGACTCGCTGGAGACGTAGGCGTGCGGAAGGGCGTGCACGCGCACCCGGACCCGGTCGAGGCGGGCGTGCCTGCGCTCGGCCACAGCCGCCCCGAGTTGCCTGTACTGGGCCGTGCGGTCGCGGGGCAGGCACAGGTGGACGGTGTCGGCACCGACCGCGGCGGCGGCCAGGACGGCACCGTCAAGGACGAGATGGGGTGCGACGGCGAGCAGGAACCGGTCCTTGCGGCTGGCGGGTTCGCTCTCCATGGCGTTGACGACGACCACCGAGCGGCCACGGTGTTCCGCGACGGCACGCAGTTTCCGGGCGGTGGGAAACCCGGCGCCGCCGCGCCCGGTGAGTCCCGCCGCCTCGACGGCCTCCACCAGGGGCATCGAGCCACGGCTCCCGGGAGGCGGGCCGTAGCGTCCCAGATGATCGGTGAGTGTGGCCGGTTGCCCGGTGGAGTACCACCCGGCGAGCAGACGGACCGGGGAGGGATCGACCGGCCCGGCCCAGGGGCGGTCGGGCGCGAAGGACGTCGCGGCCGAGGAGTTCATCGTCCACCTCCGAGCAGGATGGTCGTCGCGGCGGCACGCTGGGCCCAGCCGGGCTGCAGCGGCCCCGTGGCGAGGAACCCCGTCAGCACCACCGGTACGGCGGTCGCGGTCACGGCGGCCACCAGACGCCCGGCGACCCGCCCGGGAGCCGCCTTGGCCAGGCGCCACCACACGGCAGCGACCACCGAGGCCAGACACCCGGCGTACAGCCACAGCTGGAGGGGGAGGCGGGTGTCGGTGCCGGTGGCCACCCCGTGGAAGAGCGCGAACGGCCATGCCGCATACGCCAGCCAGTGCACCGCCTTCCAGCGCCGCACCCCCAGCCGCAGCCGCAGCGCGCTGGTCACCAGCACCGCCAGCAGCAGATCGAGCGCAGCCGTGCCCAGCCCGAGCCAGAGCGGACGGTAGGACGCGCCGAACGGCAGCACGGACACCGCCCATCCCAGGTGCACGAACGGATCGAGTACCGCGGTCACCACGTGCACGGCGAGGAACACCAGGGTGAGCAGGGACAGGTTGCGGTGCAGCAGGCCGACCTCGAACCGGCCGATCCGGCGCGGTGCGGAGCGTCCGCCGGAGGCGATCCCGAGCACCAGGGTGGCGGTGAGCAGGATCAGGGAGAGGGTGCCGCTCGCACGGCTGGCGTACCACAGGGGGCTGCCGGTCAGCGCCACGATCGTCATCGCGCGCCTCCCTGGGCGGGACCGTGGGAATCGGGCGGCCAGCCCCCGAGGCGTACGACATCGCCGTCGAGGCCGACCAGCCGCACGGGCAGGGCGGTGCCGCGCAGCCAGTCCACGGCCCGCCCGCCCAGCACGATCGCGGCGGTACTGGCGGTGTTGGCGTCCACGCAGGTGGCGGCCGCGACGGTGACGGTGCGCCAGACGGGTGCGGCGGGGTCACCGGTGGCCGGGTCGACGATGTGGTGCAGGGTGCGCCCGTCGCGCCGCCAGGTGCGCACCCGGATGCCGGAGGTCGCCAGCGCTCCGCCCGTCACGGCGACGGCGGAGCCCGGCTCCGTGGGGGGCTGTGCGTGGTCGTCGGCGAGCGCGATACGCCAACCGCCCTCCGGCGCAGGCCCGTCCGTCGCCAGATCGCCGCCGAGACTGACGAGAACCCCGCTGCCGGTGGCGGCCGCGGCGCGCCGGGCGGCGCGGTCCGCGACGAGGGCCTTCGCGGTGGCACCCAGGTCCAGGCGGGTGTGCGCGGGCAGACGCAGCCGGCGGGTGTGCGGGTCGAAGACGATCCGCCGCCAGCCCGGCGCGGGCCGGGACACGGGCAGCGGACGGGCGTCGTCGGGGCGCACGGAGGCGAAGGTGCGGTCGTAGCCGAGCGCGATCACAGCCCTGCCCACGGTCGGGTCCACGGCGCCGTCGGTGATCCGGGCGGCACGCAGGGCGACCTGGAGCGCTTCGGCGAAGTACGCGCTGACGGTCATGGAGGTGCCCGCACCCAGGTTCACGCGGCTGAGTTCGGAGTCGGGCCGGAAACGACTGCACGCGAGATCGACGGTGGCCAACTCGGCGCGCAGGACGGCCGTCGCGACGGGCAGGGCACTCGGGTCGGTCACGAACAGGGCGGCCGTGGTGCCCAGAGCGGGAAAGGCGGTCCGGGCCGGTGCCGGGGCGCGGGGGGTCATGACGCCCCCGTCGTGGTGTGCGGCTGTCCCTGGGAGGCGGCCGGCGGCTGGGCGGGGGGCTGTGGTGCCGGCTGGGTGACCGGGGCTGCGCCCTCGTCATCGCCCTCGCCCTGCTGGTCCTCTCCTCGTGCCGTGGTGCCGGCGGTGGAAGCGGCGGAGTGCTGCGCGGGTGGGCCCGGCGGCGCGGGGGAGGCCGAGCTGCCCGGCAGCAGATGGGTGTAGAGGCTGCCGAGGGCCGCGGCGCCGGCCACGGCGGTGACGGCGATCCACCGCGTGATGCGGCGGCTGCGCCGTAGGCCGTGGTCGCGCGCCTGCTGGGAACCGGCGGGGGAGGAGGTCCGGTGGAAGTCGTCGGGCGAGGGTGCCATGGCAGCGCTCCTGGTTATTTGCGGCCCGCAACGGGTTCGTGCTTCTCCAGGCTGTGCCGACGGCACTCGGGAACTGGTTCGCGTCTTCTTCAGATCCCGTAAAGATCTACCGGTTCCGATCCGCCGTCCGGTCCACCGGTAAGGATCTCGACGCGACCCCCCGCTCGTGCCCGCGGTCCGTCCACAGCGGCAGATCCAGTACGACGGTCAGCCCGCCGCCCGGGGTGTCCTCCAGGCGTGCCGTGCCGCCGTTGGCGGTGACCAGACGGTGGACGATGGCCAGCCCCAGGCCGCTGCCCCTGGCCTCCGGGTTTCCGTACCGGTGGAATGCGACCGCCTTCGCCTCGGCCGTCATCCCCGGCCCGTCGTCCCGCACCAGCACCCGGGCCCGTGCGCCCGCCGCGCGGTCGTCGAGGGTGATGCTCCCGCCGGCGGGCACGGCCTCCACCGCATTGGCGATCAGATTGTCGAGGATCTGCTCCAGATGGCCCGCGCCCAGCGCGACGGTCACCGCGGGTCCAGCGGACACGGCGCTGAGCCGCACCCCGCGCTCCTCCGCCACGGGCGACCAGGCGGCCACCCGCTCGGCCACCACCTCGTCGACGTGCACCGCGGTCGGGCGGGGTGTCGCCTGTTCGGCGCGCGCGACCGCCAGCAGTCCGTCGACCAACCGGGACAGCCGGGCGATCTCGTCCTGGGCGGCGGCCAGTTCCGTCGCGGTGGCTTCTTCGGCGCCGGCGGCGAGGACATCGAGCCGCAGCCGCAACGCGGCCAGGGGAGTGCGCAGTTGGTGGGACACATCCGCGATCACCGCCCGGTGGCCGTGCACCAGGGCTTCCGTGCGGGCCGCCATGGTGTTGAAGGTGGCGGCCAGCCGGCGCACTTCCGGCGGTCCGCAGCCGACGTCGGTCCGTTCGTCGAGGGCTCCCTCGCCCAGCCGCCGGGCGCTGGCGTCCAGCGTCGAGAGAGGACGGCCGACCCAGCGGGCGAGGCGGACGGACAGCAGCACGGATGCGGCCAGCCCCGCGGTGCCGATCGCGGCGGACCAGCCCCAGATTGTGGCGATACGGGCGTCGAGCGGGGCCGCGGAGCGGGCCAGTACCACAGCTCCCGCCGGGCGGCGCACCTCACCGGCGGGTTCCGCGACCAGCAGTCGGCCCTCGTTCTCCGGCGGCTCCGGCTCGTGCCCGGCCAGTACCTTCCCCACCAGTTCCGCCGCCTCCTCGCCCTGCGCCGCTGTACAGGGCGTGGCGGCCACCAGGCGCGCGGAGGCGTCGTACACCGCGGCGCAGTCCCCGGCTCGGGCCGCGGTGCCGAGTTCCTTGCGCATGGCGGTGGCCGACTTGTGGTCGGAGAGGTGTTCTTCGGCGGCCGCGGCGATCACGCGGGTGGCCGCCCGCTGGTTGTCGCGGTAGGAGACGCGCTCGCGCGCCGTCATCGACACCGCCAGCGGTACGACCGCCAGCACCAGCAGCACGGAGGTCAGCGCCAGCAGCGTCCAGGCGATCCGGCGGGTCACGGCTGCTCCTCGGACTCCTGGACCACTCCGAGCCGGAAGCCGTGCCCGTACACCGTCTCGATCAGCCCCGGGACGCCGAGCTTGCGGCGCAGCGCGGCGACATGCACGTCGAGCACCTTCGTGGGCCCGTACCAGTGGGCGTCCCACGCCCGTTCCAGGATCTGCCGCCGGCTCACCACCCGGCCCGGATCGGCGGCCAGGCACTCCAGAATGGAGAACTCCTTCGGCGTCAGAGCGACCGCGCGGCCGTCGACGGAGACCTGCCGGGTGCGCAGGTCGAGCGCCAGCGGCCCGTGCCGCAGGATCTCCGGCTGTGCCGGGCGCCGACGGCGCAGCACCGCCCGGATCCGCGCCAGCAGCTCGGCCAGCCCGAACGGCTTGACCAGATAGTCGTCGGCTCCTTCGTCCAGGGCGACCACCCGGTCCGCCTCCTCACCCCGGGCGGTCACGGCAATGATCGCCGCAGTCGACCGGGCCCGCAGCCGCCGGCACACCTCGACCCCGTCGATGTCCGGCAGCCCCAGATCGAGCAGCACCACATCGGGGGAGGGCGCGGCCAGCGCAGCCCGCCCGGTCCGCACGTCCTCGACCGCATAGCCGGCCTGCCGCAGTCCACGCACCAGGGACTCCGCGATGCCACGGTCGTCCTCCACGACCAGTACCCGTGTCTGGTCGGTCGCGTCCGTGGCTTCTGGGTTCATGTCCGGCGCCCGTCTCCCTGACGAGGGGATCGACCACGTCGTCTCGGCTTCCAGCCTGCGTCCTTGCCCGGCCCCGGGGGCAGGGCCGTTCGTCCCGCCTTTCGACGCAATCGCCGGGACCGGGCTCGCCGCACCCCCTGACCGGCAGCGCACCGCAGACCCTGAGTACGAACCAGCCCCACAACGAGAAGCCGGACGTGCACCGTTTCGAGGTCACGCACACCGACCACGACGTCTACACCCCGAGGTCCCGGGGCGTGGGACGTTCGGGTCATCTGGCCTTGGTGCGCTGATAGTGGCGGGCGACGCGCACCCGGTTGCCGCAGCGGGTGGCGGAGCACCAGCGGCGGCGCGGATGGGCGGCCAGGAAGAGCATCACGCAGTCGTCCGCCTCGCATTCCCGGATCCTGGTGACCGCTGGATCTGCCAGCAGTTCGGCGGCGGCCTCCGCGAGGCAGGCGGCCAGTCGCAGGCCCGGTGAGCCGTCGCGTCGGCGCGTGGCGGTCACCGCCCGGCACCGGCCGACGTGGCCGTATCGGCCCCTCCCGTCCGCCTGCCGTGACGTGGGACGTTCCCAGTGCAGGACGTCAGCGAGGACGTCGGCACGGACAACAAATCTGGACACTCGCTCTGCCCGGCGGCCTGCTTGCGGCGCTGGCGACGCAAGGGGCGGTGCCGGACGACCTCGCCGCGCGACGCGCGGACGTGCACTCCGTCTCGGCGGTGCTGACCGAGGACGCGCCACGGATCCCGCCTGTTTCGGCGTCGGGGTACAGGGACGACAAGGTGCCGATCTGGTCTCTCGGCCTCGCGCCCTCCTTTCACCGTCCGAGTCGTGCCCGATCACCGGTGGTGCATCGTCTCCAGAGCCGCGGCCAGGACACGGGGGTCGTGGTGCCCCTTGTAGACCGCGGGAGGCTGCCGGTCGAGGTTCAGGAGCTGAGCCACCGCCGTCCACGCGGTGCGCACCGAGTACTCGACGGTGAAGACGACGTCGTCCGGTACCTCCGCGAACTGTCCGATGAAGGCGAGGTTGACCGATCCCTCGGGCACGACATGGGGCCGGTCCTCGCGGCGGCGGACCAGGAACTGGCTGGTGATGTACGGCATCAGGCAGGGGACGACGGTGGAGGTCTCCAGGACCCGGGCCGCCGTCGACGCGTCGAAGCGCAGATGGTGCAGCACCTCCCCGAGGATCTCCCGGCCGGAGCACATCGTCATCGGCTTGGGCGTGTGGTTGCCCGCGCGGCCGGGGAACAGACCGTAGCCCCACCACACGGACACGCCCTCGGGCTGGTCGCGGTAGACGGGCTGGCGGTTGGCGACGATCGTCAGCAGCCAGTTGGAGTCGGTGAAGGTCATCAGCCCGCCCCTGCCGGTCTCACGGCCCGCGAACTCGGCCAGGGCGTCCAGGAAGACGGGATCCTTGGCAGTGACCGTGAACGACTCCCAGCGGGACTCCTTGACGTGCTTGTCGAATACCGCCGGGTTGCCGAAGTCCTCGCGCCCGCGGGCGATGCGGTGCCACAGCAGCCACGCCTGCGAGCGGTGGCCGGCCGGGGGCGGCGCCGTGGTGTGCGAACCAAGGCTGGAGGCGTCCGTCATCGAGCCGTTGGTGACCAGGACCAGGTCCTCGGAGGCCACGGCGATCTTCTCGTCGAGGCCGCCCCGGGAGATATGGATGGCCTCGACCGTGGTGCCGCCCTGCCCCGGTGCGAACCCGAGGTCGGTGACCCGGCTTCCGGTGTGCACGGTGACGCCGCGCTCGCCCAGCCAGGCAGTCAGGGGACGCACGATCGAGTCGTACTGGTTGTATCGGGTGCGGTGGATGCCCGACATCGATGCGAACTCAGGGAAGAGATGGACGAACCGCCTCAGGTAGCGGCGGAACTCGATCGCGCTGTGCCAGGGCTGGAAGGCGAACGTGGTGCACCACATGAACCAGAAGTTCGTGGTGAAGAAGTGCTCCCCGAAGCAGTCCGTGATGCGTTTGCCGTCCAGGTGCCCCTCGGGGCTCGCCAGGCACCGGACCAGTTCCAGCCGGTCGCGCTCGGAGAACCCCATCGAGGCGGTGTCGACGATCTTTCCGTCTCCGTCGACGAGCCGCGCGGCGTCGTCCCAGGCGAACTCCTCGTGCCCCGCGAGGATCTCCTCCGTCACGGACACCGCGGGATCGTCAAGCGTGGGGATCGCGGACAGCAGGTCGTACGTGCAGCGGAACTCGGCCTCGAACATCCGCCCCCCGCGCATGCTGTAGCCGGTGACCACGCTGCCGCCCGCGTCCAGACTGCCCCCGACGGTGTGCTGTTCCTCGAAGAGGTGGATGTCCGCCCCGTCGAATCCGCCGTCACGGATCAGGAACGTGGCCGCGGCGAGCGCCGCGATCCCGCTGCCCACCAGATACGCCTTCGTCATCACACAACTCCTCGTCCTCGCCGACCGGTCGGGAACCACGACGACCACGTTTTCGTGTGCCCGTGGGCCCGGGCAGTGGGCCGTTGGTCACCTGTGCGGGCCGGTCGGCCCGCGTCCCGGCGAGGCAGCACACGACAGGGGCCCGATCGGCGGACCGTGACCGACCGGGCCGTTCCCACCGAGGCCTTACGCCGACCGCTGACCGCCGCCGCGCCACGGCGGCGCCTCGGTCCGGTGGCCGTCGTCCCAGGCCTGGGCGGCCTTGTCGGTCTGGCGGCGCAGCCGGTCCTGGAGCAGGTCCACGACGGCCCGGCCGGTGAACTCCTCGGCGAGGGCCACCACCTGCCTGCCGCCGACGTGCAGGTCGGCCGTGGCCAGCCACGGCCGGTCGGCATGGCGGACGGCCGCCCGCACGATCCGTACCTCACCGGTGATGGCGGGCAGACCGGAACGGCCGACGACGGCGTCGATCTTCGTACGGGCGTAGGCGAGGGTCTCCTGGTCCACCGGGCCGTCGAAACGCAGCCGAACCGAAGGCGCGGCCTGGGAGTTGTCGCTCGTCATCGTGGATCCTTTCCTGGAAGGTTGCAGCGCGGTTCAGGCCGCGCTGCCGGGCAGCCACAGGTCGGGGCCGAAGACCTCGTAGCGGATGAGTCGTGCCGGAACCCCGGCGCGGAGCAACTGGGCGCGGACGTCGCGCATGAACGGCAGCGGGCCGCACAGGAACACCGTGGCGCCGTCGGGGAGTTCGACCCCGGAGAGGTCCATCTTGCCCTCGCGGGCCTCGGGCTCCTCGGCCCCGGGACGCTCGTACCAGAAGAGCGCCCGGGCGTACGGCAGTTGCCCGACGAGCTCGCGGGTCTCGGCGCGCAGGGCGTGGTCGGCGGGGGAGAGGTCGGCGTGCAGGACCAGCACCCGGCGGGTGGAGGCGCCCAGTCGGGGTGGGCCAGGATGCCCGTCATGGGGGTGCAGCCGATGCCCGCCGAGACCAGCACCAGCGGGTCGGTGCCGGCGGCCGGGCCGTCGAGGAACACGTCCCCGAAAGGTGCGGAGAGGGTGAGTTCGACTCCCTCGCGGACCTGGTCGTGCAGCAGATGGGAGACCTCGCCGGCCGGGTCGTCGGCGACGCGCTTGACGGTGATACGCCGCAGCTCCCTGTCCGGGTCCGAGGACAGGCTGTACTGACGCAGTTGGTGGACACCGTCCGGCATGAGCACCCGTACGCTCACGTACTGGCCCGCCCGCGCCCGCGGCGCCGGTCGGCCGTCCGCCGGGCGGAGCAGGAAGGACACCGTGTCCGTGGTCTCGGTGCGGCGCTCGACAACCGTCCACTGCCGCCAGGTCCGGCCCGGCTCGACGCCCGCGTCCTGGTAGAGGCGCGCCTCCCGGCCGATCAGGGCGCCGGCCATCAGCCAGTACACCTCGTCCCAGGCGGCCGCCACCTCCGGGGTGACGGCGTCGCCGAGGGTCTCGGCTATGGCACCGAACAGGTACTTGTGCACGATCGTGTACTGGTCGTCGGTGACCCCGACGGCCGCGTGTTTGTGCGCGATCCGGGCCAGCAGGGCGTCGGGCCGGGCGTCCGGGTCGGCCAGCAGCGCGGTCGCGAACCCGGCGATGGAGCCGGCCAGTGCGCGCCGCTGGTCTCCGCTGGCCTGGTTGCCGCGGTTGAACATTCCGTCGAGCAGCTCCGGCCGGTCCCGGAACATCGCCCCGTAGAAGCGCGTCGTGATCTCGTCGAGCGCTCCGGCCACGGCGGGCAGGGTGGCACGTACCACGGCGGCGGATTCTGCGGACAGCATGGAGCCTCCCGGGCGGGGAATGGGGGTGCGAAGACCGCCGCGTCGACTGCGCGGCGACCTTCTGTGTAGCAAACGTCCTGCCGTGCTTCGGTGCCGTTTCGGGGCGCTGGGCGGAAGAGGGGCCACATGGCCCCATGGGTTGGGGAACTCCGGCCCCCGGCCCGCCCGGACCGCCCGGACCGTGGGGCCGTGCGGCGCCATGGACCTGTCCCCTGGGCTCTGCTGGCGCGGACGCCGTTTCCGGCGGGGGACGGGGAACCTCTTCGGATGCCGTGCCCGGCGTCCGCGCCCAACCCAACGATCACTCCGTGGCCACGGGAGGGAAGAGGGGCGACCGGGCCTGTCTCAGGGACGGTCGGGTCCTTGCACGGAGGAGTCTCGCTTCCGGAGTCAGAAGTGGCGACCTGCCCGGGGGCGTTGTCCGTCCGCTATCGTCCGCATCCTCTCCCGGTACACGGCCGCGTCGATCCGGCCGCGCAGCCGCTGCCGCACGAGATGCCCTTCGGCCGCTTCGAGCGCGGCGCGACGGCGCCGGCGCCGGGGCCACACCGGACGGCGGCCTCCGGACGACGCCCCCAGACGTGCCGTGTCGTACAACGCGCCCGCGAGAATCAGCAGTTGGAGCACAACAGCTGCGGTGATCATGGCATTGGTCCCAGGAGACAGGTTCCGCCGGTATGGGTGGCCCCCTCATCGTTGTCCTCCTGGTGGGGCGGGCCGAGGGGCCGCTTGGGGCACCATGGGGGCCGTGCGACCAATCCGGTCGGAGAGTGACGTGTGCTGCGCGCTCCGCGGGAAGTGCGGCGGCGGCACGCTATGACCTGCGCCGGCGGCGGAGGCATCCTCGTCACCGCCGCCCGTGACACCGGGGCTGCCCCTGAGCGGTGTCAGGCACTCGCCGTGGGTGGGCCGACCGGCCCCCGGCAGGGACTTGAGACCCCTGCTGCCTCACCCGCGCCGCCCGGAAACTGGCAGAGCAACCCCGAAGGAGGTCCGCACATGCCCACCATCACCGTCGGCCTCGACGGCTCACCGCAGAGTGTCGCCGCCGCCGACTGGGCCGCCCGCGAGGCAGTACAACGCGGGTCGGCGCTGCGCCTGCTGCACGCCTGGGAACAGCAGTCCCAGCTGATCCCGGCCCTCGCCGGAGTTCCCGCCCCGGGCGCACTCGACGCGCAGCATGCATGGGCCAAGACCCTGCTGCACGATGCACGGTCCCGGCTCGCACACCGCCACCCCGGTCTGGACATCGGCATACAGCAGACCGGGGGTCAGCCGGTCGCGGCCCTCCTGGCCGCCGCGGAGGAGGCCGACCTGCTGGTCCTCGGATCCCGGGGTCTCGGCACGGTCGCCGGGTTCCTGGTCGGCTCCGTCTCCCTCGCCGTGGTGGCCCGTGCCGCGCGGCCCGTCGTTCTCGTCCGGGCCGGCGAGCGCGCCCCGGACGAGCATCTGCCGGACGCCTCGGGCGGGACGTCCACCACCACCCCGTATCGCGATGTGCTGCTCGGGCTGGACCTGGACAACCCCGGCGGCGCGCTGATCGGCTTCGCGTTCGACGCGGCCCTGCGCCGTGCAAGCGGCCTGCAGATCATCCACGGCTGGAGCCTGCCGACCTCCTACGGCTACGGCAGCGCCATGGACGTCGGGCTGAACGAGGAACTGGCCGAGCAGGTGCGGCACGCGCTGACCGACATACTGCGGCCGTGGCGGGACAAGTTTCCCGGCGTCGAGGTGCACGCACAGGCCGTGATCGGCAGCGTCGGCCGTCATCTCGTGCACGCTTCACGCGATGCGGGCCTGGTCGTCGTGGGCCGCAGTGAACGCCACACTTCGATCGGCGGTCACATCGGTCCCGTGGCCCATGCGGTGCTGCAGCATGCCGCCGCACCGGTCGCGGTGGTGCCGCACGACTGATCTCCCCTGTCGTCAGTAGACGGAGGTGGGCCACGCACAGGCCACAGCGGTGATCACGCCCACGTCCAGCAGCACACCGATGCTCAGCCACGGGTCGAACCAGACCGCCTTGAGCACCAGCCCGCTCGACGCGGCGACCAGGGCGGCCGTGGGCCACCAGCCGGTGCCCGCCAGCACTCCGGCGCCGGCGACGGCGTACACCACCGCCGTGTACCAGGCCAGCGCGAGTGCCGCGGCCCAGGCCGGGGCCGGACGGACGCCCGCGGCAGCCAGCACCCACGAGTGCCCGGGAGTGAACGGGGCCGCCGTGCCGGGCTGTTGCGGTGCCGTCCACACTCCGGGGTGCAACAGCCCGTGCACGATCAGGAACGCCCCCACCAGCAGCGTGGTCACGACAGGTCCTCGGGCGCGAAGGGTTCGTGGGGCTCGGTGCCGCCCATGTCGAGCCGGAAGGGCGGATAGGTGTCCGTCATCAGGGCGGCATAGGCGGCCACCCGCAGCACCCACCGGTTGAGCCCGAGGACCAGGTCGAACAGGGCCCGCGGGTACTTCTCGGTGAAGGCCAGCGTCACGGCGGCGATCAGCGCCAGCACGGCCACCAGTCCGCCGTCCCACCAGCCGAGGTGCCACCCGCCGAGGAAGAACCCGATGACGATGTAGTGCGGGACGGCCAGCAGCCACCACTTCACCAGGACCAGTCCCCGGGAGAGCCGCTCGGGGTAGGCGATGTCCAGCCGCGCGGGGTAGTCGGGCTCCTCGCCCAGGCTGAAGGGCGGGTACCGGTCGGTGCCCAGGGCGCCGTACGAGTAGTACGCCACCCGCCAACTCCAGCGCAGCACGCCCAGGTTGAAGTCGAACAGAGACCGTGGATAGCGCTCGGTGAACAGGATGCTGAAGAACGCGACCACGCTCACCACGGTGAAGGCGATCCAGAGGAAGAACAGCACCACGTAGTGCGGAATCACCAGGATCCACTTCACCAGCCACAGCCACCGCGACAGCGGCTCGTCGAGCACCGCGTTCACCCGCACAGGGCGGTCAGATGTTCCCGCCAGGGTCGTCATGGCGATCAGCTCCTTCGGCCCGTGGCACCGCTGCGGCGACCTGGGCTCAAGTCCAGCGTGGGCGCCGAACCGGGCCCGGGCGAGGGCCGTTGGGGTCGACCCGGGGGCCGTGGGTCCCGGTCGCGGGGCCGGTCTCAGCCGCCGGCCGGACGGCCGGCCCAGGTGTCCGGGAGACGGATTCCGGTGACCAGGTCGGGCTGGGTGCGGATGGCGCACTATGCAGCAGCCGCCGATAGCGGGCCGGCTCCTCCGGGTCGGGCACCTGCCGGGCGTAGCCGGGGGGGTGCCCCTATCTGTTTCGTCAATCCTGGCGGGGCTGGTTCATAGGGGTTCGTGCTGGTTTTCGGGGACGTCACGCTTCGCGTGGCGTTCC
>NZ_JBIWPO010000065.1:0-32655 GCF_044768275.1 Streptomyces sp. NPDC101152 | reverse complement strand
AAACGCCCGGTTACATTTCGAACCCGGAAGCTAAGCCTTACAGCGCCGATGGTACTGCAGGGGGGACCCTGTGGGAGAGTAGGACGCCGCCGAACTCCTTTTAGAGCTCCGGCTCCTGGGCACTCAAGCCCAGGAGCCGGAGCTTTTTTGCGTTGAGGTAAGGTCAGGGGGCATCGTTGGTTCGTTTCCCACAGGAGGCCCCCGGGTGGAGGTCCAGGAGACCCGCGTCCAGACGGACCGGGTCCTCACCATCCCCAACATCCTCAGCATGGCGCGCCTAGTCGGAGTGCCGATCTTCCTGTGGCTGATTCTGAGGCCTGAGTTCGGGGGCCCGAAGAGTGACGGGTGGGCACTGCTGGTACTGGCTCTGAGCGGGATCAGCGACTACCTGGACGGCAAGCTCGCGCGGCGCTGGAACCAGATCAGCAGTCTGGGCCGGCTCCTCGATCCCGCCGCGGACCGGCTCTACATTCTCTCTACACTGGTCGGTCTCACCTGGCGCGAGATTCTCCCGATCTGGTTGACCGCTCTACTTGTGGCGCGAGAGCTGGTCCTGCTGGTGATGGTGGGCGTCCTCAGGCGCCACGGCTATCCGCCGCCGCAGGTGAACTTCCTGGGCAAGGCCGCCACCTTCAACCTGATGTACGCCTTCCCGCTGCTCCTGCTCAGTGACGGATCTGGATGGATCCCGTCACTCGCTGCTATTTTCGGATGGGCGTTCGCAGGATGGGGTACAACCCTGTACTGGTGGGCAGGAGTGCTCTACGTGGTACAGGTCCGCCGACTCATCCGTGCGGACGCCATGGCCGATTGAACTCGCCGATTCCTGCAGCCGCAGCGGCTCGATGGCCCCCGGCGGAAAAGTGCGGGACAATCTGGACGGGTGAAGTCGGCTAGACCGTCGTCTCTTTGAGGAGGACGCTTCCGACATGAAGGCCGTCGTGATGGCCGGAGGCGAAGGCACGCGCCTTCGCCCCATGACCTCGAGCATGCCCAAGCCGCTCCTGCCGGTGGCCAACCGGCCGATCATGGAGCATGTGCTCAGGCTGCTCAAAAGGCATGGGCTGAACGAGACCGTCGTAACTGTCCAGTTCCTGGCCTCCTTGGTCAAGAACTACTTCGGTGACGGCGAAGAGCTCGGTATGGAACTTTCCTATGCCAACGAGGAGAAGCCACTCGGTACCGCCGGAAGCGTCAAGAACGCCGAAGACGCGTTGAAGGACGATGCCTTCCTCGTCATCTCCGGCGATGCGCTGACCGACTTCGACCTCACTGAGCTCATCAATTTCCACAAGGAAAAGGGTGCGCTCGTCACCGTGTGTCTGACCCGGGTACCGAACCCGCTGGAATTCGGTATCACGATCGTCGACGACGAGGGCAAGGTCGAGCGCTTCCTCGAGAAGCCGACCTGGGGGCAGGTCTTCTCCGACACCGTGAACACCGGTATCTACGTCATGGAGCCCGAGGTCTTCGACTATGTCGAGCCCGATGTGCCTGTCGACTGGTCCGGCGACGTCTTCCCGCAGTTGATGAAGGAGGGCAAGCCGATCTACGGCTATGTCGCGGAGGGCTACTGGGAGGACGTCGGTACGCACGAGAGCTATGTGAAGGCGCAGGCCGACGTCCTGGAGGGCAAGGTCGACGTCGAGATCGACGGCTTCGAGATCTCCCCGGGTGTGTGGGTGGCCGAAGGCGCCGAGGTCCATCCCGATGCCGTACTGCGGGGACCGCTCTACATCGGTGACTATGCCAAGGTCGAGGCCGGCGCCGAAATCCGGGAACACACGGTGGTGGGTTCCAACGTCGTCGTCAAGAGCGGGGCCTTTCTGCACAAGGCCGTCGTGCACGACAACGTGTATGTCGGGCAGCACAGCAATCTGCGGGGCTGCGTCGTCGGAAAGAACACCGACATCATGCGGGCCGCCCGGATCGAGGACGGCGCTGTCATCGGTGACGAATGCCTGATCGGTGAAGAATCGATCGTGCAGGGCAACGTGCGGGTGTATCCGTTCAAGACCATCGAGGCCGGTGCCTTCGTCAACACCTCGGTGATCTGGGAGTCCCGCGGGCAGGCGCATCTTTTCGGTGCGCGCGGTGTCTCCGGCATCCTGAACGTGGAGATCACCCCCGAGCTCGCCGTCCGCCTAGCCGGCGCCTACGCGACGACCCTCAAGAAGGGCTCCACCGTCACCACGGCCCGCGACCACTCCCGGGGCGCCCGGGCCCTCAAGCGGGCCGTGATCTCCGCCCTGCAGGCCAGCGCGATCGAGGTACGGGACCTGGAGAACGTACCGCTGCCCGTGGCGCGGCAGCAGACCGCGCGAGGCAGTTCCGGCGGGATCATGATCCGGACGACGCCCGGGGTCCCGGACTCGGTGGACATCATGTTCTTCGACGGGCAGGGCGCCGATCTCTCCCAGGGCAGCCAGCGGAAGCTGGACCGGGTGTTCGCGCGCCAGGAGTACCGGCGTGCGTTCCCCGGGGAGATCGGTGACCTGCACTTCCCGGCCAGCGTGTTCGACTCGTACACCGGTTCGTTGCTGCGGAACGTGGACACGACCGGGATTTCCGAGTCCGGTCTGAAGGTCGTCGTGGACGCGTCGAACGGCAGTGCGGGGCTGGTTCTGCCCAGCCTGCTCGGAAAGCTCGGTGTCGACTCGCTGACCATCAACCCGGGCCTGGACGAGTCGCGGCCCACCGAGTCCGCCGATGTGCGGCGCTCGGGACTGGTGCGGCTGGGAGAGATCGTGGCGTCGTCCCGGGCCGCCTTCGGGGTGCGCTTCGACCCCGTCGGGGAACGGCTGTCGCTGGTGGACGAGAAGGGCCGGATCGTCGAAGACGACCGTGCGCTGCTGGTCATGCTCGATCTGGTGGCCGCCGAGCGCCGCAGCGGCCGCGTGGCGCTCCCGGTGACCACGACGCGGATCGCCGAGCAGGTGGCGGCCTACCACGGCACGCAGGTTGAGTGGACGACGACCTCGCCCGACGACCTGACCCGGGTCGGACGGGACGACACGACCATCTTCGGTGGTGACGGCAAGGGCGGCTTCATCGTCCCGGAGTTCAGCAGCGTCTTCGACGGCACGGCCGCCTTCGTACGGCTGATCGGACTGGTGGCGCGGACACAGCTCACGCTGAGTCAGATCGACGCCCGGATCCCGCGTGCGCACGTCCTCAAGCGTGATCTGGCCACTCCCTGGGCGGTCAAGGGACTGGTGATGCGCAGGGTGGTCGAGGCCGCCGGTGACCGTTTCGTGGACACCACGGACGGTGTGCGGGTGGTGGAGACCGACGGGCGCTGGGTGATGGTGCTGCCCGACCCGGCCGAAGCGGTCACTCACCTGTGGGCCGAGGGGCCGGACGACGCGTCCGCCCAGGCCCTCCTGGACGAGTGGGCGGGAGTGGTGGACAGCGCCGGCCGCTGAGAAAGTGCGGCACACGGGCGTGCCGGACAGATGTTCCCGAGGGGGCCTGTCCGGCACGCGGGTGGGGCCATTCGGAGGTACTGGTCGCGACGTGCGACGATGTGCGGCATGCCGCAGCAGCCCCCCGTTCGGAGTACACCCACGCGCCCTTCGCGGCCGGACGCGTCGATGTTCCTGCTCACCAACGTCATGGACCACAGCCTCGACGAGGGTTACGCCGAGGCGGCCGCCCGCAAGAAGGCCGTGGGCGAGAGCGGAATGCCCAGGACGCTCCGGGGCCGGCTCGGTCTGGCCGCGGGGCTGGTGCTCGCGGCTCTGGTGGTGACCGTCGGAGCGGCACAGGCGCGCGTGGCGGCCCCGGTGGTCGCCAAGGAGCGGCAGGAGCTGATCGACCGCATCGACCGCGAGACCACGGCCGCGGACAAGCTGGAGGGTTCCGTCGACAAGCTGCGCGACGACGTGAGCGCACGGCAGCGGGAGGCCCTGCGCAAGAGCGGCGGCAGTGACCAGTCGGAGCTGGTGGGGGTGCTGGCGGGTGCCGTCGCCGTCCACGGACCGGGCGTGCGGCTGGTCGTGGACGACGCCAAGGAAGCCACCAGCGGAGGCAACGGCAACCCCCGTGAGACCACGGACTTCTCCGACACCGGGCGGGTCCGCGACCGCGACATGCAGCGGGTGGTCAACGGGCTGTGGGAGTCGGGCGCCGAGGCCATCTCCATCAACGGTCAGCGGCTGACGGCACTGTCCGCCATCCGGGCCGCGGGGAACGCGATACTGGTCGACAACAGGCCACTGGTTCCGCCGTATACGGTGCTGGCCTTGGGGGACGGCAAGCAGCTGAGCACCAGATTCCAGGACAGCGTCGACGGGCTGTATCTGCACGCCCTGCAGGAGAACTACGGCATCCGGACCAGCATCTCCGTGGAGAGCGACCTCCGGCTGCCCGCAGCGCCGAGTGTGATCGTACGAACAGCACAGCCGAGCACCGAGAAGACTGAGAAGGGCACATCGTGATCGCCGTACTGGGCCTCGTCGTGGGAGTGGTGGCCGGACTGTTGGTCCGGCCTGAGGTTCCGGCGGTCGTCGAGCCGTATCTGCCGATCGCCGTCGTCGCGGCGCTCGACGCCGTCTTCGGCGGCCTGCGGGCCATGCTCGACGGTATCTTCGACGACAAGGTCTTCGTGGTCTCGTTCCTGTCGAACGTGGTCGTGGCCGCACTGATCGTGTTCCTGGGCGACAAGCTGGGCGTGGGCGCCCAGTTGTCCACCGGTGTCGTCGTGGTCCTCGGGATCCGCATCTTCTCGAACGCCGCGGCGATCCGCCGGCACGTCTTCCGGGCGTGAGACCGATGAGCGACAAGGAAGAACAGCCCGAGAACGGGCTCCGCAAGGAACTTCCCGAGGAGGTGCCGCTCGGCGCGGCACCCGAGGGCGCGGACGACGCCCCCGCGGAGAAGCCCGCACTGACCGGGCGGCAGCGGCTGGTCATGGGACTGTGGCCGCCGCGTGTCAGCCGCGCTCAACTGATCGTCGCGGTGCTGCTGTTCGGCCTCGGCTTCGGTCTGGCGGTCCAGGTGGCGTCCAACAGCGACAGCGACAGTGCCCTGCGCGGCGCCCGCCAGGAAGACCTCGTACGCATCCTCGATGAACTGGACAGCCGTACCCAGCGTCTTGACGACGAGAAGCAGGGGTTGGAGAAACAGCGCCAACAGCTGGAGAACAGCTCGAACCAGGCGGAGGAGGCGCGGAAGCAGACCGTCGAGAAGGAGAAGCAACTCGGCATCCTGGCGGGCACGGTGGCCGCACAGGGGCCTGGTATCACCATGACCATCCAGGACGGCAAGGGAGCCGTCCAGGCGGACAGCCTGCTCGACGCGGTCCAGGAGCTGCGCGCGGCGGGGGCGGAGGCGATCCAGGTGAACGGCGTACGCGTCGTGGCCGGCACCTACCTGACGGATGCGGGCAAGAGCGTGAGCGTCGACGGGAACAAGATCAACGCGCCTTATCGTTTCAAGGTCATCGGCAAGCCGGCGGACCTCGAGCCGGCGCTCAACATCCCGGGGGGCGTGGTGCAGACTCTGGAGAAGGAGCAGGCCACCGTCACTGTCGAGCGGTCGAACAAGATCGTCGTGGACGCCTTGCGAGCGGCGAAGCAGCCTGACTACGCTCGGTCGTCCTCCCAGTGAACCGGCGGTGCATGGGGGACGTCCGGCAGGGGCATGAGGTTGCGGGGGGTCGGCGCACCGAACGGGTGGTGCGTGGTGGAAACTGTTTGGTGGATACGGACGTTGTGAGGATGTCCGGGTCGGCCGGCGTATTGAGTCAGGGTGCGTCCTGCCCCACGGGCGGGTCTGTTTCAGTCAAGGGGAATCGCCCGTGAAGTTGTTTGCGAAGTTGTTCGGCAAGAGCGCGCGAGAGGGCAGCGACAATGCCACGGCGCGCCATCGCGCGCAGCCCGACGAGGAGGGCCGCCGCCCCCTGTTCCGGGACCAGGTCGCTGGTCCGGGCGGTGACATTTCCGGAGGTCAGGGCGCGCCGTCAGTTGACCCTGCGCAGTCCGGCGGCATAGGTTTCGGGCAACCGTCAACCTCAACTGCGGGTGGAGGGTTTTCCCCTATGTCGGCCCTGGTGTGTACGAGGTGCGGTAACCGCAACGCGGAGAACAGCCGCTTCTGCTCCAACTGCGGCGCTCCGCTGCGGCCCGGGGCCACCCCCGAGCGTCCGTCGGAGACGACGTCCACGATCTCCATCTCCGGCATCGAGGCCTACGACGCCGAGGTCACCGGCCAGACGCAGCTGCCGGCCCTCTCGCCGGAGGCGCAGGCGGCGGTGGACGCGCTGCCCCTGGGCTCGGCGCTCCTGGTGGTGCGCCGCGGCCCGAACTCGGGCAGCCGCTTCCTGCTGGACAGCGACCTGACGACGGCCGGGCGCCACCCGCAGAGCGACATCTTCCTGGACGACGTGACGGTCTCGCGCCGCCATGTGGAGTTCCGGCGCGGCGCGGACGGCTCGTTCACCGTGGCCGATGTCGGCAGCCTCAACGGCACGTACGTCAACCGCGAGCGGATCGACCAGGTCGCCCTGAACAACGGCGACGAGGTGCAGATCGGCAAGTACCGGCTGGTCTTCTACGCCAGCCAGCGGGGCTACTGACCCTCCCCCGGAGAAGGTCCATGCTTCAGACACCGAGCGGCGGTTCCGGCCCCGGGGCCGCCGCCACGGACAGTGGGCTGATGAGCATCGGCACGGTGCTGAGCGTGCTGCGCGACGAGTTCCCCGAAGTCACCATCTCCAAGATCCGCTTCCTGGAGTCCGAGGGGCTCGTCGAGCCGCAGCGGACTCCCTCGGGGTACCGCAAGTTCACCCCCGGCGACGTGGAGCGGCTCGGTCACGTCCTGAGGATGCAGCGTGACCACTATCTTCCGCTCAAGGTGATCCGTGAGCACCTGGACGCCATGGAGCGCGGCGAGGCCCTGCCGCTGCCCGCGGTGGGCCGCCAGCGGGACGGGGAGACCGTCCTGGAGCCTCTGGAAGGGCCCACGGCGGCCCGGATCGGCCGGGCCGAGCTGCTGGCCGCCGTCGGGATCGGTGAGCAGGAGCTCGCGGAGTGGGAGTCGTACGGGCTGCTCGCCCCGCTGCCCGACGGGGCCTACGACGCGGAGGCGGTCACCGTGGCGTCGCTGGTCCTCGAACTGGGACG
The DNA here is from genome assembly GCF_044768275.1 of Streptomyces sp. NPDC101152. NCBI lineage: Bacteria > Bacillati > Actinomycetota > Actinomycetes > Kitasatosporales > Streptomycetaceae > Streptomyces > Streptomyces sp. NPDC101152. Next base: position 25,531 of record NZ_JBIWPO010000065.1, on the reverse strand, counting down.
GTTCGGGATCGAGCCACGGCACTTGCGGGCGATGAAGGCCGCCGCCGACCGCGAGGCCGGGCTCGTGGACCAGGTGGTGGCCCCGCTGAAGCGGCACCGCAATCCGCAGACCAGGGCCCACGCGGAAGCCCGTACGAAGGAGCTGGCGAGCCTCACGGTGAGGCTGCACGCGGCGCTCGTGCAGACCGCGCTGGGTGTGCGCCTGCCCTGAACGGAACGCGTCGGCGACGGCCGGATCGGCCCCCCGTTCCCTGCCCGACTACCCAAACGTCCCGGGCAGGTCCTAGGGTTGCTGTGTGAACGAGCTCGATGTCGTAGGTGTCCGGGTCGAAATGCCCTCCAACCAACCGATCGTGCTCCTGCGTGAAGTGGGAGGCGACCGTTACCTCCCCATCTGGATCGGACCGGGGGAGGCGACGGCGATCGCCTTCGCCCAGCAGGGCATGGCCCCCGCCAGGCCGCTGACCCACGACCTGTTCAAGGACGTGCTGGAGGCCGTCGGCCAGGAGCTCACCGAAGTGCGCATCACGGACCTTCGTGAGGGCGTCTTCTACGCGGAGCTGGTGTTCGCGAGCGGGGTCGAGGTGAGCGCCCGTCCGTCCGATGCCATAGCGCTGGCACTGCGCACCGGAACGCCGATCTACGGCAGCGACGGCGTGCTCGACGACGCGGGCATCGCCATTCCGGACGAGCAGGAGGACGAGGTGGAGAAGTTCCGCGAGTTCCTCGACCAGATCTCGCCGGAGGACTTCGGCACCAGCAGCCAGTGAGACGCCGCCGATCCGGCGGACCAGTGGTCCGTGCCGGGTCGGCCGTGTCCGGTCACCACCGAAATGCCGGCATTTGCCGTCGGCGCGTGAGAGCGTCGAGCGGCCCGTTCGAAGGGCATTCCGCTAGCCTTTCCCCGCGGTGGGGTACGGGAAACCACTCTTAGGGTGATTATCACTCGGCGTGCCGAGTGTGGCGGTCGTTGACGCACCCCTGGTGGCTGCCTACCTTCGAGGAGGCAGGTCAAGGACGGAGGTCGGCGTGAGAAGCAGCGGCGACGGTACGGCTGGGGGTGCCCCCGGACGCGAGGTCGGGGGAAGCCTTCCGTACCCTCCCCCGAGCTCTCCACTTCGTTCGAGCTGGGGGGACCCCCATCACGGCAGCGCGGCCGATCACGCTCCCCAGCGACCGGTGGCCGTGCCGAGCAGCGGAGGGGCGACGTCCATGGCGTCCGAGCAGATCGGCTACCGCGGTCCCACGGCCTGTGCGGCCGCCGGCATCACCTACCGGCAGCTCGACTACTGGGCCCGTACCGGCCTCGTGGAGCCGAGCGTGCGGCCCGCCTACGGGTCGGGGACGCAGCGGCTGTACAGCTTCAGGGACGTCGTCGTCCTGAAGATCGTCAAGCGCTTCCTGGACACCGGCGTGTCCCTGCAGAACATCCGCACGGCCGTTCAGCACCTGCGGGAGCGCGGCTTTCGGGACCTGGAGCGCATGACGCTGATGAGCGACGGCGCCACGGTCTACGAGTGCACCTCGCCGGACGAGGTCCACGCGCTGCTCCAAGGGGGCCAGGGCGTCTTCGGGATCGCCGTCGGAGTGGTGTGGCGGGACGTGGAGAGCGCGCTCTCGCAACTGCACGGCGAGCGCGTGGACACCGGCGAGACGCTGATGGGGCACAACCCGGCGGACGAGCTGGCACGGCGGCGCAACCGGGCCGTCTGAGCGGGCGCCCGACCTGGTGCCGGGCGGTCGTCCGGGGCCGTTGTCAGTGGCGTAGGGCAGCATCGGACATGTGAGAAACGCGCCCACGATCCTGCATCTCGACATGGATGCTTTCTACGCCTCGGCGGAGCAGGCGTCCAAGCCGAGCCTGCGCGGGAAGGCCGTCATCGTGGGCGGGCTCGGGCCGCGTGGAGTGGTGGCCACGGCTTCGTACGAGGCGCGGGTCTTCGGGGTGCGGTCCGCGATGCCGATGGCCCAGGCGCGGCGGCTGGCGCCGAACGCCGCGTACCTGGTGCCGCGGTTCGGGTTCTACCGGGCGATCAGCGAGCAGGTGATGGGGCTGCTGCACGCGTTGTCGCCGCTGGTGGAGCCGCTGAGCCTGGACGAGGCCTTCGTCGACCTGGAGGCCGGGGAAGCGGCCTGGGACGAGCCGTCGGCCCGGCTGGTGGGGGAGAAGCTGCGCGCGGACATACGGGCCTTCACCGGGCTCACCGGGTCGGTGGGGCTCGCCGCGTCCAAGATGCTCGCGAAGATCGCTTCCGAGGAGGCCAAGCCGGACGGGCTGGTGGTGATCGAGCCGGGGACCGAGCGGGCCATGCTCGGGCCGATGCCGGTGCGGACCCTGCCGGGCGTGGGGCCGGCCACGGGCGACCATCTGCGGCGGGCGGGGATCACCACCGTCGACGACATCGCGGAGGCCGGCGAGGACGAGCTCGTCCGGCTGCTGGGCAAGGCGCACGGGCAAGCGCTGTACGCCATGGCACTGGCGCACGACGAGCGGCCCGTGGTCGCCGAGCGCGAGACCAAGTCGGTGTCGGTGGAGGACACCTACGACGTGGACATCCATGACCGCCTGCGGGTGGGGCTGGAGGTGCGGCGGCTGGCGGACCGGTGCGTTCGGCGGTTGCGGGAGGCGGGGTTGTCGGGGCGGACGATCGTGCTGAAGGTGCGGCGGTACGACTTCTCGACCCTGACGCGGTCAGAGACGCTGCGGGGTCCCACGGACGACCCGGCCGTGGTGCGCGAGGCGGCGGCCCGTCTGCTGGACGCCGTGGACACGACGGGCGGGGTGCGGCTGCTGGGGGTCGGGGTGAGCGGCCTCGCGGACTACACGCAGGAGGACCTGTTCGCGCAGGCCGCGGGGGAGGGGACGGACGCGGAGCACCTGGGGGAAGAGGGCCACGAGGAGCCCCTGGAGGAGCGGGCGGCGGTTGTCGAGCGGCGGTGGCCCGCGGGGCATGACGTGCGACACGCCGACTTCGGGCACGGGTGGGTACAGGGAAGCGGGTTGGGGCGGGTGACGGTGCGGTTCGAGACGCCCTGGTCCGAGCCGGGGAGGGTGCGGACGTTCCGGGTCGACGATCCCGACCTCGTGGCGGCCGACCCGTTGCCGCTGGTCACGGAGAGACCCCAGGCCCCGGCGGACGGAGCCCAGGATCAGGCCTCCGCGTCCTCCGTTCCCGCCAGTTTGCCGAAGTGGCGTTCCGGGAGCGGGGGAGGTGAGGCCGCGTCGAGACCGTAGTGGTGGTAGAGCTGGAGCTCCTGTTCCGGCGAGAGGTGGCGGCCCACGCCGAAGTCGGGCGCGTCCTTGATCAGGGCGCGGTCGAAGGGGACGTGGAGGGTGCCCTCGATCAGTTCGCTGGGCTCCAGGGGGACGAAGGCGTCGCGGGAGAAGAGGCCGGTGCGTATGGCGGCCCACTCCGGTACGCCGGTGGCGTCGTCGAGGTAGACCTCGTCGATGGTGCCGATCTTCGTGCCGCTGCGGTCGAACGCTTTGCGGCCGATCAGGTTGCGCGGATCGATGTCGGTCTGCACGGGCCCTCCACTTGCTCGCAACTCATCCGTAAGCACTACGAAAGTGCACATCGGGCGCCGCGGCCACTCGAGCTGGGCTGTGATGCGCACTGGTAGGCTGTCAACGGCTGATGACCCCGCGCGGGAGAGTCCTCCAGACACCACCGGAGGCGCCGAAGGAGCAAATCCTCCCCGGAATCTCTCAGGCTCACGTACCGCACGGACGAGGTCACTCTGGAAAGCAGGGCGGGTGCCGACGGCTTCCGCGCTCACCGACGGGGAAAACCGGGAGCCTTCGGGCGATCCGGTGAAGCTCTCAGGTCGTGATGACAGAGGGGGAGGCCGTCCGGGTACCCGCGCCGTGGTGCCCCTCGAAGGTCGCGCCAGACCAGGAGGCCTCCGCAATGACCGCCCACCGCATTCCGCTTTCCGAGCTCGAGAAGGGGATCCCCTTCGAGCAGCGTCACATCGGTCCCGACCACGAGGCGCGGGCCAAGATGCTCGCGCACGTCGGCTACGGTTCCCTGGACGAGCTCACCGCCGCCGCGGTGCCGGACGTGATCAAGAACGCCGACGCCCTGGACCTGCCGGGCGCGCGGACCGAGGCCGAGGTGCTGGCCGAGCTGCGGTCGCTGGCCGACCGGAACCAGGTGCTCGCCTCCATGATCGGGCTCGGGTACTACGGGACCTTCACGCCTCCCGTGATCCTGCGCAACGTCATGGAGAACCCGGCCTGGTACACCGCCTACACGCCCTACCAGCCGGAGATCTCGCAGGGGCGGCTCGAGGCCCTCCTGAACTTCCAGACGATGGTGGCCGATCTCACCGGTCTGCCCACCTCGGGCGCCTCGCTGCTCGACGAGGGGACGGCGGCGGCCGAGGCCATGGCCCTGTCACGGCGCATGGGGAAGAACAAGAAGGGGCTGTTCCTGGTCGACGCGGACGTCATGCCGCAGACCATCGCCGTGATCGAGACCCGCGCCGAACCGACCGGCGTGGAGGTCGTGGTCGCCGACCTCAGCGACGGCATTCCGGCCGTGATCGCCGGGCGGGAGATCAACGGCGTGCTCGTCCAGTACCCCGGCGCCTCCGGTGCCGTACGCGACATCCAGGCGGTCGTCGACCAGGCGCACGAGCTGGGTGCCCTGGTCACCGTCGCCGCCGATCTGCTCGCCCTGACCCTGCTGAAGTCGCCCGGTGAGCTCGGGGCGGACATCGCCGTCGGGACGACCCAGCGGTTCGGTGTCCCGATGGGCTTCGGCGGTCCGCACGCCGGCTACATGGCCGTGCACGAGAAGTTCGCGCGCAGCCTGCCCGGGCGGCTCGTGGGCGTGTCCGTGGACGCGGACGGGCACAGGGCGTACCGGCTGGCCCTGCAGACCCGTGAGCAGCACATCCGACGGGAGAAGGCCACCAGCAACATCTGCACAGCGCAGGTGCTGCTCGCCGTGATGGCCGGCATGTACGCCGTGTACCACGGTCCCGAGGGGCTCCGGAGCATCGCCTGGCGCACGCACCGGTACGCCACGATCCTCGCCGAGGGGCTCAGGGCCGGCGGGGTCGAGGTCGTGCACGGGGCCTACTTCGACACGCTCACCGTCCGGGTGCCCGGACGGGCCGAGGAGGTCGCCGCGGCGACCCGGGCCAACGGCGTCAACCTCCACCTCGTCGACGCCGACCACGTGTCGATCGCCTGTGACGAGACGACCGGGCGGGGCCAGCTGGCCGCCGTGTGGGCCGCTTTCGGGGTCGAGGGCGACATCGAGGCGCTGGACGCGGCCGCCGGGGCGGCCCTCCCCGAGGACCTGCTGCGCAGCGACGACTTCCTCACCCACCCGGTCTTCCACCAGCACCGCTCCGAGACCGCCATGCTGCGCTACCTGCGCCGGCTGGCCGACCGGGACTACGCGCTCGACCGGGGCATGATCCCGCTCGGCTCCTGCACGATGAAGCTCAACGCGACCACCGAGATGGAGCCGGTCACCTGGCCCGAGTTCGGGCAGCTGCACCCCTTCGCTCCCACCGAGCAGGTTCAGGGTTACCTCACGCTCATCCACGAGCTGGAGGAACGTCTCGCCGAGGTCACCGGGTACGACAAGGTGTCCCTGCAGCCCAACGCCGGGTCACAGGGGGAGTTCGCCGGGCTGCTGGCCGTACGCGGATACCACCGGGCCAACGGGGACGAGCAGCGGACCGTGTGTCTGATCCCGTCCTCCGCGCACGGCACGAACGCCGCCAGCGCGGTCATGGCAGGGATGAAGGTCGTCGTCGTGAAGACCGCCGAGGACGGCGAGATCGACGTCGAGGACCTGCGGGCGAAGATCGAGCAGTACCGCGACGAGCTGGCCGTGCTGATGATCACGTACCCCTCGACGCACGGGGTGTTCGAGGAGCACGTCGCCGACATCTGCGCGCAGGTGCACGAGGCCGGCGGCCAGGTGTACGTCGACGGCGCCAACCTCAACGCGCTGGTGGGACTGGCCAAGCCGGGGCACTTCGGCGGTGACGTCTCGCACCTGAACCTGCACAAGACCTTCTGCATCCCGCACGGCGGCGGCGGTCCGGGCGTCGGCCCGGTGGGCGTGCGGGCACACCTGGCGCCGTACCTGCCCAACCACCCGCTGCAGCCGGAGGCCGGTCCCGCGACCGGGGTCGGACCGATCTCGGCCGCCCCCTGGGGTTCTGCGGGCATCCTGCCGATCTCGTGGGCGTATGTACGGCTCATGGGCGGCGAGGGGCTGCGGCGGGCCACGCAGGTGGCCGTGCTGTCCGCCAACTACATCGCCAAGCGGCTCGAGCCCCACTACCCCGTGCTCTACACCGGCCCCGGCGGGCTGGTGGCACACGAGTGCATCATCGACCTGCGCCCGCTGACCAAGGCGACCGGGGTGAGCGTCGACGACGTGGCCAAGCGGCTCATCGACTACGGCTTCCACGCCCCGACCATGTCCTTCCCGGTGGCCGGCACCCTGATGATCGAGCCGACCGAGTCCGAGGACCTGACCGAGCTGGACCGGTTCTGCGACGCGATGATCGCCATTCGCGCGGAGATCGAGAAGGTCGGCGCGGGCGAGTGGCCGGCGGACGACAACCCGCTGCGCAACGCGCCGCACACCGCCGCCGCGCTCGGCGGCGACTGGGCGCACGCGTACACGCGCGAGGAGGCCGTCTTCCCGGCCGGAGTGGTGGCCGCCGACAAGTACTGGCCGCCGGTGCGCCGGATAGACCAGGCCTTCGGTGACCGGAACCTGGTGTGCTCGTGCCCGCCGCTGGACGCGTACGAGGACTGAGCCAGTCGTGGAGGAAGGGCCCCGCTTCGGCGGGGCCCTTCCGCGTCAGGCCGTGGCCAGCGAGACCTCGGTCGACTTGATCAGGGCGACGACGGACGTGCCGGCCGTCAGCGCCAGGTCGGTAGCGGCGTCCCTGGTGATCGCCGAGGTCAGTTCGCCGCCCTCGACTGCGACCTTGACGGAGGCCATGGCTCCGCCGGTGGCGACGTCGGTGACCCTCCCCGGCAGTTGGTTGCGGATGGACAGGCCCTCGACGGGCGCGGTGGCGAGGGAGACCTCGGTCGACTTCACCAGGGCGCGCACGGCGGTTCCGGCGGCGAGGCCGAGTTCCTCGACGGCCTCCAGGGTGATCGCTGCCGTGATGTCCTGGCCGCCGGCGAGGCGGACCTTCACGGTGGCCATCACCTCGCCGGAGGTGACGTCGGTGACCGTGCCGGGGATCTGGTTGCGGATGCTCAGGCTCATCGGAACGCCTCGGGGGAGTGGGGAATGTGGGGCTTTGTGCCCACGGCGCCACCGTAGCCGTCGACGGGCGTGGCGCTCGGGAGGTCAGACGCGGTCGATGTGCACGTTCGTCGACTTCACCCGGGCCGTCGCCTCCATGCCGACCTCCAGGCCGAGTTCCTCCACGGCCTCGCGGGTCAGCAGGGAGACCAGGCGGTGGGGACCGGCCTGGATCTCGACCTGGGCGGCCACGTCGCCGAGTTTGATCGCGGTGACGATGCCGGGGAACGCGTTGCGGACCGAGGTGTACGAGGTCTCCTCCTCGGCGCCGCCCGCCTTGGCGAGTTCGACCGAGAAGGCGGCCAGGTCCCGGCCGTCGATCAGCCGCCGTCCGCCCTCGTCGCGGTGGGTCGCCACCCGGCCGGCGTCCGCCCAGCGGCGCGCGGTGTCGGGACTGACGCCGAGCAGCCGTGCTGCCTGGCCGATGGTGTAGCTCTGCATGCGGTCACGATAGGGGCGCCGAGGAACGCGGCGGGTAAGGGGGCGTCCGGCACTGTCAGGACAGCCCCGACCGTCTGAGGACGGCCAGGGCGGTCTCGTCGTCGATCTGGTGGCCCAGCCGGAGCAGTACGTCCGTGCCCTGGCGCAGTGTGCCGCGTTCGAGGGAGCGGCGCACCCCCGTGTCCAGCTCGTGCCAGAGCAGGGGGTCTGCGTGCAGGGTGCGGGGGTCCAGTTCCAGGCGGTTGCCGTACACGTCGCGCAGGACCAGATGGCAGGAGGCGCCGCCGTACTGGTGGACGACGGCCAGGGCGTCCGTGTGGACCATGCGTCGGCGCAGTGGGCCCCGCACCGCGAGCCAGCCGGGGCCCGCCGTGACGCGCGGCGGGAGCAGCACCGTGAACACGGCGCAGGACAGGGCCAGCCACAGCAGTGCGCGTGTCACGGTCAGGGTGAGCGCGTCCCAGTCGACCAGCATGGTCATCGCGCAGAACACGACGGCGCAGCCTGCCGCCAGCCGGGCCCTGCCACGCCAGTGGCGGTCTCCGACCGGCCCCGTCGACGGTCTGCTGGTGCGCATGAGCCGACGGTAGGCCGCCACGGACCGGGCGTCGCGGCCGCTGACGGCACCCTGACGCCGCACGGTGGCATCTTGACGGGATCCTGACGCAGGCGGGCCCGTGCGGGTCGACGCCGTCAGCCCGTGTGGACCCGCGGTCGCCGTGGCCGGTCCGGTTCGGCCTCGCGCAGTACCTCGCGGGTCACCGGGGCGACCTCGCCCTGGCCGAAGAGGAAGAAGCGGAGGAAGTTGGCGAAGGGGGTGCCCTCGGTCCACTCGAAGTAGATGTGCGGGATGCATCCGGTGGAGTCGCGGGCGTGCAGGAGGAGGGCGGCCAGGGCGTTGGGGATGGAGGAGGACTCGAGGGTCAGAACGCGGTAGCGGTTGTGCAGGACCTCGCCGCGTACCTTCAGGTCCGCCTCGAACTCCGACGGGTCGACGACCGTGACCTCGACGAAGACGAAGTCCTCGCCGGGGATGTCGTTGTCCTCCCGGATCTGCTGGATCTTGTCGCGGTACTCGGCCTTGTCGCGCCGGTCGGGCTCGTTGGCGATGAACCGCATCTTCCGGCTGGCCATGTCCCGGATGAATCGTTCCGCCATGTCGTCCAGCTCGACGTTGGTGACACGCAGCTCGAAGGCGCGGGCCAGCCGGGACAGGAGCGAGACGAGAATGATCCCGGCGATGAAGCAGGCGCCGATCTTGACGCCGTCGGGGCGTTCGACGACGTTGGCGACGGTCACGTAGAGCAGGACCGCCGAGACGATGCCGAAGCCGATGGTCCAGCGGCGCTGTCCCGCGCGCCGGGCGGCGATGGTCACCGCGATGGCGGCCGAGGACATCAGCACCAGGACGCCGGTGGCGTAGGCACCGCCCTGGGCGTCGACATTGGCGTCGAAGATCCAGGTGACCAGGAAACCGATCAAAGTGAAGACGATCACCATCGGGCGGACGGCGCGGGCCCAGTGCGGGGCCATGCCGTAGCGGGGCAGGTAGCGGGGCATCAGGTTGAGAAGGCCGGCCATCGCGGAGGCCCCGGCGAACCACAGGATGGCGATGGTCGAGACGTCGTAGACCGTGCCGAAGGCGCCGCCCAGGTACTGGTGGGCCAGGTAGGCGAGGGCGCGGCCGTTGGCCGGGCCGCCGGACTTGAACTCGTTCGCCGGGATCAGCACCGTGGTGATGAAGCTGGTGACGATCAGGAAGACGCTCATGATCACGGCGGCGGCCGTGAGGAGCTTCTTAGTGTCCCGGATACGGCCCTTGGGGTTGTCCTCGGTGTCGCCGGCATCGCCCTGGACGTGTGGCATGACGGCGACGCCGGTCTCGAAGCCGGACAGTCCGAGCGCCAGCTTGGGGAAGACCAGCAGGGAGACGCCGATCATGGCGAAGACGTTGCCGTGTTGGGCGGTGAGGGCGTTGGACCAGTCGGTGACCAGGTGGCTCTCGGTGAGCACGTGCCACAGGCCGACGGCCACCACCACGGCGTTGAGCCCGAGGTAGGCCACCACCAGGGCGACCGCGACCCCGATCGCCTCCAGGAAGCCCTTGAGGAAGACCGCGCCGAGCAGGGCCACGAGGATCAGGGTGATGAGCATCTGCTTGCCGTGCAGGGTGCTCGTCAGGTGCGGGTTCTCGACCAGGTGGGTGGAGGCGTCCGCGGCCGACAGGGTGATGGTGATCAGGAAGTCGGTGGCGGCGAAGCCGAGCAGGGCCAGGACGAACAGCTTGCCCTTCCAGAACGACAGCAGCCGCTCCAGCATCGCGATCGAGCCCTCGCCGTGCGGGCTCTCCTCCGCCACCCGGCGGTAGACGGGCAGGGCGCCGGCCAAGGTCACGATCACCAGCACGACGGTCGCCACCGGGGACAGCAGGCCGGCCGCCAGGGCGGCGATGCCCGGCTGGTAGCCGAGGGTGGAGAAGTAGTCGACACCGGTCAGGCACATCACGCGGTACCAGCGCTGGCCCTCGTGCGGAGGCTCCGGCTGGGCGTGCGGGGCCTGCTGGATCCCCTTGCCCATGTCGGACAGACCCTCCAGCATCCAGGCGCGCAGGCGACTGGGAGGGTGTTCGGTCAAGGCCATCGGCGTGCTCCTGATGTGCGGGCCGGCGTGCGGTTCTGGCCATCACACGGACGGCGGCACCAGCGTAAGCGGAGAGTGACGTGAGGGCCCACGGATGAGAGGGGGCGAGGGCGTCAAGCTTGCGTTAAGACTCGCTCGTCAGGGCGTTGCAGGAGGCGGAGAAGTCGTGACGCCCAGGTTCGTGGTGGTCTGCGCCGTATGGGCGACAGGGTGCCCGGCGCGGAGGGCGGACACCCTGCGTCATGGCTGGGGGCGTCGGCGGCCCGCCCGGATGGCCCGCATCACCGCTGTGCGACGTGTTCCCGCAGCCGTGCGAAGGCGGCTGCGTGGGGCACGGTGGCGGCGACGGTGTAGGTGACGACGGTCAGCCCCGGGGCGGCGGGGATCTCCAGGGCGTCGTAGCCGAGGTCGAGGTCGCCGACCGTGGGGTGATGGAAGAGCTGTCGTCCACTGCGGTAGTACTCGACATCGTGTGCGTCCCACCGCAGCGAAGTCGGCGCTCTCGGTGGCGAGTTCGTCGACCAGGTCGACGAGTTCGGTGTTGTCCGGGGTGCGGCCGGCCTCGGCGCGCAGGCTGCCGACGGCGTCGTGGACGATGCCCGCCCAGTCGCGGTAGAAGCGCCGGGCGCGCGGGTCGAGGAAGACAAAAGCGCGGCGGCGCCGGTCAGCGCGTCGAGGACCTGCTGGACGCCGTCGCGCACGTGCACGATCCCGCCGTCGCGTTCGGCGGCACGGTGGGGGGGGCGGCCGCGGCGCGGACGAGAGCGGCCAGGTGAGCGCGCTCGACGTCGTCGAGCTGGAGCGCCGCGGCGAGACTGTCGAGGACCTCCGGGGAGACACCGCCCACGTTGCCGCGTTCCAGGCGCGTGTAGTACTCGACGCTGATCGCGGCGAGCAGGGCGACCTCCGAACGCCGCAGTCCGCTGACCTGGCGCCGCCCGCCGAAGTCGGGCAGGCCCGCCTGCCGCGGGGTGATGCGGGCCCGTCGGCTGGTCAGGAGCGGATGTCCCGGCGGACGTTGTCGGTCGGCACGGCTTCAGCCTGGGCCACGGGGCGTCCGCCGTCCGGCTTGGCCCGGTCTTGACGGAATCTTGGAGTCTGTCAGGTACACGGTCGGAACAGCGTTCGTGGTCCGGGCCGTTCAGCCTGGTGTGACGTCACCTCTCCCCGCGCGCGCGGCACCCGGCCAGAGATCGCAGCACATGGTGATCTGCGGCGACGACGGACTGACGCACCGGCTCGCCGTCGAGCTGGACGCCGTGTGCGGCGAGATCGTCACCGTTGTCCTGCCGTCGGTGGGGGACGAGCACGGCGCGCAGATCGCCGCACTGCACCACGACCCGGAGTCGCCGGTCGAACTCCAGGTCTCCGCGCGGCCCGACGAACGGGCTCTGCGGGCGGCCGGTGTCGAGCGGGCCACCGCGCTCGCCCTGATCTACCGCGACGACCAGGTCAACATGACCGCGGCCCTGCTGGCCCGTACCGTCAACCCCTCGGTCCGGCTGGTGGTGCGGATGTTCGACCGTGAGCGCGGCCGGCATCTGGAGCGGCTGCTCGACCGCGCCGCGGGGCTCAGTGAAGAGGTCGTCCGGGACACCTCGACCACCGTGCTCTCCGACGCCGACACCGCCGTACCGGAACTGGTGGCGGCCGCCGCCCTGGGGCACGGGCACACCCTCCAGATCGAGGGCAGGGTCTTCCGTGGCGTCGTACGCCCCGCCGGTACCCCGCCGCACCCCACCGACCTCGCCACCCTGGCCGTCCTGTCCGGCGCCCACCAGGACGACCCGGCGAGTCAGGACAGCGCGGAGAGTCCGGGGGAGGGCGGCATCCAGTTGCTGCCCGACGCCCGGACTGCCGACCACCGGGCCGTCACGCACGGCCGGCTGATGCTGCAGGAGGTCACCCACCCCGCCGCCGACCCGGCGGAGCGCACCCGACGTCTCCGCCCGCGCAGCTGGCTGCGGGCACGGCTCGCCCATCTCCCCTGGAAGGTCGTCCTCTCCCGCCAACTCGCCGCCGTGTATGGGGCGTTGGCGACGGTCGTCGCCGCACTGTCGACCGCGACCGCGCTGTTCGCCGACGAACACCCGTGGTGGAAGAACGTCTACCTGCCACTGCTGGACATCTTCACCATGGGCGACCCGGCGACGGAGGAGTCGGTCGCCCGCCGTTTGCTCCAACTGCTCGCCGGTTTCGTCGGGCTGGCCGTCCTCCCGCTCGTCATCGCCGCGACGGTTAACGCCACCGACGCCTTCCGTACCGCCTCGGCGAGCCACCCGCCGGGCGACGACGTGAACGGCCACATCGTCCTGGTCGGCCTGGGCATGGTCGGCACCCGGGTGCTGGCCCGGCTGCACGCCGGCGGCCACCAGGTGGTTGCCATCGAGCGCGACCCGCGTGCCCGGGGCGTCGCTCTCGCCCGCCAACTCGGCGTCCCGCTGGTCCTCGACGACGCCGGGGCCCCCGGGGTGCTTGACCTGGCGCGCGTCGAACAGAGCAGCTCGCTGCTCGTTCTGACCCGCGACGACGGCCAGAACCTCGACATCGTCATGGCGGTCCGCGAGGCCAACCCGGCCGTGCGCGTGGTGATGCGGCTCTACGACGACGCGTTCGCGGCGACGGTCCAGCGCACCCTGCGCGCCTCCTACCCCGACGCCCTCACCCGGAGCAGAAGCGTTTCCGCGCTGGCCGCGCCCTCCTTCGCCGCCGCGATGATGGGCCGCCACGTGCTGGGGGTGATGCCGGTGGAGCGGGGCTCGCTGCTGTTCACCTGCGTGGACGTGGCCGGGCACGCCGAGCTGGAGGGGCGCTCGGTGCACGAGGCGTTCCGGGAGAACGAGTGGCGGGTGCTGGCCGTCGGCGCCGCCCGTGGCCCGCTGCCCGAGCCGGCGGCCGTGGACGGCACCGACGGGCTCGGTGTCGACCGGACGGAGTTCGACTGGCGCCCGGCCGAGGGCCGGGTGCTGCGGGCCGGCGACCGGGTGGTCCTGGCGACGACGCGGCGGGGCCTGGACATCCTGCTGACGGGCGCACGGCCGCGTCCCCCGGGCCGGCGGGACTGACCGCGCGCCGCCGAGGGGCCCGGTACCGAGCTTCTCCCCTGCTCTCCGGAAGGTTCGTCGTCTCATTCGAATGTTTCGGCGTTCTTCCGGAGGAGCTGGCGTCTGGAGGGAGCCCGTATTCTCCGGGATCTCGTCAACGGTCCGCCCCTCCGTGCGGGTTGGCCGCAGATTCACCGCGTACAAGGGGTTGCCACCGTTTGGGAGCTGTCTCTAGGGTGCGGCAACAACGCATCTTTCTGGATCAACTCCGAAACTTTCGGTCCAGCGGACGGTCGTGGAACGCGCCGTCCCTACCCCAAGGAGCGCATCATGGGCGACCGGGCACTGTCCCGCCGCGGCTTCCTGGCGGCCTCCGCCGCGGCCGGTGTGGGCATGACGGCACTGAGCGGCTGCGGCGGAGGCTCGGGCGGGTCGTCGTCGGACGGGACGACCACGATCGAATGGTGGAACATCTCCACCACCCAGCCCACGAAGACCGTCTGGGCGGGCCTGGCCAAGAAGTTCGAGGCCCAGAACCCCAAGGTCAAGCTGAAGATCGTCCAGCTCGAGAACGACGCCTACAAATCCAAGATGACGGCGCTGACCGCCTCCGGGAAGCTGCCGGACATCTTCCACACCTGGGGTGGCGGCGTCCTCAAGCAGCAGATCGACGCCGGGCTCGTCGAGGACCTCAGCGACCGGACCAAGCCATGGTCCGACGGGCTGATGTCGGTGGCCAGGCAGCCGTACATCTTCGACAAGAAGCTGTACGGCGTCCCGTTCGACATCGGCATGATCGGCTTCTGGTACAACAAGGCGCTCTTCCAGCAGGCCGGCATCAGCACGCCGCCCACCACCTGGAGCGGCTTCCTCGACGCGGTGCAGAAGCTCAAGGCGAAGAACATCACGCCGATCGCCCTGGCCGGCAAGGAGAAGTGGCCCGAGATGTACTACTGGGCCTACCTCGCCATGCGCACCGCCGGCATCACCGCGCTCCAGAAGGCCAGCGATGCCAAGGACTTCAGCGACCCCGGGCTGGTCCAGGCCGGAGCGCACCTCCAGGACCTGGTCAAGCTCCAGCCGTTCCAGAAGGGGTTCCTCGGCGCCTCGTACTCCACCCCGACCGGTCAGGCCGCCACCATGGGCAACGGCAAGGCGGCCATGGAGCTGATGGGGCAGTGGGCCCCGGTCGTCGAGGCCGACTCCGGCAAGGGGCTGGGCTCGAACCTCGGCTTCTTCCCCTTCCCGGCGGTCGAGGGCGGAAAGGGCTCGATCACCGAGGTGTTCGGCGGTGGCGGCGGGCACGCGCTGCGCAAGGGCGCCCCGCAGGCGGCCGTCGACTTCCTGAAGTTCTTCGCCTCCGAGGCAACCGACCTCGAACTGGTCAAGAAGACCAACACCCTGCCGATCGTCCCCGGTGCCGAGAAGGCGCTCTCCGACCCCAACACCAAGGCGGTGCAGGCCCAGTTGAAGGGCGCCACCGGCTTCCAGCTCTACCTCGACCAGGCGTACGCGCCCGCCGTCGGCCAGGAGGTCAACGACAGCGTCTCCGCGCTGATCGCCGGCTCCAAGTCGCCCGAGCAGGTCACGCAGTCCATCACCAAGGCCGCGAAGGAAGCGTAGTAGCCGGCGATGACCTCCACCTTTCTCCCGGACGAACGGACGGGCCCCGACGTCGCCCTGACCTCCCCGGCCGCGCGCCCGGGGAGGGGACGGGCGCGTCGGCGGCTGGTCAACTGGCTCACCGCGGTGGGCTTCCAGGTGCCCGCGCTGGTGCTGTTCATCGGCCTGGTGCTGCTGCCGATGCTGTTCGCGCTGTACACCGCCTTCTTCCACTGGGGCGGCTTCGGCATGCCCTCCGACTACGCCGGCACGGACAACTTCACCCGGCTCTTCCAGGACGGCGTCTTCCTCGGCGACCTGTGGCGCTGTCTGCTCCTGGTCGGCCTTTCACTCGCCCTGCAACTGCCGTTCGCGCTCGCCATGGCGGTGGCGCTCAACCAGCGGCTGCGCGGGCGGGCCGTCTACCGGATGCTGTTCTTCGCCCCGTACGTCCTGTCCGAGGCCATCACCGGCGTCCTGTTCAGCATGGTCTTCGCCCCGGGCGACGGGCTCGCCGACCACGCCCTGAAGGCCGTCGGTCTCGGAGGGATCGGCGGGGAGTGGTTCGCCGACCCCTCCTACGTCATGGCGACGCTCTTCCTGGTCATGACCTGGAAGTACTTCGGCTTCCACATGATGTTGTACCTCGCCGGACTCCAGGCCATCCCGGCCGAGTTGACGGAGGCCGCGCTGATCGACGGAGCGGGGCCCTGGCAGCGCTTCCGCAACGTCACCCTGCCGCTGCTCGCGCCCACCCTGCGCATCAGCGTCTTCCTGTCCGTCATCGGGGCGATCCAGCTCTTCGACCTGGTCTGGGTGATCACCCAGGGCGGGCCCGACCACCACTCCGAGACGATGGCAGTGACCATGTTCCAGTACGGCTTCAAGCGCTACCAGGTCGGCTACGCCAGCGCGATCAGCGTGGTCATGTTCGGCATCTGCCTCGTCTTCGCCCTCGTCTACCAGCGGTTCGTGCTCCGCCGCGACCTCGAAGGGGCCACCACGAACATGAGGGGAGACGGCAAGTGAGGACCCTGCGCAAACTGCCGCTGCACGTCGTCCTGGTCGCGGCCGGCGCGGTGATCGTCGTACCGCTGCTGTACGCGGTGCTGTCCGGCTTCAAGTCGACCGACGAGCTGTCCCGCAACCCCTTCGGGCTGCCCGAGCACTGGCTGACCGGGAACTACACCGGCATCCTCGGCTCCGGTGACTTCTGGCGGCTGCTCGGCAACAGCACGCTGGTGGCGGTGGCGACGACGGTGCTCGTGGTCGCCGTGTCCGCGCTCGCGGCCTTCTCCTTCGCGCGGTTCGCGTTCCGGGGCCGGGAGGTACTGTTCACCTTCTTCACCATGGGGCTGATGTTCCCCTTCGCGGTGGCCGTGCTGCCGCTGTTCCTGATCCTTCGGTACCTGGGCCTGCTGGACAATCCGCTCGGCGTGATCCTCCCGCAGGCGGCCTTCGGGCTGCCGATGACCATCATCATCCTGCGGGGCTTCTTCCGGCAGATCCCGGGAGAGCTGGAGGAGGCGGCCACGCTGGACGGGTGCAGCGCCTTCGGGTTCTTCTGGCGGGTGCTGCTGCCCATGGCGCGGCCGGCGCTCGGCACGGTCTCGGTCCTCGCCGTCGTCGCCAGCTGGAACAACTTCATGCTGCCGCTGCTGGTGTTCACCGACTCCAAGTGGTGGACGCTGCCCCTCGGCGTCGTGCAGTTCCAGGGGCAGTACTCGGCGGAGTACGCGCGCGTCTTCGCCTACCTCGTCCTGGCGATGGTCCCCGCCCTCGCCCTCTACTCGGTCGCCGAGCGCCAGCTCGTCGGCGGCCTCACCGCCGGCGCCACGAAGGGATGACGCGCGCCCGCGGACGTACGGCCCCGCACCCCACACCGTGAGGAGTCGCACCATGCGCAAGACCACCCGTCTCAGACTCACCGGCGTCCTCGCCGCCGCCCTGGTGGCGGCCGGCCTCGCCACCGGTCCGTCGGCCCAGGCGAGCCCGAAGCAGCCGACGCTGGCCGAGCTGGCCCACCGCCACGGCCGCTACTTCGGCAGCGCCACTGACAACCCCGAACTCACCGACAGCGCCTACACGGCCCTGCTCGGCAAGGAGTTCGACATGATCACGCCCGGCAACGGCATGAAGTGGTACGCCACCGAGCCGCAGCAGGGTGTCTTCGACTGGACCAACGGCGACCAGATCGTGAACCTCGCCCGCAAGCACCACCAGCGGGTGCGCGCCCACACCCTGGTCTGGCACAACCAGCTCCCCAGCTGGCTCACCGGGCGCGACTGGACGCCCGACGAGCTGCGGGCGGTGCTGAAGAACCACATCCAGACCGAGGTACGGCACTACCGTGGCAAGGTCTACTCCTGGGACGTGGTCAACGAGGCGTTCAACGAGGACGGCACCTACCGGCAGACCCTCTGGTACAAGACCCTCGGTCCCGGTTACATCGCCGACGCCCTGCGCTGGGCCCACCAGGCCGACCGGCACGCCAAGCTGTACCTGAACGACTACAACATCGAGGCGGTCGGCCCCAAGTCGGACGCCTACTACCAGCTGGCCCAGGCTCTCAGGGCACAGCACGTCCCGCTGAACGGCATCGGCCTGCAGACCCACCTGGCCCTCCAGTACGGCTATCCGACCACCCTGCCGGACAACCTCCGCCGCTTCGCCCGCCTCGGCCTCGACACCGCGCTCACCGAGGTCGACGTACGGATGATCCTGCCGGCGACCGACGAGAAGCTGGCCCAGCAGGCCGACTGGTACCGGGACCTGACCTCGGCGTGCCTGGCGGTCCGCCGGTGCGTGGGCATCACGATCTGGGACTACACCGACAAGTACTCCTGGATCCCGGACGTCTTCTCCGGCGAGGGAGCAGCTCTCCCCTGGGACGAGCGACTGCAGCCGAAACCGGCGTACTTCGCCATCAGGCAGGCGCTGGGAGGCAAGCAGAAGGGCTGACCGGGGTACCCGAGAACGCCCCGGCGGCGCAGTGGGGAGTGCCGCCGGGGTCCTGGCACCCCCGGTCAGGGCGCCGGGGGTGCCGTGCTCGCCCGCACCACGAGCTCGGTGCCGAGTTCGACGCGCGGCGAGTCCGGCTGTTCGTCCCGGGCCAGGCGCAGGGCCGTGCGGACGGCCAGCTTGCCCATGTCGGCGAGCGGCTGGCGGACCGTGGTCAGGGGCGGGGCCGACCAGCGGACCTCGGGCAGATCGTCGAAGCCGACCACGCTCATGTCCTCCGGCACCCGGCGGCCGCGCCGGCGCAGCGCCTCGATCGCGCCGAGGGCCATCTGGTCACTGGCGGCGAACAGGGCGGTCGGCGGTTCGGGCAGGTCCAGCAGGGTGTTGCAACCCCGGAAGCCCGACTCGGGGTGAAAGTCGCCGGGGACGACGAGGCAGGCGTCGAGGGCGACGCCGGCGCCCTCCAGGGCCGCGCGGTAGCCGTCGAGACGGGCGCGTGAGCACAAAAGCCGGGGCGGGCCGGCGATCAGGCCGATCCTGCGGTGGCCGAGGGACAGCAGATGCTCGGTGGCCGCCATGCCGCCGGACCAGTTGGCGGCGCCGATCGTCGGGACGTCGAGCGCGGGGGAGCCGGCCGGGTCGACGACCACCAGCGGGACGCCGAGCGCCCGCAACTCCTCGTGCAGCAGCGGCTCCAGTGCCGAGGTGACGAGGATGACGCCGTCGGAGGCGCGGGCCCTGAGGTTGCGCATCCATTCGCGGGCGTCGCCGGAGCGTCCGTGGATCGCCGACACCACCGTGCCCACGCCGGCCGCGTGCGCGACCTCCTCCACCCCCCGGATGATCTCCACCGCCCAGGGACTGTCCAGGTCGTTGAAGACGAGGTCGAGCAGCGTGGCACCGGAGGATGCGGTGGCCCGCTTGCGGTAGCCGTGCCTCAGCAGCAGGTCCTCCACCCGGGCCCGGGTCGTCGGCGACACGTCGGACCGGCCGTTGACCACCCGGGACACGGTCGGCACCGAGACCCCGGCCTGCCGGGCGATCTCGGTGATCGTGACCCTGCCCCGGCCCTCGGGCGCCCCCTCGACCCCGGCCCCGTCTGCTGCCAACTCCGCCACCTCCGTGGACGCCTGCCGCGAAACTTCCAGAAGTCTTCCGGAAAACGGCCGTCCATGGGAAGGGAGATCACCGCCGGACACGCGTCGGGGCCGGCTCGCGGTTCACGCCCGCGACCGGCCCCCGGATTCCACCGGACGGCTCGGTTCCCCGTCCGGGTCGCCTCAGGCGGCGGTCATCACCTGGCTGCGGTGCGGGGCGATGATCTGGCCGTCGGGCAGGAGCTCACCGGTGTCCTCGAAGAGCAGAACGCCGTTGCACAGCAGGCTCCATCCCTGCTCCGGGTGGTGCGCCACGAGTCGGGCGGATTCCCGGTCGGCGGAGTCTGCTGAAGGGCACGGTGGCTGGTGCTGGCACATTGGTGGGATCTTTCGCTGGGTCGTGGTGGGTGAGATCGCTGTCGTGGCCGTGCTGCGGCGTGACGAGTCGTCCATGGCCGCCCCCCGTTGTGATAAGTCGGTCCAGACCTAGTGTTGCCCTACGGACGTCGTTCTGCAGGCATTTCGTCGCACGACTTCTTCACAGGTTGATGACGCTCCACCCGCGCGGACGGTTCACTCCAACTGCACTGTCCCTTCGGGTGGTTCGCGGTGGTCGGATGGGGCTAGTCCGTCCCGCCCGAAGGTGTCTCCCCTGCTCTTCCGCGCGCACGATTGCTCGGAGGAGCGGAACCTGGCCTCGAACGCCCTCGGGCCCCGCCATCGCATCGCGGATGGCGGGGCCCGAGGGCGTTCGAGGGCTGGAACGTCAGGCGATCTGGCCGAGCAGCGGGACGGCAGTCACCCGATGGGTCAGGACCGGGAGCAGTTCGGCGACGCGGAGCGGGCGGTGGGCCGCGATGCCCGGCGGTGCCGGCGCCAGCGGGACGAGCAGGTCCGTGGCGGCCGGGTGGCCGGTGGCGGCGTCGGCGGCGCAGTCGCCGTGCAGCCAGAGCGTGAGCATGTACAGGCTCGGCACCGACAGCAGACGCGGCTGGTAGGACTGTTTCATCGTCTCGGCCTGACGCAGGGCGAGCTCGGTCGAGGCGATGTAGGGGCCTTCGAAGAAGTGCGAGAAGGCCCAGCCGTCGGGGGTCAGCATGGTCTCGGCCGCGGCCACCGCGCGGTCCCCGCAGCGGATCAGGAAACGCCAGCCGGCGAGCCGGGTGGCGGAGGCGCCGGCCGGGGTGAGCCGGTCCAGGACGTGTACCGGAAGCGGGAGGTCGGGCGTGGCGGGCCCTTGGGCGCGCAGCAGGGAGGGTGTGCGGGCCTCGCGGACCGCGGTGGGCGAACCGAGTGCGGTGAGGACGGTGCGAAGGGCGGGCGCGGGAGCCGGGGGGACATGCAGCGGCATGGTGGGTCGCCTCTCATTCGACAGGCACGGTGGCGCGAGGGCGGGGGCGGACGGCGCTGTCTGCTCACGAGGCGAGAGTGTCGGATGCCCGGGTCTGGGAACGAGGAGTGTGGGTGAGGCCTGCCGCACGTCACCTCGACGGCAGGTTCCATGACCAGGGGCGCCAACCCTCTGCCTGTTCGCGGAGTTTATACGACATATGTTCAGACCGTGTTTCGTCTAGCCGTTTCCGGAGCACCCGGCAAGGGTGTATCCGGTCGGCGATGCGCGGGAATCATCCCGTTTCCGCTCCGGCCTTGCGGCGGTGACCTCGGACAATACGCGAGGAGCGGTCGGCCAATTCTCGTCGGCGTTTTTCACGAGTTCGTTGCCGGCGCGAAACTGCGCCGTGCTTCATGCCCGGTGAATGTGCCGCCGGTCACGTGTGACCAGAGTAGCGCCCGGCGAGCGGCAGTGGGGACGTTATCGATCGCCGAGGCTGGGCATCATCCCACGTGACCCGAGACCGGCGGCCGATCTTCGAGCCGCTCACGCGAGGAGGGACGGTTCGATGGGGGAGAAGGTCGTGGCAGGTCGGATCGACCTCTCCGATCGGCAGCTTTACCGCGACAAGCTCCGCAGGTGTCTGACGGGGCTGGAGCGGCTGCTGGACGAGAAGCGGTTCGATCGACCCAGGAACCTCATGGGGCTGGAGATCGAATTGAATCTGACCGGCGCCGACGGCATGCCGAAAATGCTCAATGCGCAGGTCCTCGAACGCATCGCGAGCCGAGATTTCCAAACAGAACTCGCCATGTTCAATCTGGAAGTCAACATAGCCCCACACCCTTTGGGTGGGCGGGTATTCGACCGGCTCGCGGAGGAACTCCGGACCTCCCTGGCATATGCCGAGCGAAAAGCCGGCGAGGTCGACGCCGGAATCGTGATGATCGGCATTCTGCCCACCCTCGACCGGGACGACCTGGTGTCCTCCAACCTTTCCGCGGTCGACCGCTACGCCCTGCTCAACGACCAGATCGTGGCCGCCCGCGGCGAGGACTTCGCGCTCGACATCGACGGCGTCGAACGGCTCAGCTGTACGTCGAAGTCCATAGCCCCGGAGGCCGCCTGCACCTCCGTGCAACTGCACCTCCAGGTCACCCCGGCCCGCTTCGCCGCCGTATGGAACGCCGCGCAGGCCGTCAGCGCCGCGCAGATCGCCGTGGGCGCCAACTCGCCGTTCCTGTTCGGCCGGGAGCTGTGGCGCGAGTCCCGGCCCCCCCTGTTCCAGCAGTCCACCGACACCCGCCCGCCCGAGCTGCAGGCCCAGGGCGTGCGGCCGCGCACCTGGTTCGGGGAGCGCTGGATCTCCTCCGCGCACGATCTCTTCGAGGAGAACCTGCGCTTCTTCCCCGCCCTGCTGCCGATCTGCGACGAGGAGGAGCCGCTCGAGGTCCTGGACGCGGGCGGCATCCCCAGGCTGCACGAACTCGTTCTGCACAACGGCACGGTCTACCGCTGGAACCGCCCGGTCTACGGCATCGCCGACGGCGTACCGCACCTGCGCGTCGAGAACCGCGTCCTGCCGGCCGGCCCCACCGTCACGGACGTCATCGCCAACGCTGCTTTCTACTACGGACTGGTCCGCGCCCTCGCCGAGGAGCCGCGGCCGGTGTGGACCAGGCTGCCGTTCGAGGCGGCCGCCGCCAACTTCGACGCCGCCTGCAGGCACGGCATCGAGGCCCGCCTCCAGTGGCCGCGCCGCGGCCGGTACGGCGGGACGGCCGAGGCCGACGCGGTGACCCTGGTGCGCGAGGAACTGCTGCCGCTCGCCGCGGCCGGCCTCGACGCGTGGGGGGTGGAACCCGCCGACCGGGACCTCTACCTCGGGGTGATCGAGGAGCGGTGCCGGCGCCGCGTCAACGGCGCGACATGGCAGGCGGCGACCTTCCACCGGGCCCTGGAGGCCGGCATGGCGCGGGACGCCGCGCTGGCGGCCACCACCCGCAGGTACCGCGAGCTCATGCACCAGGGGGAGCCGGTGCACACCTGGCCGGTGGGCATGCCGGAGCCCGTGCCGCTCGGATGAGGGTCAGTCCCGGGCGCCGCCCTGGGCTCCCGCCGCGACGATCGCCTTCAGCATCACCGACTGGATCTGCGACGGGTCGCCGACCGACTGGCCCGAGCCGCCGGTCGCCCGGGCGATCTCCTGCGCCTCCTCCTGGTCGGCGTCGGGACCCACGGCGATCACGATGAGCGGCACCGGACGCTCGGGGTCGGTGAGCTTCTGCAGTTCGGTGATGAGCTGGGAACGGGAGATGCTGCCGGGGTCCTGGTTCACCCCGTCGGTGAGGACGACCAGGGCGTTGAACTTCCCTTTGACGTACGACCCGGTGGCCGCCCGGTAGGCGGCGAGCATGGTGTCGTACAGACCGGTCGCCCCGTCCTGCACCGGCTTCAGGGCGGTGAAGGCCGCCGACAGCCTGTCCCGTACGGTGCCGCCGCCCTTGCGGTCGCCGAGGCGCTCGGTCGGGACCAGGACGCGGTAGTCCTTGTCGCCTTCCAGCCTGGTGGAGAACTCCCACAGCCCGATCTCGTCCTCGGGCGTGAAGGTGGCCAGCGCCCGCAGCAGCGACGCCTTGGTCACGTCCATCCGGGACCGGCCCGACGTCGACACGAGCTGCGCCATGGACGAGGACGCGTCCACGACCGTGGTGATCCGGGCGCTCTGCACGGTGATGGTCCAGGTGCCGAGGGCCTCCTGCAGCGCCGTGTCCGAGGCCGGCTGCGGAGAGTCGGCGTCGTAGGGCTGCGGGCTGCTGCCGCCGGCCCCCGCGACCACCGCACGCGGCGCCGAGTCGTCCTCGGCGGTGCGGAAGCCGTACTTCTGCAGCAGGCGCAGCTGCTCCGACTGGCGCAGGTAGTTCATGAACCGCAGCGCGGCCCGGCTCTGGTCCGTGGTGGGCTGGTCGACCAACGTGTACGGGTAGTCCAGCTCGGGCGAACCGTCCTTCGGGTAGAACATGTCCAGGTCGCCGCCGCTGTGCGCCGACGCGTTGTGGCTGTACGCGGCCTGCTCGGTGAGGATCAGCGCCTCGTTCCGCCTCGGGTTGCCCAGCTCGGTGCCCGAGGAGTCGCGGGGCAGGGTGTCGACGACCTGGCTGTCGCTGTCCGAGGTCCGCTGCGACAGCGTCTTCATCATCGCCGCCGCCTCGGTGTCCCCGCCCTTGATCCCGGACGCGGCCGTGGTCAGCCGGGTCAGGGCGAGCAGCCCGGTGGCGCTGCGCGCGGGATCGGCCGCGCCGAGCCGGAGCGAACCGCCCCGCAGCGCCGGCCAGCTCCAGCCAGCCGTACGTCTTCTCCGGCCAGCCCAGCGACTTCGCGGCCGTGGGCACCACGGCCACCCCGACCGGCGTCGAGGCGACCGCGCCCGCCGGGGTCAGATCGGTGGCCGCGCTGTTCGCGGTGACCCGCTCGATCCACAGATCGGAGTCCGTCACCCACACCTGCGCGTCGGTCTTCCCGCCCGTCCGCAGCCTGTCCGCGACCTTGTACGAGTCCTCGGCGGTCACCGAGACCGCGACGCACCGGCCGTCGGAGGTGATCCCGCTGCCCCGGGCCCGCTGGGCCGCGGCCGTCAGCTCGGGGGCGATGTCCGGGGAGGCGACGAGCTTCAGCCGCACGGGGTGGTCCTGACAGGACGAGCCGAAGGAGAGCAGCCCACTCTTGACGGCACCCGCCGTGCCGCCGGCGACGGTCAGGACGAGGACCGCCGCGATGGCCGTCGTGCGGCGACGCGCGCGTGGACGGGGGTCGCTCGCGCCCGCCCCATACTGATCGGGCAAGCTGTGACGTCCCATGACGGTGGTGTCCCTCCCCGGTGAACCTCGTGCCGGAATCCGGCCGTAAGCCATGACAAGGGGAGGTACGCCCCGTACGGCGTCCGTCCCCCCGACGGCCTGTCGCGCACGATCTTCGTAACTTCTTTCGAGACCCTAGCGGGGCGCCGATGGGGATGAGGCGGGATTACTGAATTGGAGTCAGGAGTGCAGGCAGAGACGGGTGCGGTGGCCGATTCTTTTCCGCCGCAGCGGCTCTCGCGACGGATCTTCCGTGACGAGACACTGCTCGTTCTGGGGCTTTCGCTCGGTGCGAGTGGTGTGTCCGCCCTGATCAGTTTTGTCGGATCGGTCACGAAACCCGGCGGGCTCAAGAACCAGGCGGCGACGATGAACGCCTCGGCCGCACCGGGCCGCCCCTGGCTTGATCTCGCCTGGCAGCTGTTCGGGATCGCCACCGCTCTGGTGCCGGTCGTGCTCGTCGCCCATCTGCTGCTGCGCGAGGGCGGGAGCCTGCGCAGCATCGGGTTCGACCGCACCCGCCCCTGGCCCGACCTCGCCCGCGGCGCCGCGATCGCGGCGGTGATCGGCAGCACGGGAATCGCCTTCTACCTGGCCGCACGGGGCCTGGGCGCCAACCTCACCGTGGTGCCGGAGGCCCTGCCGTCCGTCTGGTGGAAGTACCCCGTGCTGATCCTCTCGGCGATCCAGAACGCCGTCCTCGAGGAGGTCATCGTCGTCGGCTACCTGCTGCGCCGGCTGGGGCAGCTGGGCTGGACACCGGCGACCGCGCTGGTGGCCAGTTCCGTACTGCGCGGTAGCTACCACCTCTACCAGGGCATCGGCGGCTTCCTCGGCAACATGGTGATGGGCGTGGTGTTCGTCTACCTCTACCGCCGCTGGGGCCGCGTGGGCCCCCTGGTGGTGGCGCATTCCCTGCTCGACATCGGCGCCTTCGTCGGCTACGCGCTGCTGGCCGGGAAGGTGGGCTGGCTGCCCACTGCCTAGTGCCGCGGCAGGCAACGTTCGCCCCGTCGCGACGCCCGGCACGTCCTCTCGCCGCACCGGCCGAAACCCCAAGGACGTCCGGTCCATCAACGGCGTCTTCCGCCCGGCACGCCGAGAGGACGCTCCCCCACTCTCGACTTCGCTCGAGCGGGAGGGGCCCCCACGACGCCGCTCCTACTGACCTTTTCGGGTTGCGTTCGGGTGGTGACGTTGGGTGATCCATGCGGTATGCCGGTGTTATGCGGTACGCGGATGGTGGGGGCCTGAC
>NZ_JBIWPO010000064.1:0-33605 GCF_044768275.1 Streptomyces sp. NPDC101152 | reverse complement strand
GCCCGGTGCGCTTAGCGGTGCACGCCGGGTTCGGGAGGCGACCCGGAGAAACGGGCTGGCCGTGAGGCCAGTACCGCGCTCCGGGTCGACCTCACTGTCGTCTCCCCGACTCAGTCGGGAAGAATTTCGCCACGAAGTCCGCACCGTCCGGTCCTCTCCGCGAGAGCGGAGGTGAGCCGAACACGCTGGGCAGGTGGTCGCGGACGGGGCAGTCCTCTCCGCGAGAGCGGAGGTGAGACGACGGCACCGAACCGGTGTCACCTGGTTCGAGTCCTCTCCGCCGACGCGGGGGTGTTCCGGCGGCGTCTGAAGCCAGTACTGAGTGCCCGGAAATACCACGGAGTCGGGCGGGGTTGGACGTGCCGCATTCGACAGCGACAACTGGAGCCTCACGTGACCCGTTCGTTCCTCTTTCTCCTAGCCAGCGCCAGACCGGACGGCAACACCGAGCAGCTGGCTCGGACCGCAGCGGAGCAGCTCCCGAACGATACCGAACAGCGCTGGCTGGACCTGGCACAACTGCCGCTGCCCGACTACGTAGACGCGCGGCACGCCGGCGCGCCATGGCAGGAGCAGGAGAACGAGGAACTGCTGCGGCAGGCAACCCTCACCGCCACCGACATAGTGATCGCGTCGCCGCTGTACTGGTACTCGCTGTCTTCTTACGCCAAACGCTACTTCGACTACTGGTCGAAGTGGCTGACAACCCCAGACCCGGGCTTCAGGACGAAAATGGCGGGTCGCACTCTGTGGGGGGTGACGGCGATGGCGCATCGAGAGGAGATGGTCGCAGAACCGCTGGTGCTCACCCTGCACCACACTGCCGCATACATGGGTATGCACTTCGGCGGCGTGCTGCTCGGCAACGGCTCCCAGCCAGGTCAAGTACTCGACGATAGGCGAGCCACGATTCGCGCCAAGACCTTCTTCGCAGAGGAAGCGCCATTCGCCCGCTTCCCTTACGAGGAGGAGTGACGCGGCCGGCCGCCTCGGCTCTTTCGGCGGTTCCTGGCATAGTCGCGGATATGCTGCAGGTCTGCTCACCTGCCGGGCCACGCAACGGCAGCGGCGTTGCGCCCTGACACGGACTGCGTCACAAGATCAGCGCCAGATCCGAATTGTTTGACTGCTGACAATGCGTCCATGGGATGTTGCGTGTTCCGTCAGGGGCGACCGCGGCGAACCTCTCGGCCACCTCGGGGTCCTGGTCGAAGTCCTGGAAGATCTGCACGATACGGCGTGCCGAGGCGATCGCCTGTCCTGCCTGTTTGCTGGTCGTGCGCGGACCGGCCCCGCCCGTACGGCCGGGGCGGGCCATCCCGGCCGGTGGCCGTTTGGTGTGCCCGCCGGCGCCGAGGTGGTCCAGGGGCGGGCAGATCAGACGCCACTGACCCGCGCGCCGCACCACCGTGCCCGCCGAGCCGGCGGCGAGCTGCTTGCCACGCTGGTCGAGGTCGTACGTGCAGGCCGGTGCATGGGGGTCGAGCCTGAAGTAGAGGGAGGTCCGGCCATCGGGGTCGTCGGCGTTGCCGTGCCGGGCGCTCACCCTGGTTCCGCACCGGCCCCACTTGAGGGGCATCACGTAGTGCGGGTGCGGCTGACGGCCGATCTCGGACCGGTCGTACTCGTTGCCCAGCGAGTCCTTCACCCACGGGAATGCGCACCCCACGCTGCTTCTTCGCCACACGCCTCTCCCCCTCAGCGGCCCATCCATCGGTGCTCTCTTGGTCTTCCCCCAACACCCGCAGATCTTCGTCGACTTGGGCACCTCAACAAGGGAATGCTCCCTCTGTCCCTGCCTTGGGCCAGGTGAACCCGTCATCGCGCCTGGGGCGAGCACCACCGGGCCTCTCCCGCTCTTGTGCCAGTGGAGCTGACGCTGCATCATCAACACCGATTCTTCACACATTCATCATCGGGGCTGCACCCCGACTTGCCTGTGAGGCCCTCGGTGAAATTCTCCGTGCCCATAGCGCGCAGAGCCATGCTCGGCGCCGCCCTGATCGTCACGCTTTCCGCTACAGCCGCCGCGGCGTCGCCCACTGCGTCGACGTCGGACAACGAGGTCCACGCGTGTGTGGACAAGACGCATCTGACGGTGCGGATCATCGACCCCACCCATGGTCAGCACTGCACCAGTGCCGAACGCGGCGTGTCCTGGAACATTACCGGGCCGCAGGGTGCCAAAGGGAAGACGGGTGCCACCGGGGTCACCGGACCGGCGGGACCGCAGGGCGCGAAGGGTGACACCGGGGCCACCGGACCGGCCGGTGCTACCGGCCCCGTCGGCCCGGCCGGGGCTACGGGCGCGACCGGACCCGCTGGTCCTAAGGGAGACAAGGGCGACCCCGGGCCGGACTCGCGGTTCGGGATGGTACCCGGGGTGGCGGACGAGAGCACCGGGGCTCCGTGCACGATGGGCTCGGTGTGGTTGGTGGCCGGGACCCGGGCGGGCGGCGTGCCGGCAAGGGGGCAGGTGATGCGCATCGTCACGAACGAGGCGCTGTTCTCACTGCTCGGCACCATGTACGGCGGCAATGGTACAACGACATTCCAGTTGCCCGACCTGCGGGATTCCGCGCCCAACGGGCTGACCTACGTTATCTGCGTCGACGGGATCTACCCTTCGTTGAACTAGCGGCGCGGCCGCGTGCGGCACTCGGGCTCGCCGGGAGATTTGAGCATCAGCTCCCTTGCCCGTCTGTGACCGGCCTTGGTTCGCCCGCGGCCGATCACAGGCAGGCAGAAACTCACTGATCGCCCTCGGGCTCAAGTTGCTTGGCCGCCAGGGCATATGGCCACCAACCAATTCGCATGGGAATCCTGGGGCCGTCCAAAGACGCCATCCCCGTTTTGCGCGATGCGGACGTGATCGCGGCCGTCCTGCGCCAAGCGCTGGCCGATGCCCCGCTCGAGGAACGCGCGGGTCTGGAAGGGGCCGTTGCGATCGCCGAGTCCACCGCCGCCGCCACCGAGGCCGAGGTACGCGCGCGTTGGGTCCGCTCACGGCTGGCCGCCGTCGGCTTCACCGGGGATGTCGCCTCGGTCGCAGCGGTGAAGGTGCTGCGTCAAGCGGAGCCGGGACTGAGCCTGGTGGCGGCGGTGCAACTGCAGGAGAACGCTGTGGCGTACCGGGAGTGATCGTTACTCACCGCTCGGTGCCGGCAAGTCGGCGGTTTCGATTCCCCGCAGGCGTTGTAGCCAGCGGGTCACCGCGAACGTGGTGACCCGCATCCTGTGATCCAGCCCCGGCCTTCCGTCAGCAGCGTGTGAAGACCATCGCGCTCGACGATGTGGATCGTCAGCCGAGAAGGACCGGCTCGCAGAGGAGAAAGGGAGGGCTTGGGGTTAGAACCGGATCTCGACAGCACGGCCTTCGGCATCGAGCTCGGGCACCTTGGGGATGCGGCCTGCCGCCCCTTGCGCGATCCGGTGTGCCGACCATGCCGCGACGGCTGCGTCGAGGACGTCGTCCGCCGGCACGCGGTCCGCTTCACCGAGCTCGTCCGGGAGCACGATCCCGGCTTCGGCCAGCAGGGAGCGGCGCAGGTGTTGACCGCGCCAGGTCTTTTTCGCGTAACTGAGTGGCGCGCCGTCGGTCAGGGCGCAGAAGGACACTTCGGGGTGCACCTCGTGGATCCTGTCGTCGGCCAGCCTGCACGCCCGGGCCTCCAGCAGTTTCGGCGCCAGCGCCCATGCCTGCTTGGTCAGCCGGTTGCCGGTGAGTTCCTGGCACCGGTCCGCGGCCGACGTGTACTGCGCCTCCTGCCACGCCGCCCTCGGCGCGATGAGGAAGACACTGCTGTGCCGTGCACCGAGAAGAGTTTTCGCGGCTGGTCCGCGGCCCGCCAGCCGCTTTCGACGAGGCCTAGTGGCATGTCCACCGTGATCACGTGCACTCCAGCGGCACGCTCGATCAGCGCGTCGAGACGGCCATCCACGAGACTGCCGGCATACGCACCGTCTGTGAGCCGGATCCCGACCCAGCCCTGCTTACCGCAGGCGTCGACTCCCAGGACGTCCATCCCACCCCCACCTTCGTTCAGGGAGCGCACACTACCGCCGCCATGCCTGGCGGCGGCCAGGCAGTCATCAGTGGTCGGTGATTCCTATGGGAGGAGTCCGACGAACGGGTTGCGATGGGCTTTCATGGCCTCGTGGGCATACGCGACGCCGAGACCCACTACTTGTTCGATGGTCAGGTCGGGTGCCGGGATGCTGCGGTAGACGAAGTCGGGAGCGAAGCCGTTGAAGGACAGCGGCCTGTCCGGGGCGACGACGGGCCGTTCCGGTCCGGTGTCGCCGAGCAGTTGCCGCGCCTGGTCGAAACGGAAGTAGTCGCCGAAAGCGCGCGCCTCGGCCTCGCGGGTCGTTCTGCGGTCCTCGCCCTTGCCGAACCCGGGGCCCGCGCCCGTCAGATACACGAGTCGGAACTGGCCCTCCTGGCGATGATGCCCTGCCCCCGGCTCATCGCGGTACGGACCACGATTGCTTCCCGTTCGATCTCTCCCGCCAGCTCATCCTGGATGAGGTTCATGGCGTGCAGGCATCGCATCTTCTGCACCGTGGCGTCCAAGCGGGCTGGTTTGAGAACGGCGGCCGCTTTTTCGGGAAGCAACAACGGCTCCGACGCCTCAGGAACACCAACCTCGGTTCTCAGGCGCACGAGCGTGTCGACCAGATCGAGCCAGCGCTCGAACACGGCGGCGCCGAATATGTCCGCCGTCCGCAACTCCGGCAGGCAAGGACGCAGAGCGGCCCCCAACTCGTCATAACCGCGGTACCGCCACACCAGCCCGCCCGGCGTCGTCCATGACCGCCCCGGCCATCCCGGATCGACCAGGCTGAGCAGTACCGGGACGGGGCCTTCCAGCCCGTGGAGCTTGCCACGGGCGTAGGCATTCAGCTGGTCGGTGTCCGGCAGCGAGAAGACCTTGTTCTCGATCACCAGCGGGGCGTGCCCGGGATACTCCACGACGAGATCGAGGTTCCGCCATTCCCGTCGCACCCGCACCGGGCCGGTGTCGCGAGGGCCCTGGGGTCCCCGCCAGGCGTCCAACAGGGCCTCACCCACCACCGGATGGTGTTCCACGTACCAGGCCAGCGTGTCGCTGTGAAACAGCTCCTTACTACCCCTCGACATCGCGAAGACCACATCACCGGTCAGCGACTCCACCAGGTCGGACAGCGGTGCAAACGATCTGCCAGGCACGCATTACCTCCACCAGGCCACAGGACAATAGGCGCAGCTGACACACCCGCAACCTCGGAAGGAACCGCGGCGAGCCAGACTAACCGAGGCCCGTCTCCATGTCCGGCACACGAACGTCCAGCGCAGGTCACGGTGCTCGTGGGAGGTGCGTGTGTCCTCCGCCTTTGCCACGGTGGCATTTCACACGTCACCTACGGAGCCGGAGGGCCCTGTCTGGTGACCGTGCCGCAGCCACTGCGCCCTGGCGGTCTTCTCACTCCTCGGCAACGAGCGGGAATGTCAGCTCGTCAGCCCCTGCTCCAAAGGATCGAGGCGGGCCATGAGGGTTCGGGTGATCCGCTGGAGTTCCTCGTCGCGTTCGAGTGTCTGGAACCCGTCACCGCGTCCAGGCTGGGCCAGTTGCTCGCGGAGCAGGGGCACAGCGGGTGCCGCCAGGGCGCCCATGCGGTCCAGGCACGCCACGACTGTGTTCGCCGTCGCCGGGTTGTGGGCTACGGCCTGCAACAAGACGTCCAGGACTGCCGGGGCCTCGGCTGCGCCGCCGATCTCCCACAAGGCGGCCGCGCACGGCACCCGCACCCACTCATAACCGTGCCCCAAGTGCCCCCGCAGGCGCGGCAGGGCGGCGGAGGCGGGCGGGCCGATCTCGGCGAGCACATCGGCCGCCTCGCTGATGCGGAAGGTGATCGGGTCGTCGAGGAGGTTGAGCAGGAGCGGCATGACCTCGGCTGGGTCGCCGCCGAGGGCCCACAGGGCGGCGACGGCGGCGGGCCGTACGTGCGCGTCCGTGTGGGTGGTCAGCGCCCGGATCGCCTCTTGTGCGTCGGACGCCGCCGGACCGAACGCCCGGAGTGCCTTCAACGCTGATGCTGTGACGCCGTGCTGCTCATGACGGTCCGCGGCGTCGAGGGCGTCGACCACCACCTCGATTGCAGCCGGGTCGTCGAGCGCGGCGAGGGCGGAGAGGATGGCGTTGACGCTCATCGTGGTCCACTCCTGGGCGAGATCGAGGCGGTGCAGGTGGTGGCCGAGCCGGGGCACCAACTCGTCCGCCGCCTGCGGCAGATGGCGTGCGACCTGGATGGCACGCCAGGCATCGACGCCGCCATCCAGCGCGGCCAGCAGACTCGGCAGCGCACGGGTATCGCCGAGGCGGGCCAGGGCCCGGACGGCCGCTTGGTGGCTCTTGCGCAGCCGCGCATCGGGCGCGCTCCAGACATCCGGGCCGTGTGCCGCGCGCTGGGCGTCGACGTGCGCGGCGAGTGCTTCCCGGGCCGGGTCGGCGATCGGGTGGCAGGCCTCCAGGACACCGGCCGCTTCGGTAGAAACCTCCAGGTCGGTCGTGGTGAGTTGGGTGGCGACCAGGAGCAGGAGGCGGGTGTGGTCCCCGCGCCAGGTCCGTATCAGCTCTCCGGCCATCCGGACCGCGTCCAGGCGCGTGCCGGGATCGGGGCTGGCCAGTTGCTCGGCCAGCACCACGGTGCGCTCGGCCACCCGGTGCCCCAGTACGTCGTGGAAGGTGCGCAGCAGGCCCGTGGTGAGGGCGTACACCCGTGTGCTGTGGTCGAGATACTCGAAGGCGGCGACGATCTGGGGTGGAATACGCTGGGCGGAGACGGACGGGCGGCTCGGGGCCGGTGCGATCGGCTGCGCGGGCAGCGTGCGGGTGCTCTCGTGCAGCAGGGTGACGGCCGTCGGGACGACGTCGTCACCGATGTCCTGTGGGGTGCAGCGGGCGTGCTGGATCAGGGCCGCGAGCCGGGTCACCGGCCCCCAGGCCGGGGCGGCGGCGAGCTGGACAAGCCAGTCCTCCACGTACGGCGAAGCCTCTGGCAGGCGCAGTGCGAGAGCGGCGGCCGCGTCGAGGATCCGCAGCCGGGCCGCGATACCGCGTTCGGCGGCCAGCCGATCGCGCAGCAGGGCGGCGGCCTGGCCGGCATCGTCGAGGAACAGCCCCAGTCCGGGGATCGCGGCCAGGCGCACATGCGGGTCGTCGTTGCGGGCGAGGTCGGCGAGGTCGCCGCCCCGTGCGCGCAGGAAGGCGGCGGCCTGTGCGCAGCCGGCCGGCGGGTCGTACTCGATCTCGGTGCCGTCGTCTGCGAAGCCCCGCTCGAGGGACTCGCGGCCGATACTGACCACCAGTGCGACCACGGCCGCCCGGTCGGGAGTCGAAGGGTCGACGGCCAGCTCGAACAGGAAGGGCAGGCTGGCCGCCGTCGACGAGTACACGCTGCCCTGATGGTGGACGGCGCTGTAGAAACGGTCCAGAGCCTTGCCGCGCTCCTCGGCGTGTGGGGAGCGCAGCGATCTCAACAGCGCCGGTATCTCCTCGGACGTGCCGTACGCGTGATCCAGCAACGACCAGTCAATGTCATCAAGTCCCTCGAACATGATCCGAACCATGCCAGGGGGCACTGACAACAGCGCTCTGGCTCTGGCTGCCTATACGGTGCACCCGCTCACGCCCCGTGCCCCACACACAGTGGATGGGGCTGTGGAAGCGGTCCAGGTCATGTCTCCAGACCAGACGTTTACTCGGAACCGCCCCTCCTTCCGCCGGCGTCATGATGACCACCATGCCGCCCGTGCTGTCTTGTCAATCGTTGCGGCGGCCACAGAACGCGGATGGCCGCGCGAGGTCGAGCGGCACACCGCCATCATCGCCCGGATCAAGGAACTTCTGGCCGAACTCGCCGAGCCCGCCGAAGGCCCGAGTGGCGCCGAAACCTGCAGCCGAACCGCAGAGTGATGCCCCGCCAATCCAGTCGACACTCACCCGGTCGCACCCGAAGATGATCGAATGGATGACCTGCCTGATCCCGCCGCGCTTGGCGCTGCCATCCGCCGTTATGTCTCCGTCGACCTTCGCCATCTCGAATTGTTACACGGCAACCTGCAGCGGCGGCGCCTAAAGTCGGTCGAGCGCACTGCTTTCCTCCGCGAGCTGATCGCGGACTCCGCGCGGGTCGACGACGAGGAGTTCGCCGCCCTCCTTGGACAGGGCTCCGGCTGGCGTGAGCGCCTGGTCGCCGCGTGGATGGCCGGCATCGGCGGCCACACACGGCAACGCCAGCGGATCGGCGAGTTGCTCATCGAGAGTCGCCAGACCTACGCCGGTCAGGGCTACTGCTTTGCGCTGGCCTGCTTCGGCACGCCGGCAGACGCTCAGATCCTCTGCGACTACCTCGACCTGTTTCTGCGTCGGCCGGATCTCTACTACGACCAGCACTGGGCCATCGGGGCTCTACTCGACATCGACACACAACTCGGCACCGACTTCGCCGGACGCTTCACCGCCCCGGACGGGCTCTGGCAGCAGTGGACGCGGGACGAGTCCCCGGCCTACCTCGAAACCCAGAAGAACCGCGTCGCCGAGCTCCGCGCCCTTGTCGAGGACGCACACCAGGCCGACCCAGCAGGAACGGATATCAACCTGCCGACTGGCTGGGTCCCCATCCCCGGAAACGACCACGCCCTCTTCGAGACCGAACTCGTAGCGGAGGTTGCAGCCGACCTCAAGCCGAGCCATCCGCTCGCGCAGCGTCCGCTGACGGCAGTCGCGCACTGCAGCCGACGAGACCACGTGCTCTTCAAAGTTGCCGAAGAGCCGATCCGCTGGGCGCTGGTCGAGTTGAGCTGGTCGGGACAGTCAGAGACTGGCATCCGTCCCCACTGGCAGTTCTTCGCCTCCCCCGAGACCGCGGCAGCCGGACTCCGGGAACACATGCGATAGCTCGACAGCCGTCCCAAGCTGGTCGATCCTGAGGTGCTCGGGTACATGCCCCTTGGGACCGGTGTGTGGATGGAGCTCTGGGCCGCCTGCGACGCACACCGTCCCGACGCCCGCGCCTTCATCCGCTGGCACCGCGACGCCGACCGCGACCCGTAGGCGCTCCCCCAGCTGTTCGAGGACTGGGAGACCGAGACCATGCACGCCCACGGCTGGGCCCGATCCCAGGAACCCGAGGCTCCCTTCAGTCCACCTGCCCCGCCCGGCCTCACACCTCGCGGACGAGGTTGAACGCGGCGTCGGAGAAGTCATCGAGCCCCGCAGCAGTCAGCGTGGCGCCGTCGGCGGGAGCCGTGCCATCGTTGCCGTACGCCAGCGGGCCCCGGCCGCAGCCACGGCCAGGGCCCACACCGCGTAGGAGACGGCTGTCCCGGCTCATCTGTCGGGAGCTCGCCGCCCGCGCCGGACTTCCGGGCGATCAGCACCGCCACCGCCCGGGCGTGGTTGGCCATGGCGCGCAGGTGCCCCCGCTCGGCGACCGCGCGCCGGTGACCTCCGAACGGCGCCGGCCCTCGCCTCACTCTGGTCGAGTTCACCGAGCAGGTGACCGGAGTCCCAAGCGGTGCGGCCGAGGCCGCGCGGCAGGCCAATTCGACCCGCGTCGCAAGCCCTGAACAACTGCCGTGACCTGCACGTTTTTTGATGCCCTCTCAACTCGCAACGTGAGTACGTCGACCGCGTCTTCATGCTCCGCGAGCACGACGGTCAGGTGTACGCGCCGATGCACCCGGAAGTGGCCGCAGGCCTTACCGCAGAAGAGCAGAGCGGCACCTGGCACACGGTGCGGGCCGACTTCCCCGAACACGCCTTCGCCCATGTACGCGGTCTCAGCGATGGTGCCGGGCACGCCGGAGCCGGCGACTGCAGAAACTGCGCTGCTCATCACCTCGGCAGCGGCAGCCACGAACAGGCCTTGCGGGCCGCCGAAGACGCCATCGGCGTCGTCACGCCCCGCAGGCCGCCCGCCGTTCGCGTCCCTGACTCGTTCTTCTGGCCACACCGATTCTGAGCTCACGGAAAGCTGATGGGAGGAATTATCGGTCGAGGCCCCTCATACAGCGCACCTATGCACTGCGACCAGGCGTAGGTGGAGGGGCGGCTCCCGACCCAGAGTGCCGGGGCCGCCCGAGCCCTGCGGTCCTGTCAACGCAGGGCACTACACCGCCGGGGTCCAGCAGCCGGCAGCGATCATTTTGCCGCAGCGGGACCGTGAGCGCGCGTCGCCTCAACTTCTGCTGCGGCCTTCAGTGGTAGGCAGCGGCCGCAGGTCGGCCGGTCGCACACCTGCAGCGGACCGTCCCATCGGTGGCGTCCGCGCCAGCGCTGTTCGTAGCACAGTTGGTCAGGCCCGGACTGCGGCATCACCCGCAGTGCGCGCCGCATGGCCGAGCGGGCCGCGGTCAGTGCCCCGGGCACGGTGGGGTCGGCCAGCAGCCGCACCACGTCGGAGATCGCCTCGCAGCCCTGGAGGGAGCCCGGCAGCTCGCCCGCGGGGACGCCTGGGCCGTGGACACGGTCGGCCGTGTCCACGGCCTGGCGCGCTCATTCCCGGGCGCCCGGCTCGTCCTGGCATGTCGCCATCGGCCCTCCGCCCGTTCCTTCCCGCGCCGGTTCCCCCTCCTTGTAGCGTCCGGGCGCCGGTCAAGGCGCTGGCGACACCGCCCTGTTCACCCGGACGGCCACGGCTCGGCGGGCCCCAGGTCCTCGCGGAGACGAACGAACCGCACGGTGCGGTGCCGGGTGGTACCCACCTCCATCTCAGCGAGCAGCGGCGTGACCACCCGGTGGCCCCCGCCGGGCAGCGCCTCCCGGACGCCGTCCGCGAGCGCCCGGCCGACAGCGGCGCGCTGCCTGCTGTCCAGCTGCGCGGTCTGGGCGAGGGTGCCGTCCGGGAGCCGGACGACGAGGTAGGCGGGGCGGGCCGGGGAGCCCGCGATCGCCACGATCTCCGTGTCCACCGTGTCGACATGCCACTGGTGGAGTGTCGGTATTCGAGAGTTGCAGTATTCGCCCGCAGGGCGAGCCGCCCGCACCGGAACTGGTCACGCCAGCGGTGACAACGTGTAATGGCGGCCTAAACACCGCAGCGAGCTGATCGGCAGTCGCTGCCGAGCATGAGCATCAGGTGCTCATGCTCGGGGCGCCGCACAGTCCGGGGCGCTGGAAGCCAGGTTTGTCCACAAGCCGCGCCAGGCGAGTTGGAGCGTGGCGAGGCGGTCCGGACTCGTGGCCGTCACCAACCCGTGGCGCCCCGCGTGCTCGTTTCCTGAGGTCAGACCAGGCGGGTGGTGGTGATACCGCCGTCGACGTAGAGGGTGGTGCCGTGGATCATACGGGCCTCGTCGGAGGCGAGGAAGGCGACAGCGTGGGCGATGTCCTCGGGAGCGACCGGGACTCCGGCCGGAGTCGTGGCAGTCATTCGCTCGATGATCGGGCGGGCGCTCTCGTTCCCGGGAGTCAGGGTGACGCCGGGAGCGACGGCGTTGACCCTGACCCCCCGGGGGCCGAATTCGGCGGCCCAGGTCCGGGTCATCTGCTCGTCGGCGGCCTTGGTGGCGGTGTAGAGAGCGGCGAACGGACTTCCCACGGCGGCCATCCATGATCCGATCGTCACGATCACCCCGGCGCCCCGGGCCGCCATGTCTGGCGCCATCCGGCCGACGAGCACGTGCGGTGCGCGGATGTTGACCGCGAGCATCGCGTCAAGGTCGGCGTCGGGGAGATCCGCCGTGGATGTGGCGGGATAGAGGCCTGCGTTGTTCACCAGGATGTCCACCCGCCCGCCCGCGGTCGCCGTCGCCTGAGCGGCGAACTCGCGCACCGCGTCGGCCTTGCCCGCAAGGTCGACGGGGACGAAGTCGGCCTTGCCGCCCGTGGCGCGAATGCCGGAGACCACCTCCTCGCCGCGCCGTGGGTCACGGCCGCTGGTGACCACATGAGCGCCGCGTGCCGCGAGCACGCGAGCGATGGCGGCACCAATGCCGCTGGTCGATCCGGTCACGACCGCGGAGCGGCCATGAAACGGCAGGACGTGCTGGGAGGATTGGGATTCCTGCGATGAGGTCATGACGCCATTTCACGGGCCCCACTGGCGCACAACCAGTGCGAGTGTTCCCTAGGCACGGCATGACCAGGCAGGACGGTGCCGCCGGGCCGTACCGTGAGGGGATGAGTCACGACCGCTCCGCTTTCGGTGCCTTCCTGCGAGCCCGCCGGGACCGGCTCACGCCCGCCCAGGCCGGCATCGACGCGTTTCCCGGTCCCCGACGTGTGCCAGGGCTCCGCCGGGAGGAGCTGGCCATGCTGGCGGGCTTGAGCACCGACCACTACAGCCGGCTGGAACAGGGCCGGCAGGCAACAGTCTCGGAGTCCGTGCTCGCCGCGCTGACCCGGGCTCTGCGGCTGAACGAGGTGGAAGCCGCGCATCTTCGCGACCTCGCGGCTCCAGCGACCCCGGCCCGCCGACCGGCACCGCAAGTGCAACGCCCCGATCCAGGACTGCTGCGCCTGGCCGCGACCCTGGACCACGTCCCGGTGCTGCTGCTGGGCCAGCGTGCCGAAGTGCTCGCGCACAACGCGCTGCTGCAAGCGGTTCTCGGACGCGCTCTGCCGCCGGGCTCATCCTTCATGAACTACCTGTTCCGCGATCCCCTGGCCCGCGAGCGCATCGTCAACTGGGCCGAGTTCGGAGCCCGGTCGGTCGCCGCGATGCGTATGGAGGTCGGCAGGCGACCAGACGACCAGCGGCTCATTGCCGCCGTGCACGACCTGCGGCGTACCGACCCGGACATCGCCCGCTGGTGGGACGACCACACCGTACGTGACTACGCTTCGGTGCCTAAACGCATCGCCCATCCCGAGGCCGGGCCCCTCGACTTCAACATCGAGATCGTCACCGCGCCCCACGCCCCAGATCAGCACCTCATCGTGTACACCGTCGAATCCGACTCGTCCACGGCCCGAGTACTGCCCATCCTGGGCAGCTGGGCCACCC
Source organism: Streptomyces sp. NPDC101152 (assembly GCF_044768275.1). Lineage (NCBI taxonomy): Bacteria > Bacillati > Actinomycetota > Actinomycetes > Kitasatosporales > Streptomycetaceae > Streptomyces > Streptomyces sp. NPDC101152. The sequence goes on along the minus strand of NZ_JBIWPO010000064.1, from coordinate 20,609 downwards.
CAGTGAGAGCTCCGACTGGACCACAGGACTGAAAGCCAAGCGATCTTGGATATGGGCGACAGCAGCGCTCCCGCACCACGAGAAGCACAGCGATCTTCCCTCCGCAAGGCCTCAAGCGGTGTCAGTTCTCGGCGATATCACTCTGTGCCTGCACCCGGCAGTGTCGTCTCTGAGGCGATAAGCGGTGTCAGATCCCACGCACAAAGCCAAGCTCCCGGTGTACCCGCTGCTGACCGCTGAGATGCGCAAGCGGGTGGCCTACCAGCGGGCGCACCCGATAGTGCTGACCCGGGCGGAGTACCACGACGTTCCCGCCGTGCTGCGGGAGAACGGCATCCTGGCCAACGAGAAGGGATCGCAGTGACGAAGACCGGCCCGGCCATGTTCTCCCGAAGCTGCCACGAAGTGACCAGTAGCTCTCTGTAGCGGATCTGGAGACTGTTTGTCAGAGTTTTGGATCTTCTGGCCTCATCGAGCGTCGTGCTCGGCGAGGTTGTTCCGGTCACGACGACCGGAGGGAGGCCCAGGATGCGACAGGAGTGGGAGCCGGAGGACCTGATCGAGGTCTGGACGCCTTGGAGAAGGACCAGGAGCGGCTGCGGAACAATCATTCAGGTGGCGAGACCGGCACTGGTCAGCCAGATGTGTTCGCAGGTCGAAGATGCCTTTTGCAACTCCTCGCGGGACTCTTGCGAGGCGTGGTAGAAGGTCCGCTCGATCATCCAGCACAGGGCGCGTGCCATCGCCGACGCTTGATGCGGTTCGGTGCCAGCCTGAACGCCGGCTCGTTCCAGGACGGCGGTGATGGCCGTGATGAACAAGTCAGCCGTGTGGCTCCACAGCTCGCCGATCTCCGGCACGGTCAACGACAGGTCGATCGCCGTGCGCATGACCAGGCCGTGCTCGTTCCACAGCTCGACCGTGCGCCGCATGGCTGCTGCGATGGCCTGGCGTGGATCGTCGGTCTGCGCGGTGGCCCGGGACCGCTCCCACAGGTGCTCAACGGTCCGGGCCACGAGCGCGGTGACCACTTCTTGCTTGGAGCCGAAGTAGAAGTACAGGGCGCCACGTGTGATGCCGGCGCCCTGCGCAATGTCGCCAACGGTCATGGCGTCATAGCCCTGTTGCGCCAGCAGAGCTTCGCAGGTGTCGAGGATGGCCCGCTCCCGGACGTCACCCTTGCGTTCGGTGGTGCGTCGACTCCGGGCGGGGTGGTGGCCGGACATCAGAGCTGAGCGCCCTCGGCGAAGTCGGTCGTACGGGAGAGCGTCTCCCATGCGCGGATGTCCTCGTCCACGGCCGTGCGCGCGGCGGTGACCAGTCGCAGCGCGTCCGAGCCCAGGACGAGGTGGGCCGGCGGCTGGTCGACCGACGTGATGTGCACGACGGCGTCCCCGGCCTTGGCCGGATTGCCCAACTGATTTCCGCTGGCCTTCTGCCGCGCTTCACGGATGGGGGCGAACAGCTCGTCGTAGTCCTCGATGGACCGTGCGGCGCGGGTCATGGACCGTCCGGCCCAGTCGGTGCGGAAGGAGCCGGGCTCGATCGCCGTCACATGGATCCCAAACTGTGCGACCTCCTTGCCCAATGCCTCCAGGATGCCTTCCAAGGCGAACTTGCTGCCGCAGTAGGCGGACATGCCGGGCACGGCCATCAGCCCGCCCATGGAAGTGACGGCCATCAGGTGTCCGCGGCGGCGCCGGCGCATGTGGGGCAGGGCCGCCTGCAGGGTGGCCACTGCCCCGAATACGTTGACCTCGAACTGCCGCCGCACCTCGGCCAGCGGCGTTTCCTCGAAGGTGCCCTCCAGGCCGTAGCCGGCGTTGGCGACGACGACATCCAGGGGGCCGACGCTCTGCTCCACCTCCGTGATCACACGCGAGACGGCGGCGTCGTCGGTCACATCCAGGATGCGGCCGTGAGAGTACCCGGGCTTCAGCCCTTCGAAGGCCCGCAGGTCCTCCTCGGTACGGACCGTGCCAACGACTGCGTGCCCGGCGGCCAGGGCGGCCTGGGCGAAGGCACGGCCGAGGCCCGTGCTGACGCCGGTGATGAGCCAGTTCCGCTTCTGCATGTGCTCCTCCAGAGGAGACCCGCGAGGAGCTGGGTTGCTCCCCACCGCCAACTCTACACAACGTCGATTTTTATCATCGCCACGTAGATTATGGCGTCACTGACGGCTCCGTCGACCGCCCCGTGGTCCGAGCGAGAGCAAAGACCAGATGCGCGCAGCCCACTCACAAACGGCCCTTTGCGAGAGCAGGATCGGCAACCGGCCGCTGAGCCAGGCTCAGCCCACGCCGGTTCTCAGACAGCGCGGAGGACCGGCGTGGTCGGAGGTACGAGGCGGCGTGGTCGGCCCGGGGCAAGATGATGGGTGTGGGTGATGCGGGGCGGGCAAGCGGCCTACGCAGAGACGTGCCGGGCGCCCGCCGGCGGCGGTGTGGAGCTCAATCCGTGCGGCGCGCGGCCCAGACGGTGCGTTCGGTGCGTACTGCGAGATCGTCGCGGCGCAGGATGCTGTGCGGGCTGCCGACATCGAGCAGCCGGTCGACTGCGGCCAGGTCCTCGGCCGAGAGTGCGTCGGCCACGCTGTGGCGCATGCGCTGCAGGCTGCCGAGGGCATAGGCTCCGACCGCCTTGCTGTCGGAGCCAACGATGTTCACGGCGATAGTGCGCTCGCCCTCGACGGTGAACCCTGCCTCGGCCAGCTTGGGCCCCCAGTCGGCGCCGCGGTGGGGGACGTGTTCGGCGTGGAGGCGGTCGCTCGCCTCATGGCAGCGCTCCTCCAGGCCGGGCCGGTTTTCCGGGGCGTGCTCGGGCAGGAATCGAGGGAAGCCGGACAGCTCCACCACTGCCAACAGTCCGCCGGGGGCGAGCAGGTCGTGCACGTGGCGCAGGGCGCGGTCGGGATGGGCTACGTGGTGCATCGAGGCCGATGCCCATACCAGGTCCGGCGTGCCGAGGTCGGGCCAGTCGGCCTCGTCGAGATCGGCCTGAATGGTACGCACGCACCCCGCCACGCCCCGGGCGCACGCCTTCTCCCACAGGCGCTGAAGGTGCCGGGCCGAGACGTCGACCGCCGTGATGTGCGCCTCGGGGAAACGGTCGAGGAGCGTGAAGGTGCCCGCCCCCGTGCCGCACCCCAGATCCACGATCTGGCCGGGAGGTTCCTGGATGGGCAGCCACTTGGTGATGGCGACGGTGTGCTCGGCCAGGACTTCCGCGTCCAGGTCGAGGATCTCCGCCTGGCCGTCGACGTCATGCTGGTGGTGGCCGTCAGGGGAGGTGTGCGGGTGCGCGTGGGTCATGCCCCCACGCTAAGACGATCATGCGCGTGTGGCGCAATCACTTCCCGTATCCGCAACGAGATGGCTGTGCGGGGTGCCGAACGCGCAAAACGCCCTGCAGCGGGCTGGCGGTCACGTGCAGGAGCCGTCCGATTCGCGGTCGCCGCTGGCGCCCTGACTGTCGCGCTGGTGGCCGCGGCGGGCGTCGCGGTCAAAGATGCCCAGGATCTCGCAGGGACCACCCTCGGCGCCGATGGCGTGCGGCAGCATCGTGGGGAACTCGGCGGCCTGGTTTGTCTCGACGCGCAAACGCCGGTGGCCCAGCAGGAGGACCGCAGTGCCGGACAGGACCACGAGCCATTCGCGGCCCGGATGGGCACGCATGCGCGAGGGATTGTCCGGGGGCGGCTCGGTCATCCGCTGACGCACGACGCTCATACCGGGGACGCCCTTTATGGGCCAGCGCATCAGCCCGTGCGCACCGTCGATCATGGGGCTGGTGACGACGTCGTCGGAGGCGGTCTCCACCAGCTGGTCCAGGGATGTGTCCAGGGCGCGGGCGAGGGTGAGCAACTGGTCCAGTGCGAGACGGCGCTGGCCGTTCTCGATGCGGGAGAGCGTGGACTGACTGACCCTGGCGCGGGAGGCCAGTTCCTCCAGAGACCAGCCCTGCGCCACCCGCAAAGCACGGATGCGTTTGCGTACGAGGCTGTCCAGCTCGCCCTCATCTTGCGTCATGAGCAATATTGTATGCCCTCTTCGCAAGACGGGGTTAGCGTCCTGCGCAGAGGCCCGGAACCACTGGGGCCCGAGCACAAGGGAAAGGGGGCACGGCCATGGCTGCCACCACTGCCGCGTACGCAAGCGACACCCCGCCGGGCGAGACCGTCGACACCGTGGTGATCGGCGGCGCCGCAGGCCTGAACGGCACCGCCACCGCCTGACGTGCGCCCGGCACGCGAGCACTGACCTCCAGCTCGATCCCGGCGGCCGGACATTGGTCCGCCGCTGCCCTCGGCATGCCCTTTTGAAAGGAATCCATGAATACGAACCAGCCCGCACCAGCCGCAGCCGACGGCGCCGCCCATGCCGGGGGTGCGCCGGATGCGCGTCAGCTGCGCACCATCCTGATCGCAGTCTGTGTCGCGTTGATGGCAGTCATCGCCTCGGTATCCGGGCTGAACGTCGCGCAGCCAGACCTGGCCGTCGAGTTCGGCGCCTCGCAGAGCACGATCCTGTGGATCATCAACATCTACACACTCACCCTGGCCGCACTGCTGCTACCGCTCGGCGCCATCGGTGACCGGCTGGGCCGCAAGCCCATGCTGATCACCGGCCTGATCGTCTTCGGCGTCGCCAGCGCCATAGCCGGGCTCGCCCCGTCGGCCGAAGTCATGCTCGGCGCGCGCCTGCTCAGCGGCATCGGCGCGGCGACGATCATGCCCATCACCCTCGCCGTGATCACTTCCACCTTCCCGGAGGAAGAGCGCGGCAAGGCGATCGGCGTGTGGACCGGCGTCGCCGGAGGCGGCGGCATCCTGGGCATGTTCCTCTCCGCCGCACTTGTGGACGTTGCCAGCTGGCGCTACCTGTTCATCCTGCCCGTCGCGCTGGTCGCCGTCGCACTCGCCATGGCTATGCGCTCGGTGCCCAACTCCCGTGAGCACTCGGACCGCTCCTTCGATACCGTCGGCGCACTGACCTCCGCCGTCACCGTCGTCGGCCTCATTTTCGTCCTCCAGGAAGGCCCCGAGCGCGGCTGGAGCGACCCTGCCACCCTGATCAGCCTTGCCGTGGGTCTCTTCGCCGCTGTCTTCTTCGTGCTCTGGGAGCTGCGCCGCCGGGACGCCTCCCTGCTGGACGTGCGCCTGTTCCGCGAGCGCGGCCTGGCCGGCGGATCGATCACGCTGCTGACCCTCTTCGGCGTCCAAGCCGGAATCTTCGTTGTCCTCTTCCCGTTCTTCCAGGCCGTCCTGGGCTGGTCGGGCCTGCTGTCCACCCTCGCGCTGATGCCCATGGCCGTGGCGATGATGACGAGCTCCGGCCTGGCCCCCAGGCTGGCCGCACGCATCGGTTCCCGCTCCACCATGGCCATGGGAATCGCATTGGCCGGTGTCGGCTTGGCGCTGATGGCCCTCATCGTCTCCGTCGACGGCGGATACCTGTCGATCCTGCCTGGCATGCTCGCCATGGGCATCGGCATGGGCCTGTCCATGACCCCGTCCACCGAGGCCATCACCAGCTCCCTGCCGCACGAGAGGCAGGGCGTCGCCTCCGCCGTCAACGACGTCACCCGCGAGTTCGGCACTGCCCTGGGTGTTGCCCTGCTCGGCGCGCTGCTGTCCGCTGGATACCGCAGCGCCATCGACGGCAAGCTCGACGGCATCCCCCAGGACGCCGCGGATACTGCGCGCGAAGGTGTCGCAAACGCGGTCGAGGCGGCCAACGGTGCAGGCCCCCGCGCGCAGGAACTCGTCCAAGCCGCGCGGCAGTCCTTCGTCGACGGCTGGCAGCAGGCCATGTGGGCAGGCGTGGTCGTCATGGGCGTCCTGTTCCTCTACATCCTCGCCCGCGGCCCGAGGAACACTACTCCCGCAGCCGGAGCCGACGCGGAAGCCGACGAGGCGCTGTTCTCTCGGTGACCTGCTGAGCTCTCCTCGACGGGGGAGAGAGTGTCGGCAAAGGATGCCGACACTCCACCCCGTGATCACGAACCCTCAGGTGGGCTGTGTCGGCAACCCGCGTCGAGAATCAACGTCGGTGAACGACCCGGCCGATAGATGCCGACACATGCTCATCGGCCACGCGCGGATCTCGACCGCCGACCAGAACCCCGATCATCAGATCGACGCCCTGCTGCGGGCCGCGGCGTCGACCACGACAGCATTCACGTCGACGCCGCGAGCGGTGCGAAGGCGTCCCGCCCGAATCTCGAACTCGTCATGCAGCTGCTACGCGAGGGCGACACGTTGAAGGTCACCCGGCTCGACCGTCTCTCCCGCTCTGTCCTGCACCTGGTGACCCTCGGTGCCGAGCTGCGCGAGCGAGGCATCGGCCTGCACGTCATCGAGCAAGGCATCGTTGTTCAACGTGCCCCGCTCCACGGTGTACGGGCACCTCGACAAGACCAAGACCGTCCCCGCAAGACCCTCGACTGGCGCACCCCTGCCGAGCTCTTCGCTACGCTCGTCGCAACACTGGAATGATCACGTGTTGCGACGCTTGCTGGAATCCGCCTTGGGCCCCGTGGTCGGAGTGGAACACGGCGCCGTCCATGCCGCCGCGCGTCGCAGCCGCCATCTGCAGGGCGTCGGCGACCAGGCTGGTGCGCATGTGGTCGGCGATGGACCAGCCGACGACCCTGCGGCTGAAGCAGTCCAGCACGGTCGCGAGATAGAGGAACTCCCCGTCTGCGAGCGGGAGATAGGTGATGTCGCCCATGTATTTCCGGCCGGGTTCAGTGGCGGTGAAGTCCCGCTGGAACAGGTCGGGAACCGGTGCGGCTGCCGGGTCCGGGACGGTGGTGCGGACGCGTCTGCGCAGGAGATGCCGGTGATGGAGAACGTCCGCATGATGCGGGCGACCCGCTTCTCGTTGACCCGCCGCCCCTTCTCGCAGAGCTCGGCCGTTATGCGCGGGGAGCCGTAGGCACCGCCGGACTCGTCGTGGACCTCGCGGATCTCCTCGGCCAGGATCCGGTCCTGCCGCTGCCGGGCAGCCCGGGCCTCGTCGCCGGCCAGCCACTTGTAGTAGCTGGACCGGTTCACGTCCAGGACCTGGCAGAGCCGCTTCACCTCGTAGGTGTCCCGGTGGTCGTCGACGAACTGGAAGCGGCTCCTCACCAGTTCGTCTCTCCGGCGAAATACTTGGCCGCCTTGCGGAGGATGTCCCGCTCGGTGGCGAGCTTGCGCTCGCTTGCCTCAAGCTCGGCCACCCGAGCCTCCAGCTGCCGGATCCGCTCGTCCGGATCGTCGGACGGCACCGCTGCGCCCGGTTGGACGGCCGGCTTTGCAGCCGCGGCGGTGACACCGCGGCGTTCGCGGTCCCGCAGCACCCACTCACGCAGGGTGGCCCGGTTGATGCCCAGGTCGGCGGCGATGCTCTTGTACGTTGCCCCGGGCGTGGACTCGTACAGGGCCACGGCATCGGCCTTGAACTCGTCCGAGTAGTCCTTCATCGCCATCGGCGGTCTTCTCGCTTCCTCCGGATCAAGCAGATCCAGTATCAGCGTGTCCACCACTCAGGGGGAGGCTCCCCGGCTCACTCCCGATCGAACGATCTGTTCACCGATACGCCGGCGGCGGCATCCGCCACCGCCCGCCATAGGGAACCGGTGGAGGCGACCGAATGGTCCACCATCCAGGCAGCGGCTTCCCGGACGTCAGCTTTAACACGCAGCGGGGCGGTGATCCATGCCCGCTCAGCCGTCATCGACGGCGGGCCGACGCCCCGTCGACTTCGTGCACTCCGGCCTCGGCGGCACCGAGCCTGAGGGTGTCGAGGCCGAAGGCGGCAAGCGGGCCGTGCGCACCGGGCTTGAGGACGGCATCCGGCCGTGCCGCGTGGGCGGCGCCCCATGCCAGGAGGGATCCCGTCATCTCGTACGGATCGGGTCCGGTGAGGGCCGTCACGGCCAGGGGCCGACCGTGGCCGTCGCGGGCGACTGCGATCACCAGGGAACGGCCATCGGGGTCCGGCTCGCGCCGCGAGCCCGGGAGCCGCTCGGACCACCGCGCCAGAGCGGCCCGCGCCTTCGCCGAGCGCAACAAGGGCGTCTGGAGTGTGGCGGCGATCTGCACCGGGCGCATCCACCGTCCGAGCCACCCCAGGCCCACCTCGACGCTCGCCAACTGGGGGAAGGCCTCCGGCAGTCCGAGATGCTCCGTGCCCGGGACGGTCAAGACCGTACGTTTCACACCGCCGTAGTGGAAGGTACGCACACGCTTGGCCGCGCGCTCGTCGACCACGCGGGCGGAAGCCCAGGGCTGCGGCCTGCGGTAGGCGAACCCGTCCTCGGCCGCCCCGCCGACCAGCGTTTGCCTCGTACCCCCCGTGGTCAGGGTCCAGGCGTCGCGCAGGGTGCTCCGGTAGAGCAGCTCGTCCCCGTGTCCCGAACGGGTGATGAAGTACCCGATCTCCACGTGGCGCGCCCGCTCGCCCACCCTCGTCAGGGCAAGCGCGCCGGCGAGGTTGCCGGGCACGTAGTCGTAGCCGAACGCGGGCACGAGGGTCGCTCCCCGGATGGCCGCGACGGCATCCAGCTCAAGGAGGACGCGGCGGGCGAAGGGCCCCTCCCCCCGTGCAGTCGAAGTAGTGTGCGCCCGCCCGCGCAGCAGCCGCGACGACGGCCATACCGAGCCGCATGAACGGCCCGACCGTGGAGACGACCACATCGCTGGGCTCCAGGACGCGCGTCAGGTCGGTCGCCGAGGTGACGTCGGCCTCGGCCACCGGCAGCTCCGCCTCGTAGCGGTCGGCCAGGGTCAGCATTCTGGTTCGGCTCCGCCCGACCAAGGTCGGCTTCTCCCCTCGTGCGAGCAGTTCCCGGAGCACACGCTGCCCGGTGTACCCCGTTGCGCCCAGCAACACGATCCTGCGCTTTTCCACGGCTCCGCCTGCTTTCCGGAGGGGTTTTGTCACGGCGGTCACTCACGACGACCTCGACTGACCGTAAGTCATTCATTGACCCCAGGTCATTGAATATACGATGGTGCACATGCGAGGGCCAAACCGACGACAGATCTATGCGGAGCAGACCCGGGCGGACCTGGTGACGGCCGCGCGGAAGCTGTTCGTGGACAATGGGTTCGCGGATACGTCGGTCGAGGCCATCACCGGTGCGGCGCGGGTGAGCAAGGGCACCTTCTACAGCCACTTCCCGGACAAGAAGGCGATGTTCGCCGAGTTCTACACGGAGCTGATTCAGCAGGTCGGCGTCCTGGGCGACGCGACGTCCGAGGCTGTCCGTGCCGCGCCGGACAAGCCCGCCATGACCGCGGTGGCCGACCTCACGCACGCCTTCCTGCGGCGGACCATCGACGATCCCCTGCACCGAGAGCTGATGGCTCAGGCACCCTCGGTCCTGGGAGAGCAGTACCGGCACATCAACGACACCGTCGCCCTGCCGCCGATCGAACGCCTGCTGACCGTTCTGGACGAACGCGGCGACCTGCAACCAGACGTTCCCATCGCCACGGTCGCCCGACTGCTGTTGGCCGGCCTGTGCGAGGGCAACCAGATCATCGCCGCCGCGGCGGACCGGGAGTCAGCCCTGGCCAGGACGTTCCGTGCGATCATCCTGCTGATGTCGGGCCTGGCGGCCGACCCCATCAGTGCCCGCGGTTGACCTGGACCAAGGCGTGATGGGCCGCGTCGGCGCATGGCGACCCGCTTCGGTCGCCATGGCTTGTCGCTGTCGTGCCGCCCCGGCCGCCATGGCCTGTCGTTACGGTGCCGCCTCGTCCTCGATGTCGCGGACCAGATCGACGGCCCGGCCCAGGGTCGCGAGTCGGGCGTCGAGGGTCTCGCCGGCGGGGTAGAAGCGAACAGTGTCGACCCCGACGTCGCGCCACACGCGAAGCCGCTCGCGCACCATGCCCTCGGTTCCGATCAGCGTGGTCGCCAGCACCATCTCGTCGGTGACCAGGCCGGCCGCGCCGTCCCGGTCCCCGGCCTGCCAGCGTGCCCGGACGTCGGCCGCCACCTCGGCCCAACCCTGGCGGCTGTAGGCGTTGTTGTAGAAGTTCGTGGTCGCCGAGCCCATGCCGCCGAGGCTGAAGGCCAGCTCCTTCTTGCGTCCGGCCACCATCGCGCGCAGCGCGTCCTCGTCGTCCGCGAAGGCGACCTCGGCACCCTGGCAGATGTCGAGGTCGGCACGCGTACGACCGGCGGTGGCCAGGCCCCGGTCCAGGTGGTCGAAGTACGCTTCCTTGGCGCCCTCGGGTACGAAGCTGGTGCCCAGCCAGCCGTCGGCGATCTCACCGGTCAGGTGCAGCATCTTCGGCGAGAGGGTCGCCAGGTAGACGGGGATGTCGTGCTCCGCGCGCATCGACAGACGCATGGGCTTGCCCTCCCCGCCCGGCAGGGGGATCTGGAACTCCCGCCCGGGGTAGGCGACTTTCTCCCCCGAGGCGGCCTGCCGCACGATCTCGACGGTCTCGCGCATCCGTGACAGCGGCCGGGCGAAGGGCACGCCGTGCAGCCCTTCGATCACCTGCGGTCCCGAGGGGCCGAGCCCGAGGAGGAAGCGCCCCTGCGATATCTGCGACAGTGTGATCGCGGCGCGGGCTATGGCCATCGGAGTGCGGGTGCCGAGCTGGATGATTCCCGATCCGAGAAGCATGCGCTCGGTCCTCGCGGCGAGATAGCCCAACGGCGAGGGCGCCTCGGAGCCCCACGCCTCCGCGACCCAGCAGATGTCGAGGCCGAGTCTCTCCGCCTCGGTGACGAAGTCGACGATCTCCCGCCAGTCGCCCCCGGAGGCTTCGATCGTGGTGGAGGTGCGCATCACAGACCCGCCTCGCCTGAGCTGTGGGCACTCTCGGCCAGCTTCTTGATCTCTGCGAGGGTGACGGTCATGTTGGTCTCGAACTCCCGCATGCGCACGAAGACGATCTTCTGTTCCTTCTCCGGCATGCGGTCGATGGCGAATGAGAGACCCGACCGGGCGGGCCCCATCTGCATCCATTCCCGCAGCAGAGTGCCACCGTCTTGCGGCTGCAATGTGAACCGCCAGATCGCCGTCGGATGCTGGGGGTCCTCGACCGCCCAGGCGAGCCTCCTCGGCGGTTCGTACTCGACGATGTGGGACGTGGTGGCCCACTCGCCCAACGCTTCATGCTTGCTCCGGCCGACGAACCGGGCGCCGAGCGCGGGGCCGCTCGTGCCGTCCAGCCATTCCACCGACCGCAGCTCGGGGCTCATGCGCGGCATCAACTCGATGTCGGACACGAACGCCCACACATGCGCCGGCGCGGCGGCGATCCAGGTGTGGACGTCCACCGTCGGCTTGTCCGCATAGCGTGCGCCCGTCCACTCCATGATCCCGCAGCCTCCTGCCCGCCAAGAACACTCACGTGAGCACCTGACCGGTAAAGTTGCGTAGATAGACTTACTTGTCAAGGGATCATGGCTACCGCGGGGCTGCCGATTCAGCCCGCGAATCGCTCCCGCACATCCGGTCGTTCGGCCAGATGCGACGGATAGCCGGGACCCATCCGGGGGGTGGTGTTGGCCGCGGTCATGGGCTCGCCGCAGGCGGCGCACACCACCTCGGCATGGGTCTCCTGCCCGCACACCTCATGCCGCATCGCGACCGGCGGGCCCGCCTCACCGGCCAGCCACCGGTCTCCCCACCGGTTCATCGCCAGCAGCACGCCGAAGAAGTCGCGCCCCTTCTCGGTGAGCACGTAGTCGTAGCGGACCGGCTCCGTCTGGTACGGCCGCTTCTCCAGCAGCCCCTCCCCCACCAGCCGACGCAGCCGGTCCGTCAGCGTGTTGCGGGCGATGCCCAGCGACTCCTGGAACGCGTCGAACCGCCGGATCCCGTAGAACGCCTCACGCAGCACCAACGGCGTCCACCAGTCCCCGAGCAGGTTCATGGTCCGCGCGATCGAACATGGCCACTGCGCAAAGGATGTCCGTCTCATGGCAGCCAGCTTAGGTTCGTCCAGTGGTGAGACCCAGCAGGTGAACCGCGCGGCGGCCGGTGCGCAGTCTCTTGTGTTTCATCAATAACGAAGTTATGTTGCCGCCATGAAACGTGACTTGCTGGGCAGAAAGCTGGTTGTCACCGGAGCGGCACGCGGTATCGGAGAGAAGGTGACCCGCCTGGCCGCCGCCCGAGGGGCCCGGGTGACCGTGATAGGCCTCGAAGCCGATCGGTTGCGCGCCCTCGCCGACGAGTTGGGCCACACCGCTGCCTGGCGGGAGGCCGATGTGCGCGACGGGGCCGCTCTACGGTCGGCGATCGACGAGGCCGCGAAGGTCATGGGCGGCATCGACCTCGTGGTCGCCAACGCCGGCGTCGTGGCGTACGGGACGGTGCGGCAGACGGACGAGGCGTCGTTCGAGCGGGTTCTGGACATCAACCTGAATGGCGTGTTCCGCACCCTCAAGTACGCGACGCCCCATCTCGAGCGCAGCCGAGGCCACGTGCTGGTCGTGGCGTCCGCGCTGTCGTTCATGCCGCTCGCCGCGATGGCCTCCTACGGCGCGAGCAAGGCCGCAGCCGAGCTGCTCACCCTGACCTACCGCCAGGAGGTGGCGCATCTCGGGGTCACGGTCGGCCTGGTGCACCCCTCCTGGATCGACACGGACCTCGTCCGTGGTGCCGAGGCGGATCTCCCCTCCTTCCAGGGGCTGCGCGGGCGGCTGCCTTATCCGGGCAACGTCACCACCAGCGCCGACCGGGCGGCCGCCGCAATCGTCGACGGGCTCGTGCGCCGACGCAGCCGCGTGTACGTGCCGCGCGCGGTCGTCGTGGCCAACTGGGCGAAGGGAGCGCTGAATTCGCCCCTGGCCTGGCCCTGGGCAAGGCGTTTCGCGGCCCGGGCGGTCCCCTCCCTCGAACGCGAGGTCGCGGCCTTGGGGAGGCACGACCAACTCACGCCCGGCACCGGCACCCCTGCTGCCGAGAGCAGGTCGTCGTAGCCGTGCAGGGATGTACCCAACCACCCAGCCTCTCAGGCGCCTCGGATGATCGAGTCGTACAGGCGCGCGCCGGCCTCGTGGGAGGCCTCGGCACGTTCCCGGCTGTCACCCAGCCCGACGGAGAAGTTCACGCCCATCGGCCGGAGCACCTGCGTCACAGCGTCGTCGAACTCGACGAAATGTTCCGCCAGTTCAAGGGTGATGTAACCGTGCACGAGACTCCACAGCTGGGCGGCGATGAGTTCGGGTCTCTGCCGCTCGACCCGGCCGGAGTCCACGAGCCGTTTGCACGCCGCGGTGACATGAGCGTGGGCCTCCCGAAAGGCCGGGGAATGCCCGCTCAGGCGAAGGCCCGCATCCGGCAGCGGTCGGTACGTCGCCCGGGTGGACAGGCCGAACATCAAGTCGTAGAGGTGAGGGTTCTCGCGGGCCAGCCGACGGCAGCTCAAGGCCATGGCGAAGAGATCCGCGATCGGGTCCTCCGTCACCGGCACGTGGGCGAACGCTCTGCCGAGTTCCTTGAACCCGTGGTCGGCGACAGCACTCATGAGCTCGGGAATGCCACCGAAGTGGCTGTAGACCACCATCGTCGACAGTCCGCTGGCGGAAGCCACCGTGCGCGCCTTCAAAGCCGACGGCCCCTGCTCGGCCAGCAGACCGATGGCCGCCTGCACAAGCCGTTCCGGTGCGTCATCAAGCCTCGCCCGCCCTGCCATGTCTCGCACGCCTCCATCGTTGACACATCAGAAATAACTTGGTTATGTGAATCTTCGCGGCAATAGTACACATCGCGCGTAACATGCCGTCCCGGATCCACGCGTCCATGCCGGACACGACATCACGCGCTGTTCCAGTCTCCTGCCGCCTGTGCAGACCCCGCCCCCGTCGGGGCAGGCACGCCCACATTGCTGCCACCCGCATCCGCGGCTGTCCTCCACGCCCTCGCACTTTCATCCCATGGACTGAGCACGGGAGAAGAAGCCATGCCATACAAAGACAAAGGACATCTGGAGATCGAGGAGCGCGGAGCCGTCCTCGTCGTCCGGGTGGACGGCGGTCCACACCAGGTGTTCGGCCTCGACATCGCCAACCAGCTGGCCAAACTGGTCACCCGGGCCGACCGCGATCCGCGCATCCGCGCCGTCGTCTTCACCGGAGCACACCCGGAACGGTTCGTCAGCCATGCCGCGGTCCGGTGGCTGCAGGAAGAGGGCGCCGCGAGCCCTACGGTCGGCCGACGCGGTGCCGCCGCCGTCGTACGCGCGGCCAAGCACGTGGACCGGTCCCGTCTCCTCGGGCCCGTGCTGCGCAGGACCCCGATGCGGGGAGCCCTCCAACTGGAGCGCCTGCATACGACCTTCCTCCGGATGAACGCCAGCGGTGTCCTCTTCGTCGCCGCCCTCAACGGTTCGGCTCTCGGCCTCGGCGCGGAGTTCGCCTGGGCGTGCGATCTGCGGGTCATGGCCGACGGGGACTTCTTCATCGGCCAGCCTGAAATCCTCCTCGGCATCATCCCGGGCGGCGGCGGCACCCAGCGGCTGACCCGCCTGATCGGCACCCACCGGTCCCTGGCCGCGATCCTCGAAGGCAAGCCGTTCACACCCGCGGAGGCTCTCGCCAACGGGGCGGTCGACCAGGTCGTTCCGCAGCACAAGGTGCTCGCGCAGGCGGTCGAACTCGCTGAGCGCTTCGGCAAGCGGTCGAAGGGGTCGGTGGCGGCCGCCAAGAGGTCGGTGTACTTCGGCGGCTCGATGTCGCTGCAGGACGGCCTGCACGTCGAACGCGCCGAGTTCTTCACCCGAGTCATGTCGGAGGAAGGACAGAAACTGATGCTCGACTACATGGAGGCGACGGACGCCACCGGCGAGCTCCCGCTCTACCGGCCGGACACCTACGCGCAGGCGCTCGCCTCGGGCAGCGTGCCCGGGCGCCGCTCGGCGAACGGACGGTGAGCCGACGATGACCACCGTGCACTCCTTCACCCGTCACGACATCACCTTCCCCTCCGGCGACAGCTCCTGCGCCGGGTGGCTCTACCTCCCCACCGGCGTCGTATCACCGCCCGTCGTCGTCCTGGGGCACGGCCTGGGCGCAACCCGCGAAATGCGCCTGGACGCGTTCGCCGAGCGTTTCGCGCAGGCCGGCATCGCCGCAGTGGCGTTCACCTACCGGCATTTCGGCGACAGCGGTGGCCACCCGCGCCAGCTCCTGTCGATCAAGCGGCAGCTCGCCGACTGGGACGCCGCCCTCGCCTACGTCAAGGCCCACCCCGACATCGACCGCTCCCGCGTCGCGGTATGGGGCAGCTCCTTCGGCGGCGGCCACGCCATCACCGTCGCCTCACGCCATCCCGAACTGCGCGCGGCCGTGGCCCAGTGCCCTTTCACCGACGGTCTCGCCTCCGCGCTCGCGCTGGGCCCGCTCGGCTCACTCAGGATGACCCCCGTACTCGCCCGGGATCTGGCAGCCAGAGTGCGCGGCAAGGCACCCGCGATGGTTCCCATCGCCGCCGCCCCCGGCTCGCCGGCCCTCATGAACGCGCCGGACGCCCTCCCCGGATACCTGGCACTGCAGCCGCCCGGGAAGACGTTCCGCAACGAGGTGGCGGCACGGGTGATCCCGACCATCGCCGCCTACCGGCCCGGGCGTGCGGCGAGGAAGGTCACCATGCCGATCCTCTTCTGCGTCAGCAACACCGATTCCGTCACACCCCCCGCCCAGACCCTTAGGTACGCGGACACCGCGCCCCGGGGAGAGATCAAGAGGTACGACGCCGGCCACTTCGACTTCTACACCGGCGAGACCTTCGAGGAACTGGTGCGCGACCAGATCGAGTTCCTCACCCGCCAGCTCCACCCGGCGCCCGTCGCACCGACTGTCTGACCTGCCCGCCGAACGGACCGCATCACACCGAGACAGGTACGCCTCGCCATGAATGTCGCTTCACTGCCCGACCGCCGCGCCGAGCTCGACCCCCACGGAGCCGCGGTCTCCGACCGACACCAGTCACTCACCAACACGCAGCTGCTCAGCCGGGTCCGAACGGCAGCGCGTCAGCTCCAGGACCTCGGAATCGGTCCCGGGGACGTCGTCGCCCTCAAGCTGACGAATCGCGTCGAGTTCGTCGTACTGCTGTTCGCCGCCTGGCGGCTCGGCGCCACCATCACACCGGTCAACCCGAGCATGACCAATGTCGAAGTGGTGCGACAGCTCCAGGACTCCGGTGCGTGCCTGGTGGTGGTCGAGGACGGCGCGCCCGTAGCGGCGCACGGTGTTGCCGTACTCGCCGTCGGCGGACTGCACGAAGGAGCGGTGGAGCCGGATCAAGCACCGCTTCTGGACCCGGCCACGCTGGCCCTGCTCATCTACACCAGTGGTACGACCGGGGTACCCAAGGGCGTGATGCTCGACCACGCCAACATCGACGCCATGGTGGAGATGGGGCGCCGGGCGCTGGAGTTGGGGCCGGCGGACCGCTGTCTGCTGATCCTGCCGCTCTTCCACGTCAACGGCATCGTGGTCAGCGTCCTGACGCCGCTGCTCGCCGGAGCCAGTGTCGTCATCGCGGGCCGCCGCTTCGATCCCCGCAGCTTCTTCGACCTCGTCGAGCAGGAGCGCCCCACCTTCTT
Source organism: Streptomyces sp. NPDC101152 (assembly GCF_044768275.1). Classification (NCBI taxonomy): domain Bacteria; kingdom Bacillati; phylum Actinomycetota; class Actinomycetes; order Kitasatosporales; family Streptomycetaceae; genus Streptomyces; species Streptomyces sp. NPDC101152. The sequence goes on along the minus strand of NZ_JBIWPO010000064.1, from coordinate 4,039 downwards.
CAGTGCCGTGCCCACGATCTACAGCATGCTCGCGGCGCTCTCGGACGACGCTCAACCCGACACATCGTCCCTGCGGTTCGCGGTCTGCGGCGCCGCACCCGCCTCCGCCGAGCTGCTGGCCCGCTTCGTGGCACGGTACGGATTTCCCCTGGTCGAGGGATACGGCCTGTCCGAGGGAACCTGCGGCTCCACCATCAACCCCGTCGGCGGCCCTCGACGCGCCGGAACCGTGGGGCTTCCCTTCCCCGGCCAGGAGATCCGGATCATCGACGCCGACGGCAGCGAGGTGGCGCCGGGCACGGACGGTGAGGTCGTCGTGAGGGGCCCCAACGTCATGCGTGGCTATCTAGGCCGTCCGGACGAAACCGCCAGAGTCGTAGTCGACGGCTGGTTGCACACAGGCGATGTGGGCCACCTCGACGCCGAGGGCTATCTGACCCTGGTCGGGCGCTCGAAAGACATGATCATCCGGGGCGGGGAGAACATCTACCCCAAGGAGATCGAGGACGTGCTGGCAGCCGACCCGTCGGTACTCGAGGCCGCGGTGATCGGCGTACCCGACGAAAAGTGGGGAGAGGCGGTCGTCGCCTACGTCCAGCCGTCACCGGGCGCAAGCGTCGATCCGACGGCACTGAAAGCACTTTGTGCACGCAGCCTCACCGGCTACAAGCGCCCGACCGCGTTCTACCTGGTGGAAGTCCTCCCGAAGAACGCGGTCGGCAAGATCGACAAAGCCTCATTGCGTGCCGATCACGCGGCCCTCCCTGCCCGGTCCTGATCAACCCAGATGACTCTGTGGGCTGCCTCGGCTGACGGCGCGCAGCCCGCCAGTCCGGGGCGAGTCCAGTTCCCGATGCGACCCACACCATCGGAAGTCCGCGCACGCCCAAGTCGCGCGGACACGATGGGATGCTCGGCCTGGCGTGACCGATCAGCTGTTCCGCCGCCCGGATGACCTTCTCCTCGCGGGGTTGTGGCGCGTAACCCGGCGCGGCACCACATGGCATGGCACCTCTCCGCCACCGGCACGCAGATCTCCCAGATCCCCCGACAACTGCGCACCTCGGTGGGTTGTCGCGCCTTGGCCGGAGCCCGCCGGGCGTGCCGAACACAGGGTGCGCGAGGGCCGACGCGACGCATGAGTCAATCGCCGCGACCCTGCTGACCACCGGTCGAAGGTGGCGCGTTCAGACAGGTCCTCCAGCCCTCCGGGACGGTGACGCCAGCCCGGTGGACAGGGAGTCAGGCATCGCGGGAAGGAAGGGTCTTGCGGACTTGTGCGGTCGAGGACTCGGCCGCCTTTATCCGACATCGCTGCCTGCCTCGGCGGCGATGCAGAAACTGGCTCGCACAAGCCCGGACCGATGCCCGCCCAGAACCGCTCACCGCGTCAGCCCGATGTTCACCTACCCGCTCAGAGTGCAGGAACCGGTGAGAGCACGGACACCTGCGCGCCCGCTCGGCGGGCCGGCGCGGAGTCCATGGCCCGCATGTTCGGACGGGTCCGGCCGTCGGCGAAGACGAACAGGCGCAGCACCAGGAAACGGCCGATACCGGCGAGCCCGGCGACGCCGAGGTAGACGGCTTGCTCGTAGAGAGTAGCGGCCGACGGCCGCACCAGATGCAGGACGAACACCGCGGCGGTGGTCACCGCGTAGGCTGCCGTGGCCGACCCCGCCGACTGCCAGTGCTGGCGCCATCCGGCACGCCCTGTCCCGAAGGTGAAGCGTGCGCGTGCCGAGCGCGGTGGAGGCGACGGTGATCAGCGCGTTCGCCACAGCCCAGGGCATCAGTCCTGCGAGCACCGCCACGGCGGCGCTGGACACGACCCCGACACCGCCGCCGAAGAGGACGAACCGGGCAAGGGAGGCGAGTGGACCGGAGGCAACCAGACCGTGTCGCGCCGCAGCCGCATCGACCTTCGCCTGCTCCGCCTCCCGCACTTCGTCCACCGTTATCGGCGTCAGCTTCGATGCGACCAGCGACTTCACAGGAAGTCCCTTTCGGATGGGGAGAGTGAACCTCCTGAACCGGCGGGGCTCACACAGCTCTGCCGCCCGACCACTTCCGCCTCTTTACATTACGATCATACGACTACAGTTGCCGATCCATGGCAAGAGTTCTGGCCGGTTTTAGATTATGACCGTACTCACATGGTTGGCGGGCGAGCAGCACACGGCTCGTAGACCACCGCCCCCGTCAACTGGTGGCGGAAGCAGACGCGACCGTCCGAGCGCTTGGTGCGCAGGCCCGAGTGCATCGCCTCGTCCGACGCGACTGCGTCGAGGCCGAGCACAAGTCCCGCCTGGCGCATGGTGTTGCGATCGCTACGGTCATCGGCGGCGAGAAGGAGCGCGGTGCGGGCAGTCGCGGACAACTTCTCGATCCGGGCACGGAAGGCGCGGCGCAGGCGTGGCCCGACGGCGATGCACTCATCGGCAAAAGGGTGCGTCGAGATGTCGCCGGCCGCCACGGATGCGGTCAGCTCCTGGAGTGCGAGGGGATTTCCGCCTGCCGCGCGGGTCGTGCGGCGGATGACCGACTCGTCGGCTTGCGGCGCGACGGCACGGACGAGGAGCCGGGCGTCGTCGTCGCCCAGTTCCCGGACCTCCATGGCCGGCAGTTTCTCCCAGGGGCCCCCGACGGGGTCGTCGTGTCCGGTGATGAGCATGGTCACGGGCTCGTTGCGCAGTCGGCGCGAGGGGAAGGCCAGGCAGTGTGCGGATGACTCGTCGAGCCATTGGGCGTCGTCGGCGACGATGAGCACCGGCCGTTCCTCGGCTCGCTGACGAGCGTCAGTACGGCCACGCCGATCAGGAACCGGACCGCCACATCGTTGCCGGTACCGAGCGCCCCGTTCAAGGCGTTGGCCTGCGGCTCCGGGAGCGTGCTGATCCGCTCCTTCACCGGCCACAGCAGTTCGTGCAGTGCGGCGAACGTCAGCCCCTGCCCAAGGCGAGTGCCCCCGCATCGCAGGACGGTGAAGTCCTCCGTCGCGGACTCAGCCACGTGTTCCAGCAGGGCGCGGTCTTGCCGATGCCGGGGTCACCCCACAGCACCATGGTCACTCCGCGTCCCTGACGAGCGGCGTCAAGGATCCGGTCAAGGGCTGCCTGCTCCTGGCGCCGTCCGTACAGATCCCTTTGCTTGAAAGCTTCATGGCTACTGCCGCCGGAGCGCTCGTGCTGCCGAGTTCCGAACTTCGCCATCTCCGTGACCGATGCGATGACAGATCCGGTGACAGATCCGCTTGCAGTCCGCTGTCCGTAGCGTCGGGCATGGTGAGCGCACTCGCGCGCACCGCGCGAGGCGGCATGGCGACCGCGATCATCGAAACCGGAAGCAAGGACAGGACGTTGGCGGATCTGGTGGTGCGGGGGTCAAAAGCACCGCTCTTCAGCGTCACCTGTCTCCGCGACCGGTCCAGGGCCTCGTACCACCGCCATCCAGCTGGCGAAGCATCTCGGCGCGAGCGTGGCCACGACCGCGAGCGCGACCAAGACCGGGCTGGAGAAGAACCTCGGCGCGGACGTCGTCGTCGACTACCAGAAGCAGGCATTCGAGACGGCCCTGCGCGACTACGACGTCGTCATCGACACGGTCGGCGGCGAAACCCTCGACAAGTCCCTGCGGGTGCTGAAGCCGGACGGGACCGTCATCAGCGTCATCGGGCCACCCGACCCCACCTTCGCCCGCTCGCCGCCGGACACAAGCGCGCCGTACGCGCCTGGGTGCGCGACCTGGCCGCCGCGGCCGGCGCCCCGGACCCCGACACGCTCGCCCGAAACCCCCTGGTGTCGCACGGATCCCGACCTCGACGGCGGCACAGAAGACAGCGGTTGCGATCATCGACTCACCCCATTTAAGATTATGATCGTAATTCAATGGTCCCGGCCCTCTCGGCCACGCCATTGGCGCTCTGATCTTCACCCTCTTGCTTCACCAGGAACTTTCCATGGATCTCTCCACCAGCACCGCCCTTGTCACGGGAGCCAACCGGGGCTTCGGCCGCGCCCTCGCCGCAGAACTGCTCAGCCGC
>NZ_JBIWPO010000063.1:0-34504 GCF_044768275.1 Streptomyces sp. NPDC101152 | reverse complement strand
CTCCACCTCACAGGCCTCGGCACCTGACCGCGAACAGGCCTGCAACCAGCTCCAAAGTCAACCCCCGAAGGACTTACGACGCAGACCACTAAGCCCGCGCACAGGACCAGCGAGGCCCGCGCCACCGCCAGCGCGCCGGCCGTGCCGGGGGGTCGTCTTCTGACGACGGTACGCCCCGTCAGCTCCCGTGAGGCGATGATCCCGGGAGAGTTGACCGCGTCGAAGCCCGGCGCGGGGGCTCCGTCCTTCCGGGCCGTCCAGGACGGATGGCGCCGCTTCAGCGCCAGGGCCTCCTCCTCCGACGCGGCCGGCACGACCTTCTCGGCCCCTCGGGCGAAGGCCCAGGCGGCCACCGCGCGGGCGCCTCATAGTGCGGTTCACGGGCGGCGCGCCACGAACACGATCTCCTTTCCCGGGCGGTCGGGAGCGTCGCGGACCTCCTCCACCACATAGCCGTGCGCCACCAGATCCCGCTCGACCTCCTCCCGTTCCCGGAAACGCAGGGTCGAGTCCGAGGTCAGGACCTGTCCGTCGGCGGCGAAGACGTAGGTCCAGCGGAAGGTCACGAGAGGCGGGCGCACCTCGACCAGGTGGACCCAGGTCTCGACGGAGCCGACACCCGGGATCTCCGTCACGCGGTGGGAGGCCTCGCGGTTCCACTCCTCCCAGGCGCGCCGCGACGGATCCCGGGTCTCGAACACCAGCCGCCCGCCGGGCCGCAGCGCCTCGTAGGCGCCCCGCAACAGCTGCCGCCACGCGCGCGGGTCGGTGATCTCCTGGGCGGCGTTGGCCGTCATCGTCACGAGGTCGGCCCGCAGCGGCGGAAGCACCGTTGCGTCGCCGCAGATCCACCGCACCCCCTCCCCGCCCGGCTTGCCCCGGGCCACGTCGATGGACGCCCGGGCGGGATCGACCCCGACGACCTCGATCCCCCGTGCGGCCAGGAGCAGGGCGAACACCCCTGTCCCGCAGCCGAGGTCCAGCACCCGGAGCGTCCCGAACTCCTCCGCCATCCGTAGGTAGGCGTCGAGATCACTCCGGTCGGGGTCGAGCGAGTCGTAGACCGCCGCGAGGCGCGGATGCCGGAAACATTCGTCAGCCATGCCGCCGAAGGTATGCGGCGAGCAACCCTCAGAGACACGGCGCCTGATCGGGGTCCGCGGCGGGAAGCGTGCGTCCCAGGCGCGCGAGCGGTGACAGGGCCATGAGCACCGGGGACAGCAGCATGCCCACGGCCGTCACGAGGAGGCTGGGGCGGGTCCCCCACGCCTGGGCGAGGAAGCCGCCGAGCAGCGAGCCGAGCGGGGTCATTCCCATGCCGACACAGTTGATCGTCGCGGCCACACGGCCCTGCAGCCCCGCCGGGGTGGCGGTCTGGCGGACGGCCATGACCGTCACGTTGACCAGCTGGCCGAAGGTCCCGAAGACGAAGTTGACGGCGAGGAGCGCGCACACCGTCGCCGCCGAGGGGCCGTGCAGCGTGGGCACGAACAGGAAGACGCCGTCGCCGAGTGCCGCCGCGGACACGAGTACCGCGCCGTGCCCGAAGCGGCTCGGCAGGCGGGCGGCCAGCAGCGAGCCCAGGAGCGCGCCCGGCCCGGTGGCCGCGAGGGCCAACCCGACAGCGGCGCCCGACAGGTGCAGGTCCCGGGGCAGGAACAGCAGATAGACGGTCATCACGGCCGCGAAGAAGAACTGGAAGGCGGCCGACGCCAGGCACACGGTCCGCAGCGAGGTGTCGCCTGCGACGAACCGGAGGCCCTCACGGATCCGCTGCCAGACCCGCGGAGGGCGCTCCGGGCGTTCCGGGACGGATTCCCGGCGGCCGATCCGACGGATCGACAGGAACGACAGCGCGAAGAACACGGCGCTGCAGGCGACCGCCACCGGCGCCGACAGCACCGACACCAAGGCGCCCCCGAGGGCGGGACCGCCGATCTGCGCGGCGGACCGGCTCCCCTCCAGCGCGCTGTTGCCCCCCACCAACTGGTCGCGCCGCACCAGCCGTACCAAGGACGCCTGGTAGGCCACGTCGAAGCAGACGGACAGCGCCCCGACGACGAAGGCGACCACGAACAGCGCGGGCAGGCCCAGCCCGCCGAGGAGACCCACGACCGCGGCGGCGCCCAGTGCCAGGGCCCGGCCGGCGTCCGTGACCACCATCAGCGTGCGGGTCCGCCATCTGTCCACCCACGCGCCGACGAAGAGCGACAGCAGCAGGATCGGCGCCTGCCCCACCGCGCGCAGGACACCGAGCTGACCGGCGCCGGCGTGCAACGTCAGGACGGCGAAGAGCGGCAGCACCACCAGGCTCGCCTGCTCGCCGAGTTGGGAGACGGTCTGGCCCACCCAGAGCCTGCGGAAGTCCCGGTCCCGCCACAGGCTCGAGGGTCCCTCGGGTTCGTAGGTTCGCTGTACCGCGACCAACTCCCCCTCGGTCACTCGTGGTCACTCGCCGAACCCGAACCCTAGCGACCCCCGAAGAAACTCGCATCCCAAAATCGAACAGGCGTAGCATTGTGCCGTGGCTACGACCTATGACTTTCCCAGTGACCTCCTCGCCGGTCAGGAGGAGCTGCATCAGGTCCGGGCCGAGCTGTCGGCCCTGCTCAAGCGCCTCCCCTGGTCGGTCGAGCCCCTGGACGGCTTCAGTGACACCGGCGGCTGGCGCAAGGTGGAGCGCCCCGCCTCCCCCGGCTGGACGCCCGACGAACAGGCCGAGGTGGAGAAGCTCCGCCGCCGCGAACACGAACTCGCGGTGTTCGTCACCACCCACCGCTTCTGGACCGAGGTGGCGACCGGCGACCGCGTGGAGGCCCGGACGAGGCTGAAGCACGCGCGGAGCGAATGAAGAGGAGTGGACGAAGAAGACCCCGGCCGAGGTGGCCGGGGTCTTCTTCGTTCTCTTGGTGGGCGCGGACGGTTTCGAACCGCCGACATCCTGCTTGTAAGGCAGGCGCTCTACCCCTGAGCTACGCACCCGAGACGAGTCGACAGCCTACCTTGCCGCAGGCGGTGCCCCGCAAACCCGAACTGACCGGCCCCTTTTTTCGTCCTCCACTGGGTACGGGTGGGAGAATGAGACCCGGTACCCGCCAGGACGGATGACAGCACGGGAGAGGGATGTGACGGCGACACCTTCGCAGCCGTACTCGCCGTTGGTGCCGCGCGCACACCGTCAGGCGGTCGGGGACGTCCTCACCCTCCTCGCCCTTCCTATCGTCGCGGCGCCGGTGCTGCTCGCCGCGTTCGCCGGCGGCGGCACCCGGCGCTGGTTCGGCGGGCGGGCCGAGAGCCAGCGGGCCGAGGCGCAGGCGGCGAAGGACGCGGCGGCGGCCGCGTTCTACGAGCTGGACACCGCGCAGCGGGACCTGCGGATCTCGATCGAGACGATCACGGCCGTGGACGACTCCCCGGCCGCCCGCCGGGTCGTGTCGGACTTCGAGGCGCTGGGCCGGCGCATCGACGAGGTCAGCCACCGCTACATCGAGGCCGTCGACGCCCATGATCTCGACCGTGACGACCTGGAGGCCTCGGTCGCCGCACACGCGCGGACCGAGCTGACCCGGGCCAAGGACGAGCTGGCGAACGTCAAGCGGGAGCTGGATCGTTTCGGCGACGGCCTCGGACCGCTGCTCGGCAAGGCGGAGACCCAGCTGGCGCGGCTGGCCCCCGCGGTCGAACGGGCGCGCCAGGGCCTGCTCGCCGCTTCGAACGCGCTCGACGCGGTCCGCGCCTCGGGGCTGCGGGCGGACGATCTCGCCGCGCGCCTCGCCGCTCTCGGCCCGGAGCTGACGAAGCTCAACCAGGGCGCCGGGCAGCACGGCGTGCCGGAGACGCTGGAGCGGGCCGAGCGGGTGGCCCGGGAGGCCGGGGCGGTACGCGCCGAGGCCGAGCGCCTGCCGGAGAAGGCGGCCGAGATCGACCACCGTCTGGTGTCGCTGCGCACGCGCGCGCAGGCGCTGACCACCCGTGCCGGTCAGGTGGAGCCGGTGCTGAGCGAGCTGCGGCGCCGCTTCTCGGCGGCCTGCTGGCAGGATCTGCAGCACGTACCGGACCAGGCCGCGGAGAACGTACGGCAGGCCGAGCTGAAACTGAAGGAGGCCCAGGCGGCCCGCGACGCCCAGCGCTGGCCGGACGCGACGGCGCAGTTGTCGACGGTACGGGCCCTGCTGAACACCACCGACGAGTCCGTCTCGGCGGCACGCGACCGCCTCCAGCGCCTGAACGCCGTGCAGAAGGACCCCCAGCAGGAGATCGAGCGGACCCGTTTCGCGATCCGGGACGCCCAGCGCCTGGCGATGACGGGCCGGGCGACCCCGGAACCGCGCCACGCGCGCCCCCTGGACGACTCCGTGGCGCGGCTGGACCGGGCGGTCGGCTCCCTGGAGGGCCGGCACCCGGACTACTGGCACTTCCTGACGGAGACGGAGGCGGTCCGCCGGACGGTCGCGGACGTGGTCGCGCGGATCCGCGAGGAGCGTGGGGGCGGTCACTGAGCCGCCGCCCCTTGTCCCGCCGCTAACCTGGGCTCATGCCTCGATACGAATACCGCTGCCGCAGCTGCGGCGACACGTTTGAAGTGAACCGGCCGATGGTCCGGTCGTCCGACCCGGCGACCTGTCCTGCGGGGCACGAGGACACCGTGAAGCTCCTGTCGACGGTGGCCGTCGGCGGTACGGCCTCCGCCCCCGCGGCGGCTCCGCAGAGGGCCGGCGGGGGCGGGTGCTGTGGTGGAGGGTGCTGCGGCTAGGCGGCGCGGGTCGCCTTCAGGAACTCCCTCAGGATGCGCTCCCCCGCCAGGACCCCCCGCTCCGGCAGCGCCGTGATCTCCGGGGCCGTCCAGGCGGCGTCCGCCAGTTCGCCGTGCCCCGGGCGCCAGCCCCGGTCCGCCGCCAGCAGCAGGTCGGCGTCGAGGAGGGAGTCGCCCGCGGCCAGGGTCAGGTCGGCCCCGGTCCGCCGCGCGATCTCCCTCATCGCCGCGCTCTTGGTCAGCGGCTTCGGGACGGCGTAGATCTTGCGGCCCTGGAGGGAGACCGTCCAGCCGCGGTTCTCCGCCCAGACCGCGAGTTCCTTCACCCACTCCTCCGGCAGGAGTTCGCGCTCGACGACCAGGTAGGCGAACAGGTCCTCGGCGACCCGGTGTTTGCGCACCCAGACCGGGTCGGCCGTCGCCAGCAGGTGGTCGCGGACCTCGTCCAGCGGGGCGCACTCGTCCGCCAGACGGGCCGTGACCCGCGCGTGCCAGTCCAGATCGGAGACGCCGTCCACCATCAGGTGGCCGCCGTTGGCGCAGATCGCGTACTTCGGCGCCGGGCCGGGCAGGTTGATGCGCAGGTACTGCTTGCGGGTACGGGTCGTCGTCGGCACGAAGACCGCCGCGTCCCCGAGTTCGGTCAGCAGCCCGGCCGCCGTCTCCGTCATGAACGACAGCGGTCTGCTCTCGTGCACCTCGACGCAGAGCAGCCGGGGCGCCCGCGCGTCCGGCATGGTCAGCGCGAGGGCCGCCGGGGAGTAGATCAGCGTACGGTCGAGGTCGCTCGCCACCAGCACCGGCATCAGACGTTCACCGCCGTGCCGTCGGCGCCGGTCGCCCCGCGCGTGAACCGTGGGTGGATCAACCCCATGCAGGTGTACGGCAGTTCGGCGACCTCCTCGACGGGGACGCCCCGCTGCTCGGCCAGCAGCCGGACATGGTCCAGGTCCGCGCCGGCCCCGGCCCGGGCCAGGATCTTCCACGGCACCCGGCGCAGCAGCACCCGGGTGGTCTCGCCGACGCCCGGCTTGACGAGGTTGACGTCGTGGATGCCGTATTCCTCACTGATCCGCTCGACGGCCGCCCAGCCCTCCCAGGTGGGCTCGCGGTCGCCGGACAGCAGCTCCTTGGCCTGCGCGTCCACCGACTCCGCGACCTCCGGGAAGCGGGCGGCCACGGCGTCGAGGAAGTCCGACGAGACGTCGGCGCCCGCGAGTTCGCGGTAGAACTTGGCGCCGTGGAAGTCGTGCGGGCCGACCAGGTCCGCGCGCAGGACCGTCCGCGAAATCAGGCCGGACACGGTCGAGTTGAGGCAGGCGGAGGGGATGAGGAAGTCGTCCCGGGTGCCGAACGTCCGTACGCAGGAGCCCGGGTCGGCCAGGACCGCGATCTCCGGGTCGAAGCCGGTGATCCCCTCGGATTCCTCGAACTCTCTGACCGCGTCGGCCAGTTCGCGGGTGATCGCGCCCTTGCCGGTCCAGCCGTCGACGAACACCACGTCACGCGGGTCGTGGTGGGCGGCCAGCCAGCGCAGCGCGTTGGCGTCGATACCGCGGCCGCGCACGATGGAGACGGCGTAGTGCGGCAGCTCCAGGCCGTGCCGGAACCGGGCCCAGCGGCGCATCAGGACGCCGACGGGGGTGCCGGCACGGGCCAGCGAGACGAGCACGGGGCGCGGCGACCGCTCGGTCAGCACGATCTCGGTGACCGCGCCGACCGCTTGCGCGAGGCGGGCGGCGGTCGTCTCCAGGGCCGCCTGGAACAGCTCCTGGTACTGCTCGCTCGGCTGGTACTCCACCGGCAGCGACTCCGCGTAGTGCGCGCCGCCGCTCTGGATGGCCTCCTCCCGCTCCTCGGTCGGCGCCTCCAGCGTCACGTCCGAGAGGTCCTGCAACAGCCAGCCGACCTCGTCGGGCGGGTACGAGGAGAAGGCGGGGCCGCGGAGGGGCTCGGGCAGCATGGCGGGCCTTTCGGGGACGTACGACGGTATGACCGCCAGCAGGACGTGCGGGGTGTGGTCGGCGAGCCGCGCGAGCAGGCCGTCGGGGGCGTGCAGGCGCGGGGTGTCCGCGGCCGAGTCGACGACGGCGACGACGGCGTCGAAGCCGGCGCCGGCGACGTTGTAGGCGTAGCGCTCGCCGGGGCCGTCGGCCGGGTCGTCGTGGGCGGGGAAGGTGATGCGGCTGCGTATCGCGTAGCCCGGGTCGTCGACGGCGAGGACGGGTGAGCGGGTGGTGGTGGAGTAGCGCACCTCGGCGTCGACGACCTGCTCCAGCTCGCGGGCGAGGCGGAGGGGGGTGTACATCAGCTCCTCGAACCCGAGCACGAGGACGCGGTGCGCGGTGGGGGGGAGTGCCTCTGCGAGGCGGGCCGACATTGCGGGGAGGGCTGCCTCCAGGCGGGCGCGGTGACCCGGTGTGAAGCCATGCCGGCCGCCGTCGGGGAGGCCCCGGGGCCAGTTCAGTTCCACGCGGGTGATGTTGCCGTGGGGTCGCGTCTGCCGGGTGCGGTTGTCTGCCGGGTGCGGGTTGTCGGTGGCTGGTCGCGCCCACGCGGCGGTAGCCGCAGATTCAACACAGCCCCGCGCCCCTTGGAGGTGGGTCGGCGCAACGCCCCTTTTTGGGGGCGCGGGGCTGTTTCGATTTGCGGCTCCGCCGCGAGGCGCGACCAACCCCCGCTCAGCCGCAGACGACGAAGCACCCTCCTCATGCCTGGCAACCAACTCCCGCCCCTTCTCCAGCACCCCCTCCGGCAGGAGCACCCTGCCGGAGGCGGCCGCCACCAGGTCCACCCGTGCTCCGATCTCCCGGCCGAAGGACTCCAGGCGTCCCACGTCCGACGCCGACCGCATGTCGACCAGCGCCACCACCACGTACCGGCGTCGCGGGTACCGTTCGTGGAGATCGCGCACGGTGTTGAGGACCGTGTTGCCCGTCGAGAACTCGTCGTCGACCAGCACCAGCGGCCCGTCGCCCGCGAGCAGCGCGGGGTCCTCCGGGAGCAGCAGGTGCGACGTGGCGTGGGAGTGGGACTCCTCGAAGCCTCCCGCCGCCGCGACCCCCGGTACCGGGCGGCGCGTCGAGTGGAGGTACGGGGCGAGGCCCACACCGTCGGCCACGGAGTGCCCGAGCCCCGTCGCCGTCTCGGCGTAGCCGAGGACCACGGCCTCGCCGGCCTCCTCGGCGCCCAGGAGCTCCCGCACCCGGCGTCCCAGGGCGAACCCGTAGCCGTACACCACCGACGGCGACTGCGGTACGTGCTTGCCGAGGACGTTGGAGACGAGGAGGTGCGCCCGCTTGGGGTTGCGCCGCAGCGCCAGCCCCAGCAGGTCGGTCAGCTCGTCGTCGCCCACGAGTTCGACGCCGAGCCGCTCGGCGACCCAGCTGCCGGACCAGACCCCGTTGTTCACTGCGTTGATCATGCGTCCCTAAGAGAGAGTGAGGCTCAGCCGGGGATCCCCGCGGCGAGCAGGTCCACGAAGCTGACGTCCTCGCGCGCGACGCCGAACACCTCGGCCCGCAGCATGGTCCGCTCGGCCCAGGCGCGGTGCGGTTTCACCTCGTTCATCTTGTTCGTGTAGGCCGACCGCAGCACGCCCCCGCCGCCCCGCTCGGGTCGCAGGATGTCCGCGGCGTCGCTGAACTCCTCGTGGCTGACCACGGACAGCGCGTGCACGGGCAGGACGTGGGTGGGGTGGATGCAGGTCTTGCCCAGCAGGCCGTTGGCCTGGTCCAGGGAGATCTCCCGCAGCAGCCCGTCCATGGCGTGCTCAATCAGTTTCTCGCGCAGTTCGACGGCCTGCCCCTCGAGGAAGGGGCTGGTGCGCAGCTGCGGCTTGAACATGCGCTCCGGCACCCGGAAGTACTCCCACACCGGCCCGGTCACGGTGAACCCGGTGCCGTCGGCCCGCCCCAGCATGTTCACCACGTCGGCGATCACGGAGGCGACGATCTGGACGTCGTAGGCGGTCATGTCGGGGGCCCGGCGCAGGCCGTAGGAGGAGCAGAAGTCGGTGACGCCGAGGCGCAGGGCGAGCACCCGGTCGCGGTACTTGTCGACGGCGCGGGCGATGCCCTCCAGGGCCTCCACGCGCGACTCCCGGTACATCAGCTCCGGCGTCTCGAGGACCGGCATGCCGAACAGCCGGCGTCCGCTCGCGGCCTCGGCGACGGCGAGGGCCTCCAGGAACGGGATGCCGCGCTCCTCGGTGAACTTCGGGAACACGAATCCGGACAGCAGCCGGACGTCCGCGCCCAGGCGCGTCACGAGGTCGGGGATCTGCTCGGGCGTGCGCACGCGGATGAACAGCAGCGGGATGCGGTCGCTGTCCCGGCGCGCCAGGGCGGCGAACTGGCGGACGAGGTTCTCCTCCCCGGCCGGCACGTCCGCGTCGTCGATCGAGTCCTCCAGGCACAGCACCATCGAGACCACGCCGAGTTTGGCCTGCTTGACGATGTCGTCGGCGAGCCGCGGCCGGGTGGCCGGGCTGTAGAGCGTGGCTCCCAGGGCCGCGGCGAGCAGCCGGGCCGGGGAGTCCGTGCCGAACTCGCACGGCTCCTGATGGAAGAGGCGCTGCCGCACCTCAGGGGCGATGTGCCCGAAATGACGCATAAAACTCCCCCGTGGCGCAAGGTAAGGCCTGTGGATGGTGAGAACAGGTGGCCGGTAATAGTACGTACCGGCCCGTGTCAGGGGTTCCCGCAGGGCATGAATTTCTGGTAACGGCCGCGGACACACCCTTGGTGACGTGGTGCCCCCGCATTGTCGTGACCAGGACCGAGAGGGCAGGATGACCGGTATGACGCACGCGATGCTGAAGGGGTCGAACATCCCGCTCGAGGCCACGATGGTACGGGCCGTCCTGCGCTGGACGGCCGGGCCGGGTGTCCCGGATGTCGACGCCTCCGCACTGCTCCTCGGTCCCGACGGCCGGGTGCGCTCCGACGAGGACTTCGTCTTCTACAACCAGCCCCGGCACCCGTCGGGGAAGGTGAGGCGGCTCGGTATGAAGCGGGTCGCCGAGGGCCCCACCGATACGATCCAGACAGATCTGGCCGGTGTCGAGCCCGACGTCAGTCAGATTCTCCTGGTCGCTTCGGCGGACGACGTCACCTTCGACCGCGTACAGGGCCTGCGCATCCTGCTGTACGACGCCTCGGTCGCCGACGGTGAGCCGCTCGCGTACTTCGACATCACGCCCCAGACCGGCAAGGAGACGGCCCTGATCTGCGGTGAGCTCTACCGCCGCGACAAGGGCTGGAAGTTCCGCGCCCTCGGCGAGGGCTACTCCAACGGTCTCAAGGGTCTGGCCACGGACTTCGGCATCTCGGTGGACGAGTCCGACCCGGACGCGGCGGCCGCGCCGCAGCAGTCGGAGCCCGCCCGGCCGCTGCCTCCGGAACAGCCGACGTCCGTCCCCACCCAGCCGGCCTACGGCTACCCCGAGCCGGCCCCGACGACCCAGCCCGCCTACGGCTACCCCCAGCCGGCCCCGGCGACGGCGGGCGTCCAGTCCGGCTACGGTTACCCGCCGCCGGTGGCGACGCTCCCGAACCCGGACTTCCGGCTGCCGCCGCAGGGCCCGCAGTTCATCGGGCGCTAGGGCCTGTTGCGAAAGTGGCGTCGTCGCCCGCAGGGCGGCCGCGCGGCGTCGTGGGGCCCCCGCGCGAGGTGGTTCGAGCGTGGGGGAGCGGGCCGGGCATCGCGCGGCAGGCGCCACTTTCAAAACACCCCCTAGTGCCCTCGTGCAGCGGCGTCAGACCTTCGACTTGTAGCCGCGGCCCCACTGCAGGCCCCAGCCGTAGAGCCGGTCCAGTTCCGCCTGGAAGCCGTAGACGAACTTGACCTCCCGGCGGACGACCAGCTCGCCCTTCACGTTCTCGATCATCACGACCGCGCAGGACCGGGCCTGCGGATGGCGTTCGTCGAGGTGGATCTCGATGCGCGGTCCGTTGCTCGGGTAGAGCGTCACGATCGCGTGCGTGCGGTCGAAGGCCGGCGTCTGGTCGTAGATGTACACGAACACCAGCAGCCGCTTGATCTGGTCCCGGTGGTCGAGGTTGACGTAGATGTCCTCGCCGGACGCGGACCCGAACCGGTCGTCACCGCTGAGCTTGATGTACGGCGGCGCGTTGACGTCCCCGAGGTAGTTGCCGAGGGGCTGTACGACGCCCTTGGTGCCGTCCATCAGCTCGTACAGGCAGCCCAGGTCGAGGTCCACGTTGACCATGCTCTGGCTGTGCCCCATGACCTCCGGCGGCTTCAGCGCCTTGAAGGGGTGCCGCAGCAGGGACTCCCGCTGGGGGCCGCCTATGTCGGAGGTCCGCATCCGCCAGTTCAGGTTGACCCGCAGGTGGCCGGTCGCCGCCTGCTGCTTGGTGAGGGAGACCTGGCTGTGCCGTTTGGTCAGCTCGATGGAGTTGGTGGCCGCACTGCCGGAGTCGAACTCGGCGGCGCGCGAGCCCAGCAGACCGTCGAAGAAACCCATTCCCGCCCCCAGTTGCACCTGACATGCCCGACGGGGCGGCCGGCGCCCGGCCGCCCCGCACAGAGCGTTCCCCCAGAGCCTGTGTCATATCCCCGGGTGCGTCACACCCCGGACGAGACCTCAGACTTCTCGTCCGAGCCCGCCGCTTTTCCCTCGGCCGCGGCGAGCTTCTCGTTGCGGCGCACCGAGGACCAGAAGGACCAGCCGATCAGGACCACGCCGACGAGGCCGGTGATGACCTCGTTGATCTGGTACTGGATGGTGACCATGAGGAGCACGGCCAGCGCCCCGATCGCGTAGTGCGCGCCGTGCTCCAGGTAGACGTAGTCGTCGAGGGTGCCCTGGCGGACCAGGTACACGGTGAGCGAGCGGACGTACATGGCGCCGATGCCGAGACCGAGCGCCATCAGCACGATGTCGTTGGTGATGGCGAAAGCGCCGATCACGCCGTCGAAGGAGAAGGACGCGTCCAGGACCTCGAGGTAGAGGAACATGAAGAACGCGGCCTGGCCGGCGAGGACGACCGCCGGCTTCTTCCTGCCGGTGCGCTCGGCCTCTTCCTCCTCCTCGTGCTCGCGTTCCTCCTCGGCCTCCAACCGGTCCTCGAAGAAGCCGGACAGGCCGCCGACGACCATGTACGTGATCAGGCCGGCGATGCCGGCGATCAGCACGGTCTGCGCCTTGTCGGCGTGCGCGCCGCCGTGCTGGTGGGCGTGGGCGGCGAAGGTGAAGGAGGTGATGAGCAGGACGACCAGGGAGATGCAGACCGACAGCATGTCGACCTTGCCGAGCTTGGCCAGGGGACGCTCGATCCAGCGCAGCCACTGGATGTCCCGGTCCTCGAAGATGAAGTCGAGGAAGATCATCAGCAGGAACATGCCACCGAAGGCGGCGATCGCCGGGTGGGCGTCGGTCACCAGTTGCTGGTAGCGGTCCTTGTTGTTGAGGGCGAGGTCGACGGCCTCGACGGGCCCCATCTTGGCGGTGACGGCGACGATGACGACCGGGAAGACCAGCCGCATGCCGAAGACGGCGATGAGGACGCCGACCGTGAGGAAGATCTTCTGCCAGAAGGCGTTCATCTTCTTCAGGATTCCGGCGTTGACCACCGCGTTGTCGAACGACAGGGAGATCTCGAGGACGGCGAGGATCGCCACGATGCCGAAGGCCTCCCACCCCCCGTAGAAGACCGCCGCGACCAGGCCGACCGCGGTAATCGCGAACGACCAGCCGAAGGTTTTCAGAAGCACTGGCTACCCAATCCGTGTCTTGTACGGGTTTCCCCCGCTGCCGTACCCGGCTTTACCCACTGTTGACCACGGAGTGTAGAGGGAGAACCCCGGGCCCCGCACGGGTGGGGGCCGGTTCCCTTTACGAGACGTTGACCCCGAAGTCGAGGGCGATCCCGCGCAGGCCGGACGCGTACCCCTGGCCGACGGCCCGGAACTTCCACTCGCCCTGGTAGCGGTAGACCTCGCCGAAGATCATGGCCGTCTCCGTGCTGGCGTCCTCGCTGAGGTCGTACCGGGCGAGTTCCTGGCCGTCGGCCTGGTTCACCACGCGGATGAAGGCGTTGGAGACCTGGCCGAAGGTCTGGCCGCGCTCGTCGGCGAGATGGATCGAGACCGGGAAGACGATCTTGTCGCAGCGCTCGGGCACCCTGGCCAGGTCGACCAGGATCGACTCGTCGTCGCCCTCGCCCTCACCGGTGAGGTTGTCACCGGTGTGCTCGACCGAGCCGTCCGGGCTCTTGAGCTGGTTGTAGAAGACGAACCACTCGTCGCCCAGCACCCGCCCGCCGGCGCACAGCAGCGCGCTGGCGTCGAGGTCGAAGGGGGCTCCGGTGGTGGAGCGCGCGTCCCAGCCGAGGCCGATCATCACCTGCGTGAGGTTCGGCGCGGCCTTGGACAGGGAGACATTGCCCCCCTTGGCGAGTGTGACGCCCATGATGCTGGTCCCTCCCCGAGACGGTGCTTCACTGCTTGTCCTGCGCTCCCGGCGCCGCGCACAAACCGCGCGGCGCCGGGAGCTCGAGGCAACTCTCAGACGTTGACGCCGAAGTCCTGGGCGATGCCGCGCAGGCCGGAGGCGTAGCCCTGGCCGATGGCGCGGAACTTCCACTCCGTGCCGTTGCGGTACAGCTCACCGAAGACCATGGCGGTCTCCGTGGACGCGTCCTCGCTGAGGTCGTAGCGGGCGATCTCCGCCCCGCCGGCCTGGTTGACGACGCGGATGAACGCGTTGCGGACCTGGCCGAAGGACTGCTGGCGGTTCTCGGCGTCGTAGATCGAGACCGGGAAGACGATCTTCTCGATGTCGGCCGGGACGCCCGCGAGGTTGACCTTGATGACCTCGTCGTCACCCTCGCCCTCGCCGGTGAGGTTGTCACCGGTGTGCTCGACCGAGCCGTCGGGGCTCTTGAGGTTGTTGAAGAAGACGAAGTGCTGGTCGCTGGCGACCTTGCCGGAGTTGTTCAGCAGCAGCGCGCTGGCGTCGAGGTCGAAGTCGGTGCCGGTCGTCGTACGGACGTCCCAGCCCAGACCGACGAGCACCGCGGTCAGGCCCGGGGCCTCCTTCGTCAGCGATACGTTGCCGCCCTTGCTGAGGCTGACTCCCACGAGTCCTCCATTGGGTTCCAGGGGCGGGGCGCCCCGCCATGCGTTTGATACCGGATCAACGAGTCGATCCTAGTGACGGGTTCCCGCCCCACGCATGGCATGGAGACGAAGAATCACAGGGTGTCGAGCGCCTTCACGTACGCGTTCAGGTCACGGGCGTCGGGCAGCGCGTTCACGACGGTCCAGCGGACCACGCCCTCCTTGTCGATGACGAAGGTGCCGCGCACCGCACAGCCCTTGTCCTCGGCGAAGACGCCGAAGGCGCGGGAGACCTCGCCGTGCGGCCAGAAGTCGCTCAGCAGCGGGTACTCCAGGCCCTCCTGCTCGGCGAAGACGCGCAGGGTGTGGATGGAGTCGTTGGAGACGGCGAGCACCTGGGTGTCGCGGTCGGCGAACTTCGGCAGGTTGTCGCGCACCTCGCACAGTTCGCCGGTGCACACGCCGGTGAATGCGAAGGGGTAGAAGAGCAGGACCACGTTCTTCTCGCCACGGAAGTCGGAGAGCCGCACGGTGGCGCCGTGGTTGTCCTTGAGCTCGAAGTCGGGGGCCTTTTCGCCGACCTGGATCGCCATCGAAGTACGTCCTTCTCGGTGGGGCTGTTCGGGTGGCACCCACCCTACGCAGCGCCCCCGGAGGGCGGACGGACGGGCCGGGGAGTCCCGGCCCGTCCGTCTCGGGGCTACTTCTTGGACTTGGCCGCCTTGGGCGTCACCAGCCGGCTGCCGCTCCAGTCCTTGCCCACGCTGACGCTCTTGGAGGCCGACAGCCCCGCCGTCGTCGCGGCTTCGGAGATGTCGCTCGGTTCGACGTAGCCGTCCCGTCCGGTCTTCGGCGTGAGGAGCAGGATCGACCCGCCTTCCTCGATGTACGTGGTGGCGTCCACCAGCGCATCCGTCAGGTCGCCGTCGTCGTCGCGGAACCAGAGCACCACGGCATCGGCGACGTCGTCGTAGTCCTCGTCCACCAGGTCGCTGCCGATGACTTCCTCAATGGCCTCGCGGAGTTCCTGGTCTACGTCGTCGTCGTAGCCGATCTCCTGGACCACCTGCTCGGGCTGGAACCCCAGCCTCACGGCAGGGCTCGTCTCCGCGTGGTCCGCGGTCGCGCTCACGGGTTGCCTCCTGATCTTGTCTTTGGGTATCTCTCAGCCACGCGCGTGCGCGAGGCGTTGGCCGTAGTCCACACGGGCGGGACGGATCGCGCAAGTACCCGGCCGTTCAGACCGCCGAAACGGTGACGTTCCCGGCCGTGTCGCCGCAACTCCAGGCACGTCGCCGACGACGGCCGTGACCCACACCACACCGTTGTGCCCGCTTTGCGGCATTGGGAACCCGGGACAGGTGATGCGGATGCCGGTTACCCCTCAGTAGAGATGACGTTTGCTTTTCCGAGGTACACGATGGGGAACGGTGCAGGCATACCGAAATGCAGCTGAAAAGCAGACCTCAGCAGCCCTCTGACAGGTAAGGAACAGCGTGGCTTCCGGATCCGATCGCAACCCGATCATCATTGGCGGCCTTCCGAGTCAGGTTCCTGACTTCGATCCCGAGGAAACCCAGGAGTGGCTCGACTCCCTCGACGCCGCCGTGGACGAGCGCGGCCGGGAGCGGGCCCGCTACCTGATGCTGCGGCTGATCGAGCGGGCCCGCGAGAAGCGCGTGGCCGTGCCCGAGATGCGCAGCACGGACTACGTGAACACCATCCCCACCAGGGCCGAGCCGTTCTTCCCCGGCAACGAGGAGATCGAGCGCAAGATCCTCAACGCCACCCGCTGGAACGCCGCAGTGATGGTCTCCCGCGCCCAGCGCCCCGGCATCGGCGTCGGCGGCCACATCGCCACCTTCGCCTCCTCCGCGTCCCTCTACGACGTCGGCTTCAACCACTTCTTCCGGGGCAAGGACGACGGGCTCGGCGGCGACCAGGTCTTCTTCCAGGGCCACGCCTCCCCCGGCATCTACGCGCGCGCGTACCTGCTCGACCGGCTCAGCGAGGCGCAGCTGGACGGGTTCCGCCAGGAGAAGTCGAAGGCCCCCAACGGCCTGTCCTCCTACCCGCACCCGCGCTCGATGCCGGACTTCTGGGAGTTCCCGACGGTGTCGATGGGCCTCGGCCCGATCGGCGCGATCTTCCAGGCGCGGATGAACCGCTACATGCACGCGCGCGGGATCGCCGACACCTCGAAGTCGCAGGTGTGGGCGTTCCTCGGCGACGGCGAGATGGACGAGCCGGAGTCGCTGGGCCAGCTGTCCATCGCCGCCCGCGAGGGCCTGGACAACCTGACCTTCGTCGTCAACTGCAACCTGCAGCGCCTGGACGGCCCGGTGCGCGGCAACGGCAAGATCATCCAGGAGCTGGAGTCGGTCTTCCGGGGCGCCGGCTGGAACGTCATCAAGCTGATCTGGGACCGCACCTGGGACCCGCTGCTCGCCCAGGACCGCGACGGCATCCTCGTCAACAAGATGAACACCACGCCGGACGGCCAGTTCCAGACGTACGCCACCGAGTCCGGCGGGTACATCCGCGAGCACTTCTTCGGCGACGACCAGCGGCTGCGCGCGATGGTCGAGAACATGACCGACGACCAGATCCTGCACCTGGGTCGCGGCGGCCACGACCACCGCAAGATCTACGCGGCGTTCAAGGCGGCCACCGAGCACAAGGGCCAGCCCACGGTGATCCTCGCGAAGACCATCAAGGGCTGGACGCTCGGCCCCAACTTCGAGGGCCGCAACGCCACGCACCAGATGAAGAAGCTGACGGTCGACGACCTCAAGCGCTTCCGGGACCGGCTGCACCTGCCGATCTCCGACAAGGAGCTGGAGTCCGGCGCGCCGCCGTACTACCACCCGGGCCGGAACTCGGAAGAGATCCAGTACATGCACGACCAGCGCAAGCAGTGCGGCGGGTACGTCCCGACGCGCGTCGTGCGCTCCAAGCCGCTCGCGCTGCCGGACGACAAGGTGTACGCGAGTGTGAAGAAGGGCTCGGGCCAGCAGTCGATCGCGACGACCATGGCCTTCGTCCGTCTCCTCAAGGACCTCATGCGGGACAAGGAGCTCGGGCGCCGCTTCGTGCTGATCGCGCCGGACGAGTACCGCACGTTCGGCATGGACTCCTTCTTCCCGAGCGCGAAGATCTACAACCCGCTCGGCCAGCAGTACGAGGCGGTGGACCGCGACCTGCTCCTCGCGTACAAGGAGTCGCCGACCGGCCAGATGCTGCACGACGGCATCTCCGAGGCCGGCTGCACCGCCTCCCTCATCGCGGCGGGCTCGGCCTACGCCACGCACGGCGAACCGCTGATCCCGGTGTACGTCTTCTACTCGATGTTCGGTTTCCAGCGCACCGGTGACCAGTTCTGGCAGATGGCCGACCAGCTGGCGCGCGGATTCGTGCTGGGCGCGACCGCCGGTCGTACGACCCTGACCGGTGAGGGCCTGCAGCACGCGGACGGCCACTCTCAGCTGCTCGCCTCGACGAACCCGGCGTGCGTCGCGTACGACCCGGCGTACTCGTACGAGATCGCGTACATCGTGCAGGACGGGCTGCGGCGGATGTACGGGGGCTCGGAGGAGCATCCGCACGGCGAGGACGTCTTCTACTACCTCACCGTGTACAACGAGCCCATCCAGCACCCGGCCGAGCCGGCCGACGTGGACGTCGAGGGCATCCTCAAGGGCATCCACCGGCTGTCCGAGGGCACCTCGGGGTCGATCCCGGCGCAGGTCATCGCGTCCGGTGTGGCCGTCCCGTGGGCCGTCGAGGCGCAGAAGATCCTCGCCGAGGAGTGGAACGTCAAGGCGGACGTGTGGTCGGCGACCTCCTGGAACGAGCTGCGGCGCGAGGCCGTGGCGGTGGAGGAGCACAACCTGCTGCATCCCGAGGAGGAGCAGCGCACGCCGTACGTGACGCAGAAGCTGTCGGGGGCGCAGGGGCCGTTCGTGGCGGTGTCCGACTGGATGCGGTCGGTGCCGGACCAGATCGCGCGCTGGGTGCCGGGGACGTACCAGTCGCTGGGCGCCGACGGGTTCGGCTTCGCCGACACGCGGGGGGCGGCGCGCCGCTTCTTCCACATCGACGCCCAGTCGATCGTGGTGGCGGTGCTGACGGAGCTGGCGAAGGAGGGGAAGGTGGACCGGTCGGTGCTGAAGCAGGCGATCGACCGGTACCAGTTGCTGGACGCGTCGGCCGCGGATCCCGGGGCGGCGGGCGGGGACGCCTAGCCCTGGCCCTGGGCCGGTGAGACGAAGGGCGGCGGGGCTGTGGTCCCGCCGCCCTTGACGGTTTCTTTACGATGCGGGCATGGATCAAGAAACGGCGCAGGCGCGCTGGGAGCACCTCACCCAGCGGCCGCTGCTGGCCCTCGCCCTGGTGTTCGCCGTCGCGTACGCCGTGCCGATCGTGGACCACTCGGCGGGGCATCTGCTGACCCAGATCTGCACCGTGGTCGAGTGGGTGGTGTGGGGGGCCTTCGCCACGGACTATCTGACGCGGCTGGCTCTCGCCCGGCACCGCAAGGAGTTCGTGCGCCGGCACTGGATAGACCTGTGCGCGGTCGTCCTGCCGATCCTGCAGCCGCTGCGGCTGCTGCGGCTGCTGCGCATGGTCGCGACGCTGGCGCTGGTGGAGCGGCGGGCACGGATGGCCAACCGGATCAGGCTGACAACGTACGTCGGCGGGGCGGTCGTCGGGCTGCTGATGTTCGGCTCGCTGGCCGTCCTGTCGGTCGAGCGCGAGGCTCCGAACGGGAACATCCGGACGCTGGGTGACGCCCTGTGGTGGTCCTTCACCACGATGACGACCGTCGGGTACGGCGACCACGCGCCCACCACCGGCCTGGGCCGAATGATCGCCGTCGGACTGATGCTCTCCGGCATCGCCCTGCTGGGTGTGGTCACGGCGAACATCGCCGCCTGGTTCCTGGCCCGCGTCGAGAAGGACGACGCCGAGGAACAACGCCAGACGGAGGCCATCGCGGCCCTCACCGAGGAGGTCCGAGCCCTGAGAGCAGAAATCGCGGCCCTACGGGAACCGTCCGGCAGACCGTGACACGAGGCTCGCCCCTGTCACCCAGCCTCGCGGCACCACGCCAACGGCCCGACACACCGCACCGGAGACCTCCCGGACCGACTGCCCGCCCCACAGCGGCCCGCCGCCCGGCAGACCGGCACAGGGTGGGACCCGGTCCGCCTGCCGGGGGCTCTTCCCTGACGGCGAAACCCGCCCCGCGCACCCCGCACAATTGCGGCACCCCGTCCATCCACCGGGCTCTTCCCTCGCGTGCGCTTGCGTCGGCGGAGCCGCCCCGCGCACCCGCGCAAGGGGCGGCCTCCCGGTCCCTTCACCAGGGGCTTCCTCCCGCGCCCTGGCATCGCCGCACCGCACCCGCGCAAGGGCGGACCCCCGGTCCATCCGCCGGGGGTCCTTCCCTCACTCGCCCCGGGTCAGAACAGACCGTTGCCCGGGGTGGCCGCTCCGGCCAGCCACACGATGGCCAGGAGCGTGTCGATGGCGCCCAGGACGAAGGCGACCAGGGCCGGGACCGGGCGGCTGCCCGCCCAACTGCGGCCCATGGCGAGCCAACCGCACACGACCGCCACGGGGCCGAGGATGATCCCCAGCACGAAGAACCCAGCGATCGCGCAGATGACTCCGATGATTCCCAGCGTCGCGCGATCCGGCCCGGTCCGTGACCACGTCCGGCCACGTGAGCGGGGGTACCTGCGCGTTCCGTGTCCGTAGCCCGCCATCATCAACTCCCTGAACCCCGGGGTCGGTTCGGGGTTCAATGAAGCGGGTACCCCCCGTGCGCGGGCTAATCATCCCCCAGGTTTCCCGGGCTGCCGGCGCGCTGTCCCCCTCCGGCAGCGCGCCGCAGCACCGGTCACCCTCTCCGGAGGGCTTGACCCAGTGTGACCTGCGGCGCGCACCGGGTGCGAGGAATCTTCAGCCTCTTCACCCTGATAGGCGAAGTCGGTTGAGATTCCGTCAGATGTGGCCGACGCCCGCGCCCGCCTCCGCGTTCGCGCCGCGTTTGGTGAACAGCGCTACGAAGACCGCGACCACCGCGACACCGCAGGCCACGAGGGACGCCAGACTCATGCCGGAGATGAAGGTGTCGTGCGCGACAGACGTGATCTTCGCGACGACCGCCTCCGGCGTGCCCTTGGCGACCGGCGCCACACCGACCTGAACGGCCTCGGAGGCCTGGTGCAGTTGGGCCGGGGTGAGCGGCGGCAGGCCCGCGTCCTTCCAGTTGCCCGCGAGGTCGCCGTCGACCTTGGAGGCCATGACGGCGCCCAGCACCGCCGTACCGAGGCTGCCGCCGATCTGCATCGCCGCCTGCTGGAGACCACCGGCCACACCGGACAGCTCCATGGGCGCGTTGCCGACGATGACCTCCGTGGCGCCGACCATGACCGGCGCGAGGCCGAGGCCGAGGAGGGCGAACCAGAGGGACATCACCGCGCTGCTGGTGTCCACCTTCAGCGTCGACATGCCGTACATGGCGATCGCGGTGGCCGCCATGCCGCCGGCCAGCGGGACGCGCGGGCCCAGCTTGGTGATCATCGCGCCCGCGAGCGGCGAGCCGACGATCATCATCCCGGTGAGCGGGAGCAGATGGAGACCGGCGTCGATCGGCTTCATACCGTGCACGTTCTGCAGGTAGAACGTCACGAAGAACAGGCCGCCCATGAAGGCGATGGCCATCAGGACCATCAGGACGACGCCCGCGGAGAGCGGGACCGAGCGGAACAGGCCCAGGGGGATGAGGGGTTCCTTGACCTTCGTCTCCCAGAAGGAGAAGAGGGCGAAGCCGACGACCGAGGCGGCTATGAACGTCCAGGTCTTGGTGTCGCCCCAGCCCCAGGCCGGCGCTTTGATCAGGGCCCACACCAGGCAGAACATGGCGCCCGACAGCAGCACGATGCCGAGGATGTCGAAGGAGCGCGGCGCGTTCTCCGCGCGGTGGTCCAGCAGGATCAGCAGGCCGAGGAGCAGCGCGGTCGCGCCGACCGGCACGTTGATGAAGAACACCGACTGCCAGTTGACGTGCTCGACGAGCACCCCGCCGAGGATCGGGCCGCCGGCGGTGGAGGCGCCGATGACCATGCCCCAGATGCCGATGGCCATGTTGAGCTTCTCGGCCGGGAAGGTGGCCCGCAGCAGGCCGAGCGCGGCCGGCATCAGCAGGGCGCCGAACAGGCCCTGCAGCACGCGGAAGGTGACCACCGCGGCGATGCTGTTCGACAGGCCGATGGCACCGGAGGCGGCGGCGAAGCCGGTCACGCCGATGAGGAAGGTCTGGCGGTGGCCGAAGCGGTCACCGAGCTTGCCCGCGGTGATCAGGGAGACCGCGAGGGCGAGGAAGTACCCGTTGGTGATCCACTGGACGTCCGCGAAGCTGGCGCCCAGGTCCTTCTGGATGGCCGGGTTGGCGATGGCCACGATGGTGCCGTCGAGGGCCACCATCATCACCCCGACCGCGACCGTGATGAGAGTGAACCAGGGATGGCCGCGCAGTCCGGAGGAGGACGGCGACCCGGCAGACGGGGTCTCTGGCGCCTTGCCCCCCGACCCCGTCGTGTCGATGGTCTGACTAGTCATGTGTTCGAGGCTAATGGCAGCCACTGACAGTTGACGAACCAATTCAGAAGTCGGTAACTGACACCTCATGGAAACACTGCGCGAACGCAAGAAGCAGCGCACCCGGGACGCCCTGCTGAGGGCCGCCGTCGAGCTGTTCACCACCCGCGGCTACGAGGGCACGACCGTCGACGACATCGCCGAGGCCGTCGACGTCTCCCAGCGCACCTTCTTCCGCTACTTCGCCGGCAAGGAGGAGGCCGCGCTCGCCCTGGAGGCGCTGGTGGTGGAGCGGTTCGTGGCGGCGGTGCGCGAGCGGCCGGCCGCGGAGGCGCCGCTGGAGGCGCTGCGGCAGGCGGTGCTGGAGGGCTGGGACACCCTCCACGAGGTCATCGAGGAGGTCGTACCGGTCGAGCTGTATCTGCGGCTGTGCCGGGTGGTCGAGTCGACGCCGGTGCTGCTGGCCGCGCATCTGCGGCGCAGCCTGGAGATCGAGGACACCCTCGCGCGCGTGCTCGCCGAGCGGGAGGGCGTGGACATGGACGCCGATCCCCGGCCGCGGCTCGCGGTCGCCGTGTTCGGCGGGGTGATGAGGGTCACCGAGCGGCAGTGGAGCGCGGGCGAGGACATGAGTGTGGAGTCGATGCGCGCGTTGACGAACGCGTACCTCGAACAGGTGGGTCCGGCACTCACCGAGAACTGGCGTGCACGCTGAGACACGCTGAGGTCAACGTGGCGTTTATCGAAACGTGATACCCGTCACTCAGCTCACGCGAGACCCTCTCGTTCTCCTAGTGTGTCCTCCCAGTGACTTCCTTCGACACCTCCCCGCAACTGAACGTCTGGCGCGCCCTGCTCGCCCTGTCGGTCGTGTTCGTGATGCTCGCGACCACCGGCTGGACGGCTCTGCGCAGCCACGGCGTACAGACTCCGCTGCAGGCCTCGCTCTCCTCCTGGGAGCACGGCAGGCTGCGCGGACACCCTCTGCCGGACCCCGACGCGGCCCCCGCGCGGCTGTCCCGCTTCTTCGCCACGCTCACCGCGGCGGAGCGCGCCGCGCTCGCCCACCGCTACCCGCTCGCGGTCGGCAACATGAACGGCGCCCCCGTCGCCCTGCGCTACCGGGCCAACCGGCTCGCGCTCGGGCGGCAGCGCGCGGTCGAGCTGAAACGCATGCACGACCCGCGCCTGACGCCCGTCGGGCAGCAGGACGCGGGCCGCCGTATGCACCGCTACGAGCAGCTGATGAGCTCGGGCCGGCAGATCCTCGCCTTCGACCCCGCAGCCTCCGGGCGGGTCGCCGAGGTCATCGGCGACCTGCAGAGCGCCCAGCGGGTGTCGGTCGTCGTCCCCGGTGTCGACACCGACCTGCTCACCTTCCAGAGGACCAACCGCGAGTACTCCGCGCCGGTCGGCATGGCCCAGTCGCTGTACGCGGCCGAGCGGTCGGCGAGCCCCGCCACGCGGACGGCGGTGATCGCCTGGGCCGACTACACGGCACCGGCCGGACTCGGCATCGAGTCGGCGACGGGCGTGCGCGCCGCGGAGGGCGCGCTCCGGCTGAACGCCCTGCTGCGCGCCCTGCCCGGCCGCGCCCCGGTGTCGCTGTTCTGCCACAGCTACGGCTCGGTGGTGTGCGGGGTCGCCGCGCACCTGCTGCCGCGCCGGGTGGCCGACATAGCGGTGGCCGGGAGCCCGGGGATGCGGGTCGAGAAGGCCGCCCACCTGCACACCTGGGCCCGGGTGTGGGCGATGCGGGACGCCACGGACTGGATCCAGGACGTGCCCTACCTCGAGCTCGGCGGGCTGGGCCACGGGGCGGACCCGGTGTCCGCCGCGTTCGGGTCGCGGGTGCTGTCGGCGCGGGGCGCCAAGGGGCACGGCGGCTACTTCGAACCGGGCACGGAGAGCCTGCTGAACTTCGCGGAGATCGGGGTCGGCGCGTACCGGTCGGTGCACTGCGCCCGCGACGATGACGCGTGCCGCATGGGTTTGTCCGGTACGGCGACGGCCGGACGCGCGTAGCACCGCAGGAACTGCGGTCCGCGCGGGGTGGCGACGAGGGAGCGGGTCGCGCATACGATGAGCCGCATGGGTGACGTACTGGCCGGATTTCATGCCGCCTGGGAGTTCGAGTCCGACTCCGTGCTCATCCGTTACGAGCGGGGGCTGCGAACACCCAGGCTCTTCCAGGCACTGGGGGAACGGCGGGTTCCGCTGGAGGCGCTGTCGGGTGTCACGCTGAGCCCGGGCAGACGGGGCGCGGTCGTGCTGCGCGCCGAGCTGCGGCCCGGGGCCGACCCGCTCCTCGAGGCGGCCGCGGGACAGCTGCCCGAGGCGTGCGACCCGTACCGCTTGGTGCTGCCCAGCGAGCGCGAGACCCTCGCCGAGTACTACGCCGACGAACTGAAGTCCGCGCTGAGCGGCGAGGACGGCCCGGCCGACCGTTACCTGGTGGCCGCTCCCGAAGCGCCCCGGCAGTTCAAGGCGTACGACGCGAAGGCGTCCTTCGACGGCCGGACGGTGAACTTCCGCTGGTTCTGGACGGGCGCGTCCTCGGCCAAGTGGAAGGCGGGCGACCAACGCTTTCCGGTCGCCGAGCTGAACGGGGTCGAGTGGCGCTCGCCCGAGGCCTTCGAGGGCCATCTGCGGCTGCTGCGGCGCGAGGGGACGGCGCCCGCGCAGCCGGACCAGGATCCGGCCGCCGTGGTGTTCGGGCTGGGCTACGGGCCCGTGCACGAGTCGCTGCCGTTCGCGGCGGCCGTCCTTGCGGCGATACGCACCTGCGGGCCGGTGCCGTCGGTACCGGCCCGGCGCGATCCCGCCGACATCGCGGAGCGCATCCGTCACCTGGGGGAACTGCACCAGGCGGGGCTGGTGACGGACGCGGAGTTCTCCACGAAGAAGGCGGAACTGCTGGCGGAGCTGTGAGCAGCCCCGGGCCGGCTACTCCCGGCCGGCGGACGTGAACGTCATGTCCGCGTACCGGTCGCCCGCCACCTTCGCCGCGATCGGCTCCAGCAGGGACAGCTCGTCCTCGGTTAGTTCGATGGTCGCCGCCCGCGCGTTCTCCTCCACCCGGCCCGGCTTGCGGGTGCCGGGGATGGGGACCACCGGGAGGCCGTGCACCGCCGCCTGCTGCTGGACCCAGGCGAGCGCCACCTGCGCCGGGGACGCGCCATGGGCCTGGGCGACCGCGCGGACCGGCTCCAGGAGAGCGGCGTTGGCGGCCGCGTTCTCGCCGGTGAAGCGGGGCTGCTGACGGCGGAAGTCGTCGGCGGTCAGCTCCTTGTCGGGGTCGGTGAAGGACCCGGTGAGGAAGCCGCGGCCGAGCGGCGAGTAAGGGACGAGGGCGACTCCCAGTTCCCGGGCGGCCGGCACCACGTGGGATTCGATGTCCCGGCTGAACAGCGACCACTCCGACTGCACGGCGGCGATCGGGTGCACGGCGTGCGCGGCGCGCAGCTCGTCCGCGGTGACCTCGCTGAGCCCGAGGTGCTTCACCTTGCCCTCGCGCACCAGCTCCGCCATGGTGCCGACGCTCTCCTCGATCGGCACGGCCACGTCGCGCCGGTGCATGTAGTAGAGGTCGATGACGTCGACGTCGAGACGCCTCAGGCTCGCCTCGACGGCCTGGCGGATGTAGGGCGGGTCGTTGCGGATGATCCGGCGGGTGGGGTCCTCCGGCGGGATGGACAGGGCGAACTTGGTCGCGACGACGACCTGGTCGCGGTTGGCCTTGAAGAAGGGCGCGAGGAACTTCTCGTTCTCGCCCATGCCGTACGCGTCGGCGGTGTCGTACAGGGTGACGCCCAGCTCCAGGGACCGTTCCAGGGTGGCCCTGGACTCCTTCGCGTCGGAGGGGCCGTAGGCGAAGCTCATGCCCATGCAGCCGAGGCCCTGGACGCCGACCTCGGGGCCGGTGTCGCCGAGGCGCGCGGTCGGGATCCTGCTGTCGGTCATCACACCTTCTCGGATTCGTGGGCGCGGGCGCGGTCCGCGTCCGCGTAGAAACTGATCTTCCGGTCAAGCACCGCGAGGGTGTCCTGGAGTTCGGCGATCCGGGCGAGCACGTCCCGCCGGGTCGCCTCCAGCAGCTCGAACCGCGCGCCGAAGGTGTGGTCGCCCTCGCGCACCAGCTCGGCGTACCGCACCATGTCGGCGACCGGCATGCCGGTGAGCCGGAGCTTGCCGACGAGGTCCAGCCAGTCCAGGTCACGGTTGCTGTAGCGACGCTGCCCGGTGTGGGAACGGTCGACGTGCGGCATCAGGCCGATGCGCTCGTACCAGCGCAGGGTGTGCGCGGTCAGCCCGGTGAAGGCGACGACCTCGCTGATGGTGTAGCTGTCCTGGCCTTCCGGCCGCCGATGGGGGTGGGGCGGGGCGCCGCAGACGTCGGTCCTGGTAGGGGTGGTCTCCATCACCGTCATGGCCTCAACGCTATGACCTTGGAGTGCACTCCAAGCAAGCGGAACCGGCAAGAAACAGCCCCGCGGCCCGACCCTGCTGGAAGTATGCACGCGCCGTCGGCTTAGGGGTCGTTGCACTATGAGCGCCCGATCAGGCCGCGCGACCCGGGCGGGCATAGTGCAACGATCCCTTAGGCTCCTCGCATGTCCTTGCAGAGCCTCGCGCTGATCGAGAACTGGCCGGTTCCCACCGCCGCCGCGGGTGCGGTACGGGCCGACGGGACGCTGCTCGGCACCCACGGCCCGGTCGACCGGCGTTTCCCCCTGGCCTCGGTGACCAAGCCGCTCGCGGCCTACGCGGCCCTCGTCGCGTACGAGGAGGGGGCGATCGAGTTCGACGAGCCGGCCGGGCCGCCCGGTTCGACCGTCCGTCACCTGCTCGCCCACACCTCGGGGCTGGCCTTCGACGAGCACCGGGTGACGGCCCCGCCCGGCGAGCGCCGCCTGTACTCCAACGCCGGCTTCGAGCAGCTCGGCGACCACGTCGCGAAGGCGACGGACATCCCTTTCGCGGAGTACCTGCGGCAGGCGGTGCTGGAGCCGCTGGGCATGACGTCCACGTCGCTGGAGGGCTCCCCCGCGAAGGACGGCGTCTCCACGGTGGCGGACCTGCTGCGCTTCGCCGCCGAGATCCAGGCGCCGCGCCTCCTCGACCCCCGTACGGTCGCCGAGGCGATGACGGTCCAGTACCCGGGCACCAAGGGCGTGCTGCCCGGCTACGGCCACCAGAACCCCAACGACTGGGGCCTCGGCTTCGAGATCCGCGACTCCAAGTCCCCGCACTGGACCGGCGGTTCGTCCTCACCCCGCACCTTCGGACACTTCGGCCAGTCGGGTACGTTCCTGTGGATCGACCCGGACGCGGGGCTGGCCTGCGTCGCGCTGACCGACCGGGCCTTCGGACCCTGGGCGGTGGAGGCGTGGCCGCCGTTCACGGACGCCCTGCTGGCGGAGATTCGTTAACCCGCCGCCATCTCCCACATCAGCAGCTCGGCCCGCGTCACCCCGACCGCCTCCAGGTCCTTGGCGTCCGTGACGCGGGCCGCGTCGCCCGCGTCCAGCGTCTCGTCGCCGAGCAGCACCTCGCCGCGCACCACGTGGACGTAGACGAACGGCGCGTCCGGCACCGCCGTCCGCTCCCCCGCCCCCAGCCGCCGTACGTGCAGCATCGCGGCCGCCTCCGGGACGGCGTAGGGCGTGGAGTCGGCGATGCCGTGGACGATCTCGTAGGCGGGCTCGCCGCCCGGCTCCAGCGGGGCCAGCCACATCTGCACGAAGGTCAGCGGCGCCGTGCCGTCGTTGCGCTCCACGTGCCGCACGCCCGCCGCCGCGCTCAGCCGCTGGACGTCCCCGGGGCGGACCGTCGTCTCGTGGCCGCGGGAGTCGCGGTGGGTGAGCTCGCCCTCGACCACCCAGGTCACGATCTCCGTGTGGCTGTGCGGGTGTTCGTCGAAGCCGGCGCCGGGCGCCAGGCGCTCCTCGTTGCAGGCGATGACCGCGCCGAACCGCAGGTTGTCGGGCTCGTAGTGCGGCCCGAAGGAGAAGGCGTGCCACGACTCGATGCCGGCCGCCGCATCGCCCCCGGGATAGCGCTCCGCAGCGCGCCGTACGTCCATCACGGACCCCACGGTAGCCCTGCCGGGCCGACGGCAAGGGCACGCCGACGCACCCGGTGCCGACGTGCCTCTGGAGGCGACCGACCCGTCAAGCGCAACCCCGGCGGCGCACGGGCCCGTCCCGATAAGGCAGTCTTGTCCCCGTGCCCGAACCCGAAACCAGCAAGCCCGATGCCGTCCGGTCCGACGTCCATCCGCACGCGGCGACCCTGAAGCGGCTGGAGCAGTCCTCCGGGAGTCTCGCCGCGCAGGCCATCGCGCGGATGGACGAGTCGCTGCCGTGGTACCGGGCGATGCCCCCGGAGAACCGTTCCTGGATCGGGCTGGTCGCGCAGGCCGGTATCGCCGCGTTCACTGAGTGGTTCCGGCATCCGGACGCCCCGCAGGCCATCTCGACGGACGTGTTCGGGACCGCGCCGCGCGAGCTGACCCGGGCGATCACGCTGCGGCAGACCGTGGAGATGGTGCGGACGACCATCGAGGTCATGGAGTCCGCGATCGACGAGGTGGCGGCGCCCGGTGACGAGAGCGTGCTGCGCGAGGCGCTGCTCGTGTACGCCCGGGAGATCGCCTTCGCCACCGCCCAGGTCTACGCCCAGGCCGCCGAGGCACGCGGTGCCTGGGACGCCCGCCTGGAGTCGCTGGTGGTCAACGCCGTGCTCAGCGGGGAGGCCGACGAGGGGGCCGTCAGCAGGGCCGCCGCCCTCGGGTGGAACTCGCCGGAGCATGTGTGTGTCGTGCTCGGCACCGCCCCGGACGGGGACTCCGAGCTGACCGTGGAGGCGATCCGCCGGGCCGCCCGGCACGCCAAGCTCCAGGTGCTGACGGGCGTGCTGGGCGACCGGCTCGTCGTGATCGCCGGCGGCAGCGACAACCCGCTCGGCGTCGCCAAGTCGCTGATCGGCCCTTATGCGGCCGGACCCGTGGTCGCGGGGCCCGTCGTGCCCGATCTGCTGGCCGCCACCCGGTCCGCGCAGGCCGCCGCCGCCGGGCTCAAGGCATGTTCCGCCTGGCAGGACGCCCCGCGGCCGGTCCTGTCGGACGATCTGCTTCCGGAACGCGCCATAGCCGGTGATCCCGGTGCTCGTGAGCAGTTGGTGGAGGAGATCTACAGACCGCTGGAGGAGGCCGGCTCGGCTCTGCTGGAGACGCTCTCCGTCTATCTCGAACAGGCGAGCAGCCTCGAAGGCGCGGCCCGGATGCTCTTCGTTCACCCGAACACCGTGCGCTACCGGCTCCGACGTGTGACTGACGTCACCGGCTGGTCACCCTCTGATGTACGCTCCGCGTTCACGCTGCGCATCGCGCTGATCCTGGGGCGTCTGGCCGATGGAGATCCAGCGGCCTAGTCTTTTGTCGGAGCTCCACAAAACCCCTCCGTGTTCTTCGTCCTTGTCCCCACGGGCGGCCCGGGCCGCCCTCAAGAGAGAGTGTGAGAGTGCTCGTACTCGTCGCTCCCGGCCAGGGCGCCCAGACGCCCGGCTTCCTGACTCCCTGGCTCGAACTGCCCGGTGCCGCAGACCGCGTCGCCGGCTGGTCGGACGCCATCGGACTGGACCTCGCCCACTACGGCACGAAGGCCGACGCGGAGGAGATCCGCGACACCGCCGTGGCCCAGCCGCTACTGGTCGCGGCCGGCATCCTGTCCGCCGCGGCACTCGGTGACGTCGTCCCCGGCGCCGTCGCGGGCCACTCCGTCGGTGAGATCACCGCCGCCTCCTTCGCGGGCGTCCTGGACGACGCCGCCGCGCTGACCCTGGTCCGCAAGCGCGGGCTGGCCATGGCGGAGGCCGCCGCGATCACCGAGACCGGCATGTCGGCGCTGCTCGGCGGCGACCCCGAGGTGTCGGTCGCGCACCTGGAGAAGCTCGGCCTGACCCCGGCGAACGTGAACGGCGCGGGCCAGATCGTCGCGGCGGGCACGCTGGAGCAGCTCGCCGTGCTCAACGAGGACAAGCCCGAGGGCGTCCGCAAGGTCGTCCCGCTGAAGGTCGCGGGCGCCTTCCACACGCACCACATGGCCCCCGCGGTCGACGCGCTGGCGCAGGCCGCCGCCGACCTCACCCCGGCCGACCCCAAGGTCACCTACGTCTCCAACAAGGACGGGCAGGCCGTCGCCACCGGCGCCGAGGTGCTGCAGCGGCTGGTCGGGCAGGTCGCCAACCCGGTCCGCTGGGACCTGTGCATGGAGACCTTCAAGG
This sequence comes from Streptomyces sp. NPDC101152, assembly GCF_044768275.1. Lineage (NCBI taxonomy): Bacteria > Bacillati > Actinomycetota > Actinomycetes > Kitasatosporales > Streptomycetaceae > Streptomyces > Streptomyces sp. NPDC101152. Next base: position 4,770 of record NZ_JBIWPO010000063.1, on the reverse strand, counting down.
AGCTCGGCGCGACCGCGATCATCGAGGTCTCCCCCGGCGGCACCCTCGTCGGCCTCGCCAAGCGCGCGCTGCCGGGCGTGAAGACGCTCGCGCTGAAGACCCCCGACGACCTCGACGCGGCCCGCGAGCTCCTCGCTGAGCACGCCCAAGCCTGACGCCCTAAGGAGCCGTACGAACATGTCGAAGATCAAGCCCAGCAAGGGCGCCCCGTACGCGCGCATCCTCGGGGTCGGCGGCTACCGTCCCACCCGGGTCGTGCCGAACGAGGTGATCCTCGAGACGATCGACTCCTCCGACGAGTGGATCCGTTCGCGCTCCGGCATCCAGACCCGGCACTGGGCGAACGACGAGGAGACCGTCGCCGCCATGTCGATCGAGGCGTCGGGGAAGGCCATCGCGGACGCGGGCATCTCCGCCGAGCAGATCGGCGGCGTGATCGTCTCGACCGTCTCGCACTTCAAGCAGACCCCGGCCGTGGCGACGGAGATCGCCGACAAGCTCGGCACGGACAAGGCCGCCGCCTTCGACATCTCGGCGGGCTGCGCGGGCTTCGGTTACGGCCTGACCCTCGCCAAGGGCATGATCGTCGAGGGCAGCGCGGAGTACGTCCTCGTCATCGGCGTCGAGCGGCTGTCCGACCTGACCGACCTGGAGGACCGGGCCACGGCCTTCCTGTTCGGGGACGGCGCGGGCGCGGTCGTGGTGGGCCCGGCCACCGAGCCGGGGATCGGCCCGACCGTCTGGGGCTCCGAGGGCGACAAGTCGGAGACCATCAAGCAGACCGTGCCGTGGACCGAGTACGACAGCACCACGGGCAAGTTCCCTGCCATCACGCAGGAGGGCCAGGCGGTGTTCCGCTGGGCCGTGTTCGAGATGGCGAAGGTCGCCCAGCAGGCGCTGGACGCGGCCGGGATCACCGCGAACGACCTGGACGTCTTCATCCCCCACCAGGCCAACGAGCGGATCATCGACTCGATGGTGAAGACGCTGAAACTGCCGGAGCACGTCACGGTCGCGCGGGACGTACGCACCACCGGCAACACCTCGGCCGCCTCGATTCCGCTCGCGATGGAGCGGCTTCTGGCGACCGGTGAGGCGAAGAGCGGCGACACCGCGCTCGTCATCGGCTTCGGGGCGGGTCTCGTCTACGCCGCGACTGTCGTTACCCTCCCCTAGGCACTCCGTGCCGGATCACGAACGGTCCGGGGACGGAGAGCACTGCCAAACCCTCTGGATCACAAAGAAGGAGCGCCTGACATGGCCGCCACTCAGGAAGAGATCGTCGCCGGTCTCGCCGACATCGTGAACGAGATCGCCGGCATCCCGGTTGAGGACGTCCAGCTGGACAAGTCCTTCACCGACGACCTGGACGTCGACTCGCTGTCCATGGTCGAGGTCGTCGTCGCCGCCGAAGAGCGCTTCGACGTCAAGATCCCGGACGAGGACGTGAAGAACCTCAAGACCGTCGGCGACGCGACCGACTACATCCTCAAGCACCAGGCCTGAACCACCGCTTAGGCCCGGCTGCATGGCCCCGCCACCCGGCGGTGGCGCCGCTGAATCCCGATCCGTTGGAGAAAGAATTCCCGTGAGCCCGACCAATCGCACCGTGGTCGTCACCGGTATCGGCGCAACCACACCGCTGGGTGGCGACGCAGCCTCTACCTGGGAGGGCCTGATCGCCGGCAAGTCCGGCGTGAAGCCCCTGGAGCAGGAGTGGGCCGCCGACCAGGCGGTCCGCATCGCGGCGCCCGTCGCCGTGGAACCCACCGAGGTCATCCCCCGGCCGCAGGCCCGACGCCTGGACCGCTCGGCGCAGTTCGCGCTGGTCGCCGCCAAGGAGGCCTGGGCGGACGCCGGTTTCGAGGGCAAGGCCGGTGAGGACCCCAACGTCGACCCCGACCGGCTCGGCGCCGTCATCGCCTCCGGCATCGGCGGCGTGACCACCCTCCTCGACCAGTACGACGTGCTGAAGGAGAAGGGCGTACGCCGCGTCTCCCCGCACACCGTCCCCATGCTCATGCCGAACGGCCCCTCGGCCAACGTCGGCCTGCTCGTGGGCGCCCGGGCGGGTGTGCACACGCCGGTCTCCGCGTGTGCCTCGGGCGCCGAGGCCATCGGCTACGCCATCGAGATGATCCGCACCGGCCGGGCCGACGTGGTCGTCGCGGGCGGCACCGAGGCGGCCATCCACCCGCTGCCCATCGCCGCGTTCGGCAACATGATGGCGATGTCCAAGAACAACGAGAACCCCGAGGCCGCCTCGCGTCCCTACGACGTCGCCCGGGACGGCTTCGTCCTCGGCGAGGGCGCCGGCGTGATCGTCCTGGAGTCCGCCGAGCACGCCGCGAAGCGCGGGGCCCGGGTGTACGCCGAGGCGGTCGGCCAGGGCATCTCCGCCGACGCCCACGACATCGTGCAGCCGGAGCCGGAGGGGCGGGGCATCTCCGCCGCGCTGCAGCACCTGATGGAGCGCACCGACCTGGACCCGGCGGAGATCGTGCACGTCAACGCGCACGCGACGTCGACGCCGGCCGGTGACATCGCGGAGCTGAAGGCGCTGCGCAAGGTGTTCGGGGACGACGCCGACCACATGGCGGTCTCCGCCACGAAGTCGATGACCGGTCACCTGCTGGGTGGCGCGGGCGGCATCGAGTCGGTGGCGACCGTGCTGGCCCTGTACCACCGGGTGGCTCCGCCGACCATCAACGTCGACAACCTCGACCCGGAGGCCGAGGCCAACGCGGACGTGGTGCGGGGTGAGGCCCGGAAGCTGCCCGTGGAGGGCCGTATCGCCGCGCTGAACGACTCGTTCGGCTTCGGCGGGCACAACGTCGTTCTGGCGTTCCGGACGGTCTGAGAGCGCCGTTGGCTGGAAATGGCCCGGTCTCCATGGGGAGGTCGGGCCATTCGCCGTTGATGGTTCTGTTGTCGGCCGGGTGCGGGCCGGTGGGGGCTTGTCGCGCCCCGCGGCGGAGCCGCAAATGAATACAGCCCCGCGCCCCTTCAGGGCGTTGGTCCTCAGGTCGGCTCAGACGACCTGGTGCAGCCACCGCACTGGAGCGCCCTCGCCCGCGTAGCGGAACGGCTCCAGTTCGTCGTCCCAGGGCTTGCCCAGGAGTTTGGCGATCTCGGCCTCCAGGTCGGTCTCGTCGCGCTGGGACCTGGTGAGGGCCGCCCTGAGGCGGTCCTCGGGGATCAGGATGTCGCCGTGGATGCCGGTGACCGCGTGGAAGATGCCGAGCTCGGGGGTGCAGCTGTAGCGCTCGCCCTCCGCGGTGGCGCACGGCTCGGCCGTCACCTCGAAGCGCAGCAGGTGCCAGCCGCGCAGCGCGGAGGCCAGTTTGGAGGCGGTGCCCGGCTCGGCCTGCCAGGAGAACTCCGAGCGCCAGGTGCCGGGCGCGGCGGGCTGCCGGATCCAGTCGAGGTTGACGCGCGTGCCGAGCACCCCGGCGACGGCCCACTCGACGTGCGGGCACAGCGCGCGCGGCGCGGAGTGCACGTACAGAACTCCACGTGTCGTCACCGGGACCTCCGGGCAGAGCAGGACATCTTGCGGACGGCGGGCGGCCGTGGCCGGGCAGCCACGTTGATGGCGAGGCTACCGTGCGGCGGCGCATGGAGTGTGACGTACCGTCGGTCCCGATGCGCCGAAACGCCCGCCATTCACCCGGCAGGACGCTTGTCCGGGTGTGAACCGTTGCATGCTGCCGGAATCGGGAACTCCCGCGCGTTGTCATGAGGGGGACCTCCCGTACGTCGACCGAGGGGAACAGCAGCGGATGCGCAAGCCGAGCCACCGTTCACGGGCCGTGCTCGCCGTCACGGCGGCGGCCGTCCTGGGCGTCGCCGGCTGCGACGCCGTCGGTGGGAACGCGGCCGCGCCCACCCGCGCGAAACCGGCGCCCCTGTGGGACGTGAGCCCCGGTTCCGTGGCGGCGGTGGGCGACTCCATCACCCGCGGCTTCGACGCCTGCGCGGTGCTGACGGACTGTCCGGAGGTGTCCTGGGCGACCGGCAGCGACACCAAGGTCGACAGTCTCGCCGTACGCCTGCTGGGGACGGCGCGGGCGGCCGAGCGGAGCTGGAACTACGCGGTGACCGGCGCGCGGATGGCGGACCTGGCCGGTCAGCTGGCGCAGGCGGCGGCGCGCAAGCCGCAGCTGGTGACGGTGATGGTGGGGGCCAACGACGCCTGCCGGAACTCCACGTCGGCGATGACGCCGGTCGCCGACTTCCGCGCCAGGTTCGAGGACGCCCTCGCCGGCCTGCGCGAGCGGCTGCCGAAGGCGCAGGTGTACGTGGCGAGCGTGCCCAACCTGAAGCGGCTGTGGTCCGAGGGCCGCACCAATGCGCTGGGCAAGCAGATCTGGAAGCTCGGCATCTGCCCGTCGATGCTGGGCGACGCGGACGCGGTGGACTCGGCGGCGACGGTACGGCGGGACACGGTGCAGAAGCGGGTCGAGGACTACAACAAGGTGCTGCGGGAGGTGTGCGCCAAGGACCGCCGCTGCCGGTTCGACGGGAACGCGGTGTACGACTACCGCTTCGGGACGGACCAGTTGAGCCACTGGGACTGGTTCCACCCGAGCGTCGACGGCCAGGCCCGCCTGGCGGAGATCGCGTACCGCACCGTCACCGCCCGCCACACGTGACGCGCAGTCACACCCGTGACCTAGTAGCTTGTTGCGGCTTATTTTCGCTGTGTGGTTGGGTAGAGGTGGCGTAGTTTCACGCGTGCGTCGTCGGTGGTGAAGTGCCAGTGGACTT
>NZ_JBIWPO010000062.1:0-37392 GCF_044768275.1 Streptomyces sp. NPDC101152 | reverse complement strand
GGCTCGACCGGCACACCACCGATCACCCAGAAGAATCCTCCGCCGCCCCAGCCGCATGATCAACCCCCGAAGGACTTACGACGCAGACCACTTAGCGTGGAAAGCGTGAGCACCGAAAGCGACATCCGTGCGTTCCTGGCCTCCCGCCGCGCCAAGATCACCCCGCAGCAGGCGGGACTGCCCGCGTTCGGCAGCAACCGGCGCGTGCCCGGCCTGCGCCGCGAAGAGGTCGCCCTGCTCGCGGGCGTCAGCATCGACTACTACGTACGCCTGGAACGAGGACACCTGGGCGGCGCGTCCGAGGAAGTCCTCGACTCCGTGGCGAACGCCCTCCAGCTCGATGACGCCGAACGCGCCCACCTCCACGACCTCGCCCGCGCCGCCGCCAAACGCCCCGTGCGCCGCGCCAGGCGCCCCCGCGGACCGCTCCCGGACAGCGTGCTGCGGGTGCTGAACTCCATGAGCGACTGCCCGGCCTTCATCCGCAACGGCCGACTCGACATCCTGGCCACCAACCCCCTCGGCCGCGCCCTGTACAGCCCGCTCTACTCCAACGGCGCCCACGAGCCGGTCAACATCGCTCGCTTCCAGTTCCTCGATCCCGCCGGCCGCGACTTCTTCCCCGAGTGGGAGCAGTCCGTGCACACCACCGTCTCCCTGCTCCGCACCGAAGCCGGCCGCGCCCCGGGCGACAGCGGGCTGACGAACCTGATCGGCGAACTCGTCACCCGCAGCGAGGAGTTCCGCACCGCCTGGGCCCAACACAACGTGCGCCTGCACCACACCGGCCGCAAGGCCTTCCGGCACCCGGTCATCGGCGAGATCAGCCTCGACTTCGACGCCATGGAGCTGCCCGCCCAGCCCGGCCTGACCCTCACCGCCTACAGTGCCCCGGCCGGCACCCCGGAGCACGACAAGCTCCAGCTCCTCGCCGCCTGGGGCGCCACCGAGGACGCCCCGTCCACCAGCAGCCCCGCACCTACCGACCGGGAGAACCGCCGATGACCACCCTCCCCACGCTGCAAGCCGTGCGGACCACCCCCGAAGGGCTCCTGTGGGAGCCCGGCGAGCGCTGGGTGCGCGGCCGCAAGGGCGACATCACCGTCGTCGACAGCCGCCGGCCCGTCCTGGTCTGGGAGCCGGGCGTCCCCGTCCCGCTGTACGCGTTCCCGCGCGCGGACGTACGCGAGGACCTCCTGCGTCCGGCGAAGAACCCTCCGACCGGCACCCACACCGGCTCGCGGATCTTCTACGACCTCGACATCGACGGCGAGTTGCTGGCCAACGCCGCCTGGACCTTCCCCGCCGCCGACCTGGCCGACCACATCGCCTTCGAGTGGTTCCGGCGCAGCGGCAAGGGACTCGACCACTGGTACGAGGAGGAGGAAGAGATCTTCATCCACCCCCGGGACCCGCACAAACGGGTGGACGCCATTCCCAGCAGCCGCCACGTCCAGGTCTCGATCGCCGGCACGGTCGTCGCCGACACCCACCGGCCGGTCCTGCTCTTCGAGACCGGTCTGCCCACGCGCTACTACGTCCCGCGCGAGGACGTCCGCCTCGACCTGCTGGAGGCGACCGACCACCACACGGGCTGCCCCTACAAGGGCACCGCCGGGTACTGGTCGTGGCGTGGCGAGGCGGATGTGCCGCCGAACCTCGTCTGGAGCTACCCGGACCCGCTGCCCGCGGTCGGCCCGATCAAGGGCCTGCTCGCCTTCTACAACGAGGAGGTGGACATCACCGTCGACGGCGAGCGACTGGAGCGCCCGGTCACCCCCTTCAGCAGGAAGCCCGCCCCGGCGACATGACCGGCAACGGCTGCCGCCTGCCTCATCCGACCACCGCCGCCCGCACGCACAGCACGTCCGGCAGATGCGCCGCCAACTGCCGCCAGCTGTCCCCGTCGTCGGCCGAGGCGAACACCTCGCCGTTGCGGTTGCCGAAGTACACGCCCGCCGGATCGGCGTCGTCCGTGCACATCGCGTCTCGCAGCACCGTGCCGTAGTGGTCCTCCTGGGGCAGGCCCGCGGAGAGGGGCTCCCAGGTCTTGCCCGCGTCCGCCGTGCGGAAGACCCGGCACCGGTGCTCGGCCGGCACCCGGTCCGCGTCGGCGTTGATCGGGAACACGTACGCCGTGTCACCGCGCCGCGGATGGGCGGCCACCGCGAAGCCGAACGTCGAGGGCAGCCCCTCACCGATGTCGGTCCACTGCCCGCCCGCGTCGTCGCTTCTGTACACGCCCCAGTGGTTCTGCAGATACAGCCGGTCCGCCGTCGCCGCGTCCCGGGCGACCTTGTGCACGCACTGCCCGAACTCCGGATTCGGATCCGGCAGGAACACCGCGGAGACGCCGGAGTTGGAGGGCGCCCAGCTCGCGCCGCCGTCCGTGGTCCTGAACACGCCGGCCGTGGAGACCGCGACCGTCACGGACCGCGGGTCGCGCCGGTCGGTCAGGACGGTGTGCAGGCCCTCACCGCCGCCGCCCGGCACCCACTTCGAACGCGTCGGATGCTCCCACAACGGACGGACCAGCTCGAAGGTCTCCCCACGGTCCTCGGAGCGGTATAGCGCGGCCGGCTCCGTGCCCGCGTACACCACGTCCTCCTCCGCGGCCGCCGGGTGCAGCTGCCAGACCCGCTCCAAGGAGGCACCCGTGTCCTTGGGGAACTTCACCGCCGGCTGCGGCGGTTCGGTCCATGTGCGGCCCAGGTCGTCGGAGTGGAACACGGACGGCCCCCAGTGGGAGCTGTCCCCGCCGACCAGCAGCCGCGGCCGGTCCCCTCGGGTGTCCACGGCCACCGAGTAGACGGCCTGCGCGTTGAAGTAGGGACTCTCGTCGAACTCCCAGGCGCCACCGCGCCGACGCCCGATGAACAGTCCTTTTCGGGTGCCCACGGCGAGCAGTACCTCGGTCATGCCGATCACCTCCGCGACGTCCTTGTCCCAGACACCGGCCAGTCTGCACCCCACCACTGACAGTCACCTCCGGAAGCGGCGTCGCCGCAGGTCAGGTCGGCGACGGCGGATCGGCGCGGGGATCTTGCGGCGTCTTTCGCGAACTGCCCGCGCGAGCGGGGTACTCGTGCGACCGTCGAGACAGGGGGACTCGCCCTGAGCATCAGGGGACCTTCGCCCGTATGGGAGGGAGGTCGGGGATCGTTGTGCTCGTGAGGAGGATGCCTTCGATGGCGTTCCGTGGTCCGAAGGTGTGGCTGTGGCGCTGGCGGCGCAACCCGCTCAAGCGCCGTGCCGACGCGGTGGAGGCCTGGGTCGTGCTCGGTGCCTGGCTGGTCACCGTGGTGGTGGGGGTGCTGGCCGGACTGGCGGCGACCCAGTCCGTGGAACACGGGCTGGCCCGCGAGCGCCTCGAGTGGCGTCAGGTGGAGGCACGGCTCACCGCGAAGGCGCCCGGAAAGGCGGCCACCGACTCGGACGCGTCGAGCGGCGAGCAGGTGTGGGGCGAGGTGCGCTGGACCGCACCGGACGGCTCCGCGCACACCGGCCAGGTCCGGGTCGACCCCGGCAGCCCGGCCGGCAGCACGGTCCCGATCTGGTCGGACCGGCAGGGACATCTGGTGACCGAGCCCGCCACGCTTTCCCAGGCCCACCTGCGGGCCTCCCTGATCGGCGTCCTGGTCGGCCTCTGCGCCGGTGCGGTCCCCTTCGTCGGCGGCCGCTTCCTCTGCGGCCGCCTGGAACGCCGCCGCATGGACATGTGGGACACCGAATGGGCCCGCTTCGGCCCGCTGTGGGGGCGCAAGACGCGGTGACGTGCTCCCGTCGGGCGGTAGCGCGGATGATCGTGATGCGAGCTGATCAGTCGCCGTGACCCGTTGCGCGGCCTCCCCGACCGGGGCGGCCGCGCCGGGCCCGGTGTCCGGGCTCAGCCGCCGTCGGGCAGCGCGCGCTGCAGGATCGCGTCCAGGCCTGTTCCGTCGGGCAGTGTGCCGAAGGAGTGTCCCCAGTCGCCGCCGAGCCGGGTCGCGCAGAACGCGTCGGCGACCGCGGGCGGGGCGTGCCGGACCAGCAGGGAGGCCTGCAGGGTGAGGGCCATCAGCTCCACCAGCCGACGTGCACCGGCCTCCGACCCCTCTGCCAGCAGTCCCTCGAGCCGGACCACGGCCGCGTCCAGGCGGGCGTCCGCGCCGTGTGCCAGGGCGAGTTCGTCGAAGAGGGCGTGCGCGGTGGCGGGCTCACGCCTGAGCGCCCGGAGCACGTCCAGGGCGTTGACGTTGCCCGAACCCTCCCAGATCGACAGCAGCGGAGCCTCACGGTAGTGCCGGGGCATGCCGGACTCCTCCACGTAGCCGTTGCCGCCGAGGCACTCCAGAGCCTCCGCGGTGAAGGCCGGGCCCCGCTTGGTGACCCAGTACTTGCCCACGGCCGTCGCGATCCGCCGGAAGGCCGCCTCGTCGGCGTCGTCGCGCACCGCCCGGTCGGCGGCCCCCGCAAGGCGCAGGGTGAGCGTGGTGGCGGCCTCGGACTCCAGCGCCAGGTCGGCCAGGACGTTGCGCATGAGCGGCTGGTCGAGGAGGCGTGCCCCGAACGCGCTGCGGTGGCGCACATGGTGTCCGGCCTCCACGAGCGTCTTGCGCATCAGCGTCGCCGACATCATCACGCAGTCCAGGCGCGTGCAGTTGACCATCTCGATGATCGTCTTGACGCCCCGCCCCTCGGGGCCGACCAGCCAGGCCACCGTCCCATCGAACTCCGGCTCGGAGGAGGCGTTGGACCGGTTTCCCAACTTGTCCTTCAGGCGCTGGATGCGGAAGGTGTTGCGGGTGCCGTCGGGCAGGATCCGCGGGACCAGGAAGCACGACAGCCCCTCCGGCGCCTGCGCCAGCACCAGGAAGACGTCGCACATCGGGGCCGACGTGAACCACTTGTGGCCGCGCAGCGTGTACACGCCGGGCTCGGCGGCCGGGGTCGCGGCCGTGGTGTTGGACCGTACGTCCGAGCCGCCCTGCTTCTCGGTCATCCCCATGCCCGCGAGCAGTCCGGGCTTCCCGGTCGGCACGCGCAGCGCCGGGTCGTACTCCCGGCCGGTCAGCAGGGGCTCGTACACCTTCGCCAGGTCCGGCTGGGCACGCAGGGCGGGGACGGCCGCGTACGTCATCGACGTCGGACAGCCGTGCCCGGCCTCGGTGTGACCCCACACCAGACCGCCCGCCGTACGCGCCACATGGGCGCCGGGACGGTCGTCCGCCCACGGCGCGCCCGCCAGCCCCGCGGCGACCGCGGACCGCATCAGGTGGTGCCAGCTCGGATGGAAGTCGACCTCGTCGATCCGGTTGCCGTACCGGTCGTGCGTGCGCAGCACCGGCTCGTGGACGTTGGCCAGCTCGGCCCACTCCTGCGCCTCGGCGCTGCCGGCCCGCAGGCCGAGCCGCCGGACGTCCTCCTCGGCCCATCCGGCTCCCTCCCGGCGCAACCCCTCCAGCAGGGCGGTGTCCTCGGAGGCGTCGTACGGCGTCAGCGGAGGCGGCTGGTTGGTGACGTCATGGGTGGCGTACCGGGGCGTGGACGGGGGTGTCGGGACCATACGGCCATGTTGCACCTTTTCTGCGGTCGTGACAATGATGCAACAAGGAGACGCACGTACAGTACGTGCCCATGCGCATGAACGTGTCCGAGCAGTCCGGCGAGGTCGACCTGCGGCCGCTGTCCGCGCGGTCGGTCGTGCTGAGCCTGCTGCTGGGCACGCATCCCCCTCAGCTGCCGGTGAAGGACCTGGTGCGCGCTGTGGAGCCCTTCGGGGTCGGCGGCTCCACGCTGCGTGCCGCGCTCAGCCGCATGGTGGCCGCCGGTGACCTGCGGCGCGATGAAGCCGTCTACCGGCTCAGCGACCGACTGCTGGCCCGCCAGCGCCGGCAGGACGAGGCGGTGGACGCCCGCACGCGCGCGTGGGACGGCGACTGGGAGATGGTCGTGATCACGGCGACCGGCCGCGGCCCCGCCGAACGCGCCGACCTGCGGGCCCGGTTGACGGCTCTGCGGCTGGCCGAACTCCGCGAGGGCGTCTGGCTGCGCCCCGCCAACCTCCACCGCACCCTGCCGGACGACCTGGCGTCCGTGGCCCAGTCCTACACCGCGCGCCCCGACCGTCCCGCGCGTGAACTGGCCGCTTCCCTGTGGCCCCTGGAGGCGTGGGCGGCCACCGCCCGTGCCCTGCTCGCCCACCTCGCCCGAGTGGATCTCCCGGCCGACCGGTTCACCGCCTTCGCGGCGGTCGTACGGCATCTGCTCGCCGACCCCGTCCTGCCGCCCGAACTCCTCCCCGACGACTGGCCGGGGCCGGCCCTGCGCACCGCCTACGCGCGGTACCAGCGGGAGATCACCGGTTCCATCACCCCGTGACGGGAGACGGCGGCCGCACGAAGCGCCGTCCGTAGGGGCTGTCCTGATCCGAGCGAGGCCGGACCGGGTGACGAGGCGCGCTGAGTGGGAACCCGGAGGTGATTCCGGCAAGCGACGTCATACGGAACGAGGACAGCCATGGCTCGGCAGGAACGACAGTCGTCGTCGGTCACCCTCCCGGAGCCGCTCAGGAACGCGGCCTCCGTGTTGCGGAAGGTGCCTGGCGCGGGGCTGGTGAGCAGGGCGACCGAGGGCGCCCTCGACAAGGTGGGAGCGGTGTCGCCGCGCGGGCGGCGCATGGCGGTGTACGCGGGGGCCGGCGTCCTGGGCGTCGCGGGCGTGGTGGAGTGGCCTGTGGCCGTCACGGGTGCGGCAGTGGCATGGCTGACGCAGCCGAGGCCCGGGGAAGGCGGGGTACGTTCCCCGGAGAGCGAGGCGACCGCAGGCGACGAAGGCGGGACGCCCGCGGTGGAGGAGACGCTGAGCACACCCGCGGACACGGAGCCGGTGACTGCGGGCGAGGCTGCGGCGGTCTTCGGCGCGGACGCGGCGCGCGTGGGGCCGACGCCTGCGCACCCTGGTGCCGAGGCGGTACCACCCGCACCGGTGACGCCGGGCACGGGCGATGTCCCGCCGGTCTCCGGCGAGGAGGCGGCACCCGTCGCTCCGACGCCCGCGCACCCTGGCGTGCAGGAGACGCCGGTGGGGCCGACGCCTTCGCATCCCGGCGGGGAGTCGGTGCCCGCCGCGCCCGTTGTGTCGGGCGCGGATGATGTTCCCGGGCCGGCGGCACCGGAACCCGGCGCTCCCGGGCCGGGGGACCCGGCCGATGAGCAGGGTGGTCCGGCTGCGAACGACCGTACGGCCGGCTGAGGGCGCGCGATGGTGGTGGGAGTGCTGTCACGTCCGGCCGTCGCCGTGGTGGGGTTGATGGCGGCCGGACCCCGGTTGCTGATGCGCGGGGCCGCGCCCGCGCTGGGCGCTGCCGCGGGCGCGGCGGCCGGAACGGCCCGCGCGGGAGTCCGCAGCGCGGACAGCGCGGTGCGTGTCGTCCGCGTCGTCCGCACCTCCCTGCCGCGCGGCCCGCGTCCCTGGCGCTCCGGCACCCGGGCGCACCTCGCGCTGCGCCCGCAGCGACCGGACCCGGAGCACGCGGACGGCGGGCGTGAGCACCGGGTCCGCCGGGTCGTCGCGGCACTGGCCGAACGGCCCGACGTCGCCTACGCCTACTGGGACGGAGGCCTGCAGCGGCTGGTGGTGGCCGCCGTGGAGGAGACGGTCAGCGACCGGGTCGTGGACGCGGCGATCGACCTCGCGGCCCGGCACGGACTGATCCAGGCGGAAGACGACGTGGAGGACTTCGGCCATCCGGCGGACCCGGCCGGGGTCCGGGCCGCGGCCGCGGCGCTCGCCGCCGACGCGGCGGGCATCGTGATCGGGGTGGCCGGATACGCGCTGCGCCTGCCGCCCTCGCCCCGCCAGGTGACCGCGGTGGTGACGCTCCTGCGCGAGAACCCCTCCGTGCGCGGCTGGCTGCGGGAGCGGCTCGGCCGTACCCGCATGGACCTGCTGCTCGCCGTCCTGAACGCGGCAGCGCACGGCGCGGGCAGGACCCCCACGGCCCTGGTGCTGGACGGCACCCTGCGCTCCATCCAACTGGCCGAGACACTGGCCCGCGCCGCCGCGTTCGACACCATGCACGACGAGGTGTGCACGCCCGGGCGCCCGGGCGTCAGCGCCGCGTTCTGTCCGCGCCCGCCGCTGCGCACCTCCCCGGCGCAGGAGTACGCGAGCCACGCCTCCGCCGGCAGTCTGCTCGGCGCGGTGGCCGCCCTGCTGGTCAAGCACAACGGCACGGAGGCGGCCGAGGCGGTCCTCGCAGGATCCCCGAAGGCCGCGCGCTACGGGCCCGCCGCCTTCCACGCCGTACTGAGCACCACGCTGTCCCGTTCGGGCGCCCTGGTGCGCAACACCGAACGGCTGCGGGAGCTGGAGATGGCCGGCACGGTCGTCCTGCACCCCAGCGCGCTGCGCGACCCCGGCGGGGAGGCCGACGCGTGGGCCGAACCCGTGCTGGACGCGGCCCGGCGGGCGGGCCTGAGCGTCGTCCTGGTGGACGCCCCGGCCCTGTCCGACATCACCGGCCTCGCCGACCGGGTGGTGGCCCCTGATCGTCCCCTGAGTGAGGTGGTCCGCGAACTGCGCGAGGAGGGCGGCACCGTGGTCACGGTCGCACGGGCGCGTTCGGCCGACGACTCGGACACGCTGAAGGGACTCCTCGGCGGTGACGTGGCCCTCGCCCTCACCGACCAGTGCAGTGCCGTCGTCTGGGGAGCCGACGTGCTGGCCCCGCACGGCCTGTCCGACGTGTGGCGGCTGCTCACGGCCATTCCCGCCGCGCGCGGGGTCGGTCGCCGGGCCCAGATACTGGCCCGCTCCGGTGCCGCGCTGTCGGGACTGCTGGTGGCCATCGGCGAGACCCGCAAGCCCAGCCGGACGCCCTGGCCCGGTCTGCGGCACACCCCGGTCGACCTGAGCGCGGCGGCGGCCCTCTTCTCGGGGGCACGCTCGGCCCTGCGGGTGGCGTCGGCCGCCGCCCCGCACCCCCGTCCCCGGGTGGCCTGGCACGATCTGGAGGCCGATGACGTACGGACCCGGCTGGAACAGGCGCCGGAGGACGACAATGACGGAAGTGCCGAGGCACCGGAGACGGCCGACGAGGGGCGCACGGGCCATCCCCTGCTCATGCCGCTGCGCTGGTCCAGGCAGCTCGCCCACGCGGTGCGCGAGGAACTGGACGACCCTCTCACCCCCGTCCTGGCGGTCGGTTCGGCCGCCGAGGCGATCCTCGGCTCCGCCGTGGACGCCCTGCTGGTGGTCGGCGCGCTCGATCTGAACGCCCTGGTCGGCGGAGTCCAGCGGTTGCGCGCCGAGCAGGCCCTGTCCCGGCTGCTGGCCGGGCAGAAACAGCGGGCACGGGTCGCGCCCGCCGAAGAGGAGGAGACGGACACCCCCCGTATCGTCGACGCGGCCAGGCTGCGGCCGGGCGACATCATCGAGCTCCAGACGGACGACGTGGTGCCCGCCGACGCCCGGCTGCTGTGGCAGGACGGACTGGAGGTCGACGAGTCCGCGCTGACCGGGGAGTCCCTGCCGGTGGACAAGCAGACCGACCCCACCCCGCACGCGCCGGTCGCCGAGCGCGGCTGCATGGTGTTCGAGGGCACGACCGTCGCGGCCGGCAACGCCCGCGCCGTCGTGGTGGACACCGGGGAGCGCACCGAGGCCTCCCGCGCCGTCCACCTCGCCGCCCGCACCCCGCCCGCCGCGGGGGTGCAGGGCAGGCTGCAGGAACTCACCCGCCGCGCCCTGCCGTTGACGCTCGTGGGCGGGGCGGCGGTCACCGTGCTGTCGCTGCTGCGCGGTACGGCCATCCGCGAGGCGGTCAGCGGGGGAGTGGCCGTCGCCGTGGCGGCCGTACCCGAGGGGCTGCCGTTGGTGGCCACCGTGGCGCAGCTCGCGGCGGCCCGGCGGCTGAGCCGGCGCGGCGTCCTCGTGCGCACCCCGCGCACGCTGGAAGCGCTGGGCCGGATGGACACGATCTGCTTCGACAAGACCGGCACGCTCACCGAGAACCGGCTGCGCCTGGCCCGGATCGCGGGCACCGACGGCACGGTCCTCGCCGCGGCCGAGGCGGCTGACACGCCCACCCTGCGCGCCGGCGCCCGCGCCTGCCCGCAGCTGAACGGCGGCTCGGACCGACCGGTGCACGCCACCGACGAGGCGGTGCTCGACGCGGCCGGCCCCGACCCCGACTGGACGCAGCTCGAGGCGCAGCCGTTCGAGGCGGCCCGCGGATACGCCGCCGCCGTCGGCCGGGCCGGCGACGGGCCGCGCACGCTGGTGGTCAAGGGCGCCCCGGAAACCGTGCTGCCCGGCTGCGCCGACCTGCCCGCCCACGCCTGGGACACGGCGCACGCGCTCGCGGGCGACGGACTGCGCGTGCTGGCCGTCGCCGAACGGCGCCTCGGCGACGAGGAGAAGGCTCCCGACGTTCTCGACGAGCCGTTGAGGGAGCTGGAGTTCACCGGTCTGCTGGCGCTCGCCGACGCGCCCCGGGAGACCTCGCCCGCCCTGATCCACGGCCTGGGCGAGGCAGGCGTACGGCCCGTCATGCTCACCGGCGACCATCCGCAGACCGCCCGCAGCATCGCAGCCGACCTCGGCTGGCCCGCCGACACGGCCGTGGTCACCGGGGACGAGCTGACGAGCGCGGACCGGTCGGCCAGGGCCCGGATGCTGCGGGACGTCGGTGTCGTCGCCCGAGTCGCGCCCGAGCAGAAGCTCCAGGTCATCGAGGCGTTCCGGGACGCCGGTCGGGTGGTCGCCATGGTCGGCGACGGCGCCAACGACGCCGCCGCGATCCGTGCCGCCGACGTCGGCGTGGGCATCAGCGCCCGGGGCTCGGCCGCCGCGCGCAACGCCGCCGACCTGGTGCTGACCGAGGACGACCTGTCGGTGCTGATCGACGCCGTGCACGAGGGACGCGCCCTGTGGCACAGCGTCGCCGACGCCATCGCCATCCTGATCGGCGGCAACGCGGGCGAGGTGGGCTTCGGCATCCTCGGCACGCTGCTGGGCGGCCGGGCACCCCTGTCGACGCGCCAGATGCTGCTGGTCAACCTGTTCACCGACCTGTTCCCGGCGATGGCGGTGGCCGTCACGCCGGACGAGGAGGCGATACGGGCGACCGCCGGATCGCCGGAGGACACCTCGGACGTCCTCGGCGCCCCCCTCATCCGTCAGATCCGCCACCGGGCCATCGGGACCAGCCTCGGCGCGCTCGTCGCCTGGCTGTTCGGCCGCTTCACCCCGGGCACCGCACGCCGCTCCAGCACCATGGCCCTGTGCGGCGTCGTCGGCACCCAGCTCGCGCAGACCCTGCTGGACCGGCGCGACAGCCCTCTCGTCCGCGTCACGTCCCTGGGCTCGGCCCTGGCCCTGGTCGCCCTGGTCCAGACTCCGGGCGTCAGCCGCCTCTTCGGCTGCACCCCGCTGGGTCCGGTCGCCTGGGCGGGCGTAGCGGCGGCGATCGTGCTGGCGCTGGCCGGCCAGCGGGTCGTCGGCCGCTGGGAGCAGCGATGATCCCCGCGGGCACAGGATGTTTTCACCATGGCCACCAAACGCCTGCGGGTCCCACCGAAGACGTCCGGCCCGCTCTGGTTTATTGCTCGTCGGCCATGAACCGCCGCACGTCTGGGGCACGCATGAATTCGAGTGAGTACGACCGGCTGCCGGTCTACGACAGCCTGGTGAGAGAACGCGGCGACGTCGTGACGGAGACCCGCGTGGTGGCCGAGCAGGCGCAGCACCAGGCACGGGAGGCGCTCAACGGAAACGCCGTCCACCACCCGGCGGGCCCCGTCGAGGGACCGCCGCCCGCCTGACCTACACCGACCGGTGGTACTGGTCCGGCACGCGCACCTCCGCGCCCAGCTCGCGGGCGGTGTGCCGCGCCCACGACGGGTCGCGCAGCAGCTCCCGGCCCAGCAGCACCGCGTCCGCGTCACCGTTGGCCAGGATCTTCTCCGCCTGCTCGGCCTCGGTTATCAGGCCCACCGCGGCGACCGGCAGGGACGTCTCGGCCTTCACCCGGGCGGCGAACGGCACCTGGTAGCCCGGCCCGGTCGGGATGCGCACGCCGGAGGCGTTGCCGCCGGTGGACACGTCGAGCAGGTCGACGCCGTGTGCCTGCAGCTCGGCGGCGAAGCGGACGGTGTCGTCGGCCGTCCAGCCGCCCTCCTCGAGCCAGTCGGTCGCCGAGATCCGGAAGAACAGCGGCTTGTCCTCGGGCCACACCTCCCGTACGGCGTCCACGACTTCGAGGGCGAAGCGCGTGCGATTCTCCCATGAGCCGCCGTAGGCGTCGGTGCGGTGGTTGGAGTGCGGGGAGAGGAACTCGTTGATCAGGTAGCCGTGGGCGCCGTGGATCTCCGCGACCTCGAAGCCGGCGGCCAGCGCCCGGCGCGCGGCGTCCGCGAAAGCGCCGACCACCTCCCGGATCTGCTCGACGCTCAACTCGCTGGGCACCGGGTGCCGTTCGTCGAAGGCGACCGCGCTCGGCGCGACCGGCTGCCAGCCGTACCCCTCCGGCCCGATCGGCGCCCCGCCCGTCCAGGGGCGGTCGGTGGCGGCCTTGCGGCCACTGTGTGCGAGCTGGATGCCGGGCACCGTGTCCTGGGAGACCAGGAAACGGGTGATCCGGCGGAACGCCTCCACCTGGGTGTCGTTCCAGATGCCCAGGTCGTACGGGGAGATCCGGCCCTCGGGTGAGACCGCGGTGGCCTCGACGATGACCAGGCCGGTGCCGCCGGTCGCCCGGGCGCCGTAGTGCGCGAGGTGCCAGTCGTTCGGGGCGCCGGTGTCGGGCCCCTCCGGCGCGGCCGAGTACTGGCACATCGGGGGCATCCAGACCCGGTTCGGGAAGGTCACGCCTCGCAGGGTCAGGGGCTGGAAGAGGGCGCTCATGGGGAGCTGCTCCGTTCTCGCGGAACCGAAGGACGCTCGTACGATAGGCATCGTAGTACGGGATATGTCAAACTACGATACCTCTCGTACAATGGCTGTCGTGAGTACCGCACCCGCCCCCGGCAGCCGCGACCTGCCGCACCCCGTCTCCGGCGACATCCGCCTCGAAGCCGTGCTGCACGCGCTGTCCGACCCGATGCGGCTGCGGATCGTGCGGGAGCTCGCCGCCGACCGCGACGAGCTCACGTGTTCGGCCTTCGACCTGCCCGTCACCAAGTCCACGAGCACGCACCACTTCCGGGTGCTGCGCGAGGCCGGGGTGATCCGGCAGTGCTACCGGGGCACGGCCAAGATGAACGGACTGCGCCGGGACGACCTAGACGACCTCTTCCCGGGACTCCTCGACGCCCTGCTCGCCGCCGCCGCCCGGCAGGCCACCCGTCTCGGCGACTGAACCCGCCTTCGAGGGAAGGTGGTTGAAGAGCAGGTTGAGCACGATCGCCGTCAGGCAGCCCGCGCTGATCCCGCTGTTCATCACCGTCTGGAACCAGTCGGGGAACTTGCCGTAGACCGCCGGCACCCCGACCGGCAGCATGCCCACGGCCACCGGGACCGCCACCACCGTGAGGTTGTGGTTGTCCTTGAAGTCCACCCGCGCCAGGGTCCGCAGGCCGCTCGCCGCCACCGTCCCGAACATCACCAGACCCGCGCCGCCCAGCACCGGCGCCGGGATCGCCGCGACCACCGCGCCCAGCTTGGGCAGCAGACCGAGCAGCACCAGGATGCCGCCCGCGGCGGCCACCACCCAGCGGCTGCGCACCCGGGTCATGCCGACCAGACCCACGTTCTGCGCGTACGCCGTGTACGGGAAGGTGTTGAAGACGCCGCCCAGCACGGTCGACAGGCCGTCGGCCCGCAGGCCGTCCGCCAGGGAGCGCGGCTCGACCGCGCGCCCGGTCATCTCGCCGACCGCGATCAGGTCACCGGTCGTCTCGGTCATCGTCACCAGCGCCACCACCAGCATCGAGATGATCGCCGAGGCGTGGAAGGTGGGCGCCCCGAAGTGGAACGGCGTGCTGATGCCCAGCCAGTCGGCGTCGCCGACCCCGCTGAAGTCCGTGAACCCGAAGGGGACCGCCACCGTCAGCCCCACCGCGATACCGACCAGTACCGCGATCCGGCTCAGGAACGGCGGCGCGAACCGCTGCACCCCCAGCACCACCAGGAGCACGAAGAGGGCCAGGCCCAGGTTCTTCGGCTCCCCGAAGTCCTTCGAACCGACCCCGCCCGCCGCCCAGTTGCCCGCCACCGGCAGCAGCGAGACACCGATGATCAGGATCACCGTCCCGGTGACCAGCGGCGGGAAGAAGCGCAGCAGCCTCCCGAACACCGGCGCGAGCAGCGCGATCGCGAGCCCCGCCACGATCACCGAGCCGTAGATCGCGGGCAGTCCGCCGCCGGTCGTCCCGATGAGCACCATCGGCGAGACCGCGGCGAACGTACAGCCCTGCATGATCGGCAGCCGCACGCCGAACCGCCACACCCCCACACACTGGACGAGCGTGGCGATCCCGCACACCAGCAGATCGGCGGTGATCAGATACGCCAGGTCCGCCGGCGACAGTTTCATCGCCCCGCCCACGATCAGCGGCACCGCCACCGCGCCCGCGTACATCGCGAGCACGTGCTGCAGTCCGAAGGCGGCCAACTGCCGTACGGGTGGGACCTCGTCGACGGGATGGACGGGCGCGGATGTGGCCATGGGGACTCCAGAGCGGCGGAGGAGGGACGTCCGGACAGTCCGAACGATCCGAACAGAACGAGACCGTAAGCGGCTTGAACAGTTTGTTGATTTCCGGGTTGTTGCCGCTCTGTGTCCTGCCCACCCACTGCCGGCCGACTCCCCTACGGCGTCCGCGCCGCCGCCAGCAGTGAGTCCCAGTCGGCCAGCTTGACCACATCCCGCCCCAGCGAGGCTCCGAGCGCCGCCTCGGCCCGCTCGATGGCCTGCCAGCCGGCCCAGGTCACCGGCTCGACGCCGGTCGCCCGCAGCGCCGCGACCGGCTCCTCCGGGACGCTCCTCCGTACGACCGCGTCTGCGTCCTCGAGCAGGGAGACCACCGTCTCCTTGGCGTCCGGCCGGTTGGTGCCGATGACGCCCGTCGGGCCCCGCTTGATCCAGCCGGCCACGTACTCGCCCGGCACGACCACGCCCTCGCGCAGCACCCGCCCGGCGAGATGCGGCACCGTGCCGTCGGCCGCGTCGAACGGCAGTCCCTCGAGCGGCACTCCGCGATAACCGACCGAGCGCAGCACCAACTGGGCCTCGACGTCCTCGTACCGGCCCGTGCCCGTCACCCCGCCGTGCCCGTCCGGAGCCGTGCGCTCGAAGCGCACCCCGGCCACCCGGCCCCGCTCGGCGAGCAATCGGACCGGCCGCAGGAAGAAGCGCAGCCGGATGCTGCGCGGAGCGCCCCGGGGCGGTACCCGCGCCCAGCCGCGCAGCACCTCCACGTTGCGGCGCTGCGCCGCCGGCAGCGCGGAAGGATCGTCGCACGCGGGGTCCAGGGCCAACTCGGCCGGATCGACCACGACTTCGGCTCCGGGCAGGCCGCTGAGCTCGCGCAGCTCCTTGGTGGTGAAGCGGGCCTGTGAGGGACCGCGCCGGCCCACCATGTGCACCTCGGCCACCTGGCTCTCGGCCAGCGCGTTGAGCGCCGCCTGCGGCATGTCGGTCGCGTTCAGCTCCGCCGCGCCGCGCGCCAGCATGCGGGTGACGTCGACCGCCACATTCCCCACGCCGATGACCACGGCCGAGCGCACACCGCGCAGGAACCCGTCCTGGGCCGCGTCCGGATGGGCGCTGTACCAGGACACGAACTGCGTCGCCGACCAGCTGCCGGGCAGGTCCTCGCCCGGGATGCCCAGCTGACGGTCCGTCGCGGCGCCCACGCAGTACACCACCGCGTGGTACAGCTCCCGCAGTCGCGCGGTCGGCACCCCGTCCGGGCCGACCTGGACGCCGCCCAGGAACCGCACCCGCTCGTGCTCCAGGACCGTACGCAGGGTGTTCTGCAGGGACTTGATCTTCTCGTGGTCCGGTGCGACCCCGTACCGCACCAGACCGTACGGGCAGGGCAGCCGGTCCAGGACGTCCACCCGCACCCCGGGCTCCAGTTGGACGAGGCTCTGGGCGGTGTAGACCCCGCTCGGCCCGGAGCCGACGACGGCGACACGCAGCACTGCGGAACTCCTTACGACAGGAGATCGCGGACGGCTCCCAGCATCGCACCGCCGGTGCTCCGCTGACAGGGTGCAGACGTGTCAGGCGTGTGCGTGTCCGTTCGTATGGAAAGTGATCATGCGGTTACGTTCCGTATGTGCTGGAAGCATCCTTTCTTCATCTTGCTGATCGACTGCCGGCGGACGGTGTGGTGTCCGTGTGGCCCGCGTGGGAGGTGCTGGAGGGCGGGGAGACCATGTCCTGGTTCACCGTCCGGCTGGCCTTCCCCGACGGCGCCGGCGTCGAGGCGCTCGCCGTGCTCCGCGAGGGATCCGTCCTGCTGGAGGACGTCCGGGCCCAGCCTGCCCTGTCCCTGGACGACCTCGCGGTGCTCGCCGACTGGATCGAGGGCCCGCTCCTCGACGCGTGCGGCCTCGACACCGAGGAGCCCGGAGAACCGCCCGCCGCCCGGCGCGCCCGTCCGGGCTGGCCGCGTGGCCTCGAGGGCCGCCGGCTCGTCGCCGAGGAGTACCGCGCCGCCCAGGAGGGGGGCTGCGACCCCGTCCTCGCGGTGATGCACGCGACCGGGCGCAGCCGCCGCAAGTCCCTGCGCCTGATCTCCCAGGCCCGCGACGCGGGCTTCCTGACCCCGAGACACGCTCGCCGCTGACCCCTGACCCCGACCGGGTGGGCGATCTCGCTCGCCTGCCGGGCGACCACGTCGTCGGCCGCTTCACAGGCGCCGATCCGGCGCGGTCCGGGGCGAGTTGGGTATCCCGTGCCACCAGGCCGACACCGAGAGCTGCGTCGCCCACAACGGCTCGCTGCTCCCGGTCAAGGGCCGGGACATCATGGTCCAGGCCTGGTACCGGGGCGGGGAGATCGGCTACTGCTACGTCCGAGCTCAACGTCCGGTCCCGGCCGGACTACTTCGACTGAGCGGGCGGCGGGGCGGGCTCGTCGTCCGGGCCGTCGCCGGTCGCGAAGAAGCGGGACAGGTCCTTCTGGTGGGTCCCGCCGGACGCTTCCCCAGTGTCCGGCGGGACGCCCATCTCCCAGTCGAGCCGGTAGCGGTTGAACAGCTCGGCCCGCAGGGTGGTGATCGGCATCGGCACGTTCGGCAGCACCGCCGCGTAGACGGCGCCCATCAACAGGGAGCGCAGCATCGGATAGTCGGTCTCCGTGTCCGCCGAGCCGTGCCGGCCGACGGTGTCCCGCAGCAGCTCCGCCAGCCGCTGCTGCTCCGGGCACTGCACGAACCCCTCCGCCTGCAACAGCCCGGCCATGTGCTGCCGCATCAGCACCGGCCGCTCCCGGGCCAGCCCCAGGATCGCGTCGATGGCCCGCGCCATCCGCTCCCGGCCGTCCTGCGTGCGCGGCTCGCGCTCCAGCGCCTCCTCCAGCGTGCGGTGCATCAGCCGGTGCACCGCGGACTGCAGCAACTGCCGCTTGCCCGGGAAGTAGTACGACACCAGACCGCGCGCCGAACCCGCCCGGTCCGCGATGTCGCCCAGCGTCGTCGCCTCGTAGCCGCGCTCGGCGACCATCTCGACTGCCGCCTGCAGGAGCCGCTCCCGGGAACGTCTCCGCAACTCTTCGTTGACCGAGGCGCTGCGCGGGGACATGCTGTAACTCCTGCGTTGACTGGCTGCCAGCCAACTATACTCAGGGGGACCGGCCAGGTACCTGCGAGTGCCTGCTCAAAGCTGCCGTCCGTCTGGGGCGACGCGGGGGATCGTCTCAGACGGGCGGTCCCTTCGCCCCGAAGGTTTCCTCAGGCGACTTCTCCGGGCCTGCGCACTTCCGTCGCACGGCCGCCGGGGCGTCCCTAGAGTGGTCACCGGTGCCGACCCGAGGAGCGTGCCGACATGGAACAGGACCAGCGGATCCTGGCGAGGATCACGGAGATGGTCGAGGACGAGCGCAAGCTCCGTGAGTCCCTCGCCTCCGGCGAGACCGACAGCTCGACGGAACACCAGCGGCTTGCCCGACTGGAGGTCGAGCTCGACCGGTGCTGGGACCTGCTGCGGCAGAGGCGCGCCAAGGCGGAGTTCGGCGAGAACCCGGACGACGCGCAGGTGCGGCCGTCCTCGCAGGTGGAGGGTTACCTGGAGTAAAGGCCGGCGGGTCGGGTTCAGTCGACCAGGTCCAGCACCGGCCGCAGCGCGTCCGGCCGCTGCAGCACCGGCAGATGGTCCACGAGGTGCACCCGGCACCCCAGGGCTGCCGCGCCGCCGTCCGCCGCCGCGCTGTCGCCGACCATCAACGTGTCGTGCGGCTCGACCTCCAGGGCCGAACAGGCGGCCGCGAACAGCCGAGGGTCGGGCTTCTGGACGCCGTGCTCGTAGGACAGCACGTACGCGTCCACGAACTGGTCCAGGCCGAACTCCCGGAAGATCGGGCGCAGGTCCCAGCCGATGTTGCTGACCACGCCGATCCCGAGCCCGCGCTCGCACAGCCCGTACAGCACCTCGCGGGCGTCGGGGTACGGGGCCCACGCGGCCGGCGTCATGTGCCGCTCGTACAGCGCGTCGTGCAACCGCGGGTCGGGCAGCGCCACTTGGCGGGAGAGGCCGGTGTAGGCCGCCCGGTGCAACTCGGCGCTCTCGTCCCGCACCTTCCACACCTCGGCGAGTTCCGCGGGCAGTTGCTCGGGGAACGCCCCGCCAGGCTGCGCCCCCGCCACCTCCAGTGCCTTCGCCGCCTGCACCAGGTCCGCCTCGGGCAGCGTGACGCGCGCCTCGCGCAGGACGGCGCGCAGCCACGACTCGGTGGACTCGATACGGAAGAGCGTGCCGGAGAAGTCGAACAGGACCGCAAGCATGGGCAGATCTTACGGGGCGTGCCCGAACAGGGCGGCACCGTCCGCCCGGTACGGGCTCGGTCATGGCGCCCACCGTCGGTGGACCAGCACCGCCAGGACCACCACCAGCGCGCCCAGGAGCCAGCCGCCCAGCACGTCCGAGGGCCAGTGCAAACCCAGCCACACCCGCGTCAGGCCGACCCCGACGACGGAGACGCCGGCCGCGGCCGGGGCCGTACGCCGCAGAGGGCGGGGCGCGCCGTAGTGGTGCGCGAGCCACGACAGGAGACCGCAGACGACCGTCGCGGTCACGCGTGGCCCGAGGGGAAGGCCGCGTAGTGGGCCGAGTCGACGGGGTCCGGCCAGACCGGGCGCGGGCGGTCGACGGCCGCCTTGAGGGCCTGCTGCAGCAGGGAGCCGACGCCGACCGTCACCGCCAGCCACACGGCCGTCCAGCGGGCCGAACGCCGCCAGGCCAGCCATCCCACGGCGGCTGCGGCCAGACGCATGGTCCAGGGGTCCCAGACCCAGTCCGTGAGGACGCGGAAGACGTGGGTGGTGCCCGGTTCGTCGACGCCCCAGCGGTGCGTGGTGCGGACGAGGTCGCCGTCGGCGTCGACCAGGGGACGCCATTCGATCGCGACCAGGGTGAGGAGCAGGGCAGAGCACAGGGCCAGGACCACCGCGGCGCGGGCGGCGGTACGGGGGACCGGCGGGCGGGGCGGGGCGTCGACGGGCGCGGAGTCCATGAAGTGATCCTCGCCGAACGGCGGCATGTGATGCCAACGCCCGTACGCCGGGGGCTGTTCAGAGCGTGATCAGCATCGCCACCATCGCGATCCCCATCGACAGCCTGCACGCCCGCGCCAGTTCCGGCCGGTCGCCCCATCGTACGGAGCCGCCACCGGCGGTCACGGGTATCAGGCGGACGCC
The DNA here is from genome assembly GCF_044768275.1 of Streptomyces sp. NPDC101152. Classification (NCBI taxonomy): domain Bacteria; kingdom Bacillati; phylum Actinomycetota; class Actinomycetes; order Kitasatosporales; family Streptomycetaceae; genus Streptomyces; species Streptomyces sp. NPDC101152. The sequence continues at coordinate 17,545 of NZ_JBIWPO010000062.1, read as the reverse complement.
GCAGACCAGGACGTATCCGATGAAGTAGAGCAGCAAGGCCCCGGTGAGCAGCGGCACTCCGGGCGGCCCTCCGTGCCCTGCGTGGTGTTCCGCGGGTGCGGCCATCACGACCGCCATGTAGACCATGGCCGAGGCTCCCACCAGGTGGTGCAGATGATGCGCGCTGGTCCGCGCCGCCCACAGGGCGCGCAGCGCGGCGGCGCCGAACACGACCGCATAGCCGGGCCAGGCCCACGACGGCGGACTGAAGACCGCCGCCGGTACGGCCATCGCGGCCATGCCGAAGCCCATCAGCGCCTCGCCGCCCGCGGACCGGCGCTGTTCCTCGACGGTGCTGCGCATCCGCAGCAGGCAGTAGGCCCCGGTCGCCGTACACAGCGCGACCAGCAGCCAGCCGGGCGAAGCCGGTCCGTGCACGCGCCACCTCCCCCTCGACGGTGCCGACAATCCGTCGATGCCCGGGCCGTGCGGCGCGCACGCAAGCGCAAGGGGGTAAGCGGGGGGAGTGAGGCGTGCCGGTCGCGCGCCCCGAATTCGTTTATGAGTAAAACACCTGCTAATGTTATGTCGCATGCCACCCGTCCCCGCCGCTCCCACCCCGCGTCTCCGTCGCCTCCCCCTGCCACCCGTCCTGCGCCTGGCCCGCCCGTCCGACATCTGGTTCAAGCCCGCCCTCAGCGTGGTCGCGTCGGTGGCCCCGCCCAACCTCACGCTCCTGGCCCTCGGCCGCCTCGACCTGGCGATGTACACGATGGCCGGATCGCTGTGCGCCCTCTACGCCCACAACCGCCCCTACGCCGCCCGGGCCCGCGTCCTCGCCCGGGTGGTCCTCGGCATGGTTGCCGGTCTGGCCGTCGCCCTGGTCAGCGCCTCCCTCACCACGAGTGCCGTCCTCCTGGTCACCGTCGGTGCCCTGCTGGCCGCCCTGCAGAAGGCGTTGTGCGACGCGACCAGGATCGGCCCGCCCGGCAATGTCGTGCTGACGTTCATCAGCTCCGCCTCGCTCTTCGCCCCGCAGACCCTCGGCCAGGTCCCCGGCCACCTCGCCCTGGCCCTCGCGGCGGGCCTGTGGGCCTGGCTCGTCGGCATGGCACCCGGCCTGCTGCGCCCGCACGGCCCCGAGCGCCGGGCAACCGCCCAGGCCCTGAACGCGGCCGCCGCCCACGCCGCCGCCCACCCCGCCGACGGCCCCCGCACCCGGGCCGCCGCGGCCGCCGCCGTCCAGGCGGCCTGGCAGGCGCTCCTGGCCACGGGCGACACCCGCACCCGGCGCTCCCTGGAACGCCTCCTCGTCCGCGCCGAGGTCGCCCTGGCCGCCCCCGCCGACACCGACCCCGCGCGCCTGCGCACCTGGGCCCGCGAGCTGTGCGGCAACGGCCACCTCCCCGAACTCGACGATCCGTGGGCCGCCGACGAGCTGCTCGGCGTCGACGTCGAACTCGCCGCTCCCGCCCGCTCGTTGTGGGCGAGGCTCGGTCCGCTCACGCCGATAGCCGTCCGCACCGCCCTGGGCTGCGCCCTCGCCGGCTACGCCTCCCTCGCGCTGGGCGTCGGCCGCCCGTACTGGGCCCTGGTCACCGCCGCCTCCCTCTACCAGGCCAACCTCGCCCTCACCTGGAGCCGGGGCGTGCAGCGCGTCGTCGGCAACCTCCTCGGGGTCCTGCTCTTCGCCGCCGTGGCCCCGCTCGCCCATGTCGGACAGGTGCTCCTCGTCGTGTGCTGCCTGGCCTTCAACTTCGGCGCGGAGGCGCTGATGGGCCGCAACTACTGGCTCGGCAGCGTGTGCGTGACCCCGATGGCGCTGCTCGTCACCGAGTTCGCCCGCGCCCAGCAGCCCGGGCAGTTGATCACCGAGCGGGTCGTGGACACCGTCGTGGGAGCGCTGGTCGGTCTGCTGGCCGCCGTCGCCGTGACCAACCGGCGGGCCGGCGACCGCGTGGAGCACGCGCTGACCGCCGCGGAACGCGCCGGCGAACGCACCGCCCGTCTCCTGACCGAGCCCGCCCCCGCGCCCGCGGCCCTGGAGGCCGCCCGCCGGAACCTGGCCACCGCCCTGGCCGATCTGCGCGCCACCGCTGACGCCGCGGCCGGCGAGTGGTGGCAGCGGGCCCTGCCCCAGGAGCGGGTGGTGCACGCCGAGCAGACCGGACACCGTACGCTCGCGGCGACGGTACGACACCAGGGCCTGCACGGGACGACGAGCGCGGAGGGCATACGGCCATGACGGCAGCGAACGGACGGCAGGCAGGAGCGAGCAGGGGCGACACCGTCTCTGCGGTCGTCCGGCAGTGGCAGACCGTCCACCCCGACCTGGACACCGGCCCCATGGAGGTCATCGGCCGGATCAACCGTTGCGCCGCCCTCCTCCAGCAGGCAGAGGACGCCCCCCTGCGTCGCGCGGGTCTCAGCCGGGCCGAGTTCGACCTGCTCGGCGCCCTGCGCCGGACCGGCCACGAGCTGACCCCCGGCGAACTCGCCCGGGAGACCTTCTCCTCCGGGGCCGCCGTCACCAAACGCCTCAAGCAGCTCACCGAGCGCGGACTCGTCGGGCGCCGCGGCGACAGCCGGGACCGCCGGGTCGCCCATGTCAGCCTCACCGACGCCGGACGCGCCCTCGTGGACGGCATCCTGCCCGAGCAGCTCGCCTACGAGAAGGCCGTCCTGTCCGTCCTCGATCCGCGGGGACAGGGGCAACTCGCCGACCTGCTCGGCGAGTTGCTGGGCCGACTGGAGGCGAGCCCGGGCGCGCTGCGCTTCTGAGCGGCGGGATTCGGAAGTTTCGGCGGCCGGGGCCCCGTTGACGTGATCGCCGTGGACTCCCTACGTTCGACACGCTGGTTCGGAACACCGACTGGCGTACGGGATGTCGAACGAAAGAGGATGCCGTGGCAGCCGAGACGCTCACGGTCGACCTGGGCGCGGAGACGGGTCCCTTCCACGGCGGCGCGAGCGGCACGCTCTACGGCCTCTACGGCGACGGCGTGCCCAGCCGCGCGGCCGTCGAGGGCATGTACGTCCGCACGGTCGCCACCAAGGCCCAGGACGGCATCCAGCACCCGGGCGCGGACGCCCTGGAGATCCTCCCGTCCTTCGTCGCCGCGGGCGGCAAGGACGTGTACGTCTACGTCCCCGACTTCCACCGCGGCTTCCCCTACGAATGGCCGGGCGCCACGGGCGAGGAGAAGCTGGCGGCCCATCTGGAGATCCTGGGCCGCCAGGTGCGGCAGGCCCGGACGCTCGGCGAGCTCAGGTCCCACCTCGTGTGGGTGCCGTTCAACGAGCCCGAGGGCAACATGTTCGGCACCGGCGAGTGGAGCTACGACCAGGTCTCCTGGCACACCGAGCCGGGCCCCTTCTTCGCGGCCTGGCGGCAGGCGTACCACCTCATCCGGGAGCTGGATCCCGAGGCGCGCATCGCCGGCCCCAACACGTGCGTCCTCTACCCCGAGGTGCGCGGCTTCCTGGAGTTCGCGCGCGACCACGACGTCCTGCCCGACGTGGTCACCTGGCACGAGCTGTCCTCACCGGACGAGGTCCGCACGAACGTGGCCAAGTACCGTGCGCTGGAGCGGGAGTTGGGCATCGGGCCGCTGCCCGTGAACCTCAACGAGTACGCGCACAACTACCACCTGTCCGTCCCCGGGCAGATGGTCCAGTGGATCGCCGCGATCGAGGAGTCCAAGGTCGACGCCGACATGGCGTACTGGAACATCGCCGGCAACCTCAACGACTCGGTGGTGGAGGCGGGCAAGGGCAACGGCCAGTGGTGGCTGTTCAACGCCTACGGGCAGCTGTCCGGCAACACCGTCGAGGTCAGGGCGCCGCACCCCAACGTGCAGTACACCCTGCAGGGCGTCGCCGCGCTCGACCGGGACAAGCGGCAGGCCCGGGTGCTGTTCGGCGGCGCGAGCGGCGCGGCGGACCTGGTCTTCGAGGGCGTCGAGGCGGACCTCTTCGGCTCACGGGTGCACCTGCGGTGGCAGGAGATCCCCTGGACGGGGCAGGTCGGCGCGAGCGCCCAGCCGTTGCGGCTGCGGGACATCGAACTGCCCGTCGTGGAGGGCCGGGTGACGCTTCCCCTGACCGGCCTCGACGAGATGTCGGCCTACCAGCTGACCCTCGCGCCCGGCGGGAGGGGTGCCAACCTGCTCGCGCCGTCGGTCGGTTGGCGCGGAACGTACGAGGCCGAGGATGCCGCTCACACGGGCGGCGGCTATGCGAGGAACGGTCCCGAGGGCTCCCCGTCCGACGTCGACAAGTTCGCCACGTCGGGCGGCTGGCACGTGGGCGGACTGCGCACCGGCTCCGACCTCGTCCTCGCCTTCGACGTCGAGGTCCCGCAGGACGGGACGTACGACATCCGCGTCTTCGCCAACTCCCACAACCTGGCCGACCTGGTGCGCGAACAGGGCCCCACCAACGTCTTCCTGCGCGTCGACGGCGAGGACCCGCGAGAACTGCGGCTGCCGCTCGGCTACAAGTGGGCCGTGTGGGGCCACACCGACACCCAGCTCGCGCTGACGGCCGGCCCGCACCGCATCACCCTCGCCGCCCAGGACCCAGACCTCGGCGTGACCAAGGGCGACGCGGTCGTCGACAAACTGGACCTCGCGCTGCGCGATCAGCGCCAGGTCTCGCTGTACGACGCCGAGTTCGCGGCCCTGGGCGGCGGGGCGCGAGTGAGCTACGACGACCTCGGCGCCTCCGGGCCCGGTGCCGGCCTCCTCCCGCCGGGCGGCACCGTCACCTTCTGGGTGCATGCCGAGGACGACGGCGAGGCCTCGGTGGCCGTCGACCTGATCGGCCCCGGTGAGGGCGTGCTCACGGTCAACGGCGAGGACCTCGGTCCGGTGCGGCCAGGAGCAGTCCCCCTCTTCCTGGCCGGCGGCATCAACAAGGTGACCGTCACCGGTACTTCGGAGCGCCTGGTGGTCGACCGGCTGCGGGTCGAGCCGTCGCGCGGCCTACTGCCCACCGCTGTCCGGGCCGCCGAGGACGCCGCCCTGACGGGGACCGCGAAGGCGACCGCCTACCCGTACGCGACCGGCGGCAAGGCGGTCGACGGCATCGGGGCGGGCACCGAGAACGCCCTCACGCTCACCGTGACCGCCGACCGCCCCGGCCGCCACGCCCTCACGATCCGCTACTCCAACGGCGAACAGGCACCCGCCACCCACTACAACCCCGACCCGGTCTGCCGCCACGCCGACATCTCGGTCAACCAGGCCGCCCCGCAGCGCGTCCTGTTCCCGACGACCTTCCACTTCGACAACTTCTGGAACCTCTCCGTGCCCGTCACCCTGGACCAGGGCCCCAACACGATCGTCCTCACTGCCGACGAACTTCCCGACTTCGACGGCCTGACGAAGAACGGCTTCGGCCAGCGCTCCGCCCACGCCCCCGTCATCGACCGGATCACGGTGACACCGCTGGCCTGAGGCGGGCCGGCGGCTCAGCTCTCCGCGTACACCCCGAACATCGCGCCCGGCGGATCCCGCAACACCGCGATCCGCCGGACGTCGCCCATCGACCGGGGCTCCATCAGCACGGTGCCGCCCGCCCCGGTCGCCGTCGCAGCGGTGGCGTCCACGTCCGCCACCGCGAAGTACGGCAGCCAGTGCGGCGGCACCTCGTGCGGGAACCTCTCGTCCATCGCCATCATGCCGCCGAAGTCGGCGCCCCCGATGCCCCACTGCGTGTAGTACTCGGAGGCGTTGACGCTCCAGCCGAACACCGTGGTGTAGAAGTCGACGGCCCGCTCCGGGGCCCGGGTCAGCAGCTCGACCCAGCCCAGCGAACCCGGTGCGTTGAACACCCCGGCCCCGGGGAAGGACCGTGCCTGCCACATCTGGAAGACCGCGCCGGTCGGATCGACGGCCACCGCGAAGCGGCCGATGTCGAACACGTCCATCGGGCCGAGGAGGACCGTCCCGCCGGCCGAGGTCACCTTCCCGGCCGCCTCGTCCGCGTCCGGCACGGCAAAGGAGACGTTCCACGCGACGGGCTGCGACTCCTGGTACAGCGGCGTCAGCGCGGCGACCGGCACCTCCCCGAGGTGAGCGACCGTGTAGCCGCCCGCCTCCTGCCGCGGGTCCGTCTCGGACCGCCATCCGAACAGCTGAGCGTAGAACCGCTTGGCGCCCTCCAGATCGCTGGTCCCCAGCTCGGTCCAGCAGGGTCCACCGGTCACCGGCTTGTCGAGCTTCATGGCGTTCCTTCCGGAGCGGATCCCACACCGAGCCCCTCCAGCACGCTAGCCCCGGGCCTGTCCCTCGGCCATCCGACCAAACCGCTCGCGCACCGGCACCGCCGTACGCTCGGCCCGTACCGCACCACATGGCGGCCTCCAGCCCACCGACCCTGCCCGAGGTCCCGCATGTCCCTGCCCGTGGTGCGCCCCTTCCGCCGCGACGACCGCGACCAGCTCACCGACCTGGTCAACGCCCACGTGGCCGTCGTCGTCCCCGGCCTCTCCGTCTCCGTGAACACCGTCCTCAGCCACCTGGAGCGGCAGCCCGGCGAGTTCATCACCGACCCGTGGGTCGCCGAACGCGTCACCCTCGTCGCCGAGCGGAGCCACTCCGTGGTGGCGGCCGCCCATCTGCTGCGCTACCGGGCCGACGCCGAGGTCGGCGAGGCCTGCCGGGACTCCGGTGAGATCGACTGGTTCGTCTGCCGTCCGCCGGCCTCCTTCTGGCCGGACGCCGAGCAGGCGGGCGACCGACCGATGGCGGCCTGCCTGGCCCAGTTCGCCCGCGCCGAGGGCCTCGCCGACGTCGGAAACCTGCACGTCGAGGCCGCCGCCCACGGCCAGGGCCTGGAAAACCGGCTCCTCGCCGAGGCCGCGGACCGGCTCCGGCCGGCCGGCACGGACCGCCTCCTCGCCTACGAGCAGGCCGACGACACGGCGGCCGTCGACCTGCTCCGCGCCGCAGGCTTCCGGAGCTGACCCGTACCACCTGCCGCTGGCAACACCACCCGGCCTGAGGGCGAGGGGTTCTGGCCGGTCCTCGTCAGATCCCCGGTCGGTAGCGGATCGGATGATCCGGTGGTACCTCCACCAGGACGATCCGGGTGCCGTCCGGGTCCGTGATCCACATCTCGATCAGCCCCCAGGGCTCCTTCAACGGCGGGCGGGCGATCTCGACCCCCTTGGCGCTCAGCTCCTCGTGCGCCGCGTTCGCGTCCGGTACCTGCAGCCACAGCCGCACCGCCGGGGACGGCCCGGACTCCGATCGCCCCGAGAGCTCCAGGAAGCCCCCGCCGAGGAAGTAGACGGTGCCCCGGTCCGGTCCCGTGCCGAACTCGCGGTAGACGGCGAGGCCCAGCTGCTCGCCGTAGAAGCGGCGTGAGCGCTCGGGGTCGGAGGGCCGCAGAAGGGTCCGGCTGCTGAGAACGTGCACCATGCCCCTGAGGCTAGTGCCGCGGCGGCGCTACGCTCTTCCCTGCCCGCGCCGCGCCATAGATCGGAGAGCCCCCATGGAGACCGCCGCCGGCGGACTGACCTTCCGCGATGCCACCGACGCCGACGTGGACGCTCTGGTCGCGCTGATCGAGTCGGCCTACCGGGGGGACTCCAGCCGGGCCGGATGGACCACCGAGGCGGACATCCTCCAGGGGCAGCGCACCGATCCCGAGGGTGTGCTCGCCGTCATCAAGTCGCCGGACAGCCGGCTGCTGGCGGTCGAACGGGAGGGCGTCGTCGTCGCCTGCTGCCAGCTCGAACACCGCGGTGACCACGCCTACTTCGGGATGTTCGCGGTCAGTCCGACGCTCCAGGGCGGCGGCCTGGGCAAGGTGATCATCGCGGAGGCGGAGCGCGCGGCCCGTGAGACGTGGGGGGTCAGCGAGATGCACATGACCGTGATCTCCGTACGCGACGACCTCATCGCCTGGTACGAGCGGCGCGGCTACCGCCGTACGGGAAAGATGACGCCCTTCCCGTACGGCGACGAGCGCTTCGGCATCCCGCAGCGCGCGGACCTGCAGTTCGAGCTGCTGGTCAAGGAACTGGTGTGACGCTCACGCGGTGAAGCGGGCGGTGCGCTTGATCTCGGGGTAGTCGGTGGTCGCGCCGTCGAGTCCCAGGGCCCGTACGAGCCGCAGGTGGTCCTGGGTGTTCACCACCCAGCCGATGATCCTGAGGTCCGCCTTGCGGGCCCGCTCCACGATCTCGAGCGTCAGGCGGCGGATGTTGAGGCAGACCGTCGCGGCACCGGCCTCGACCGCCCGGTCCACGATGTCCACGCCGTAGCGGCTGCCGATCAGCGCGGTGCGGACGCCGGGAACCAGCCGGGCGATCTCCGTGACCGCCTCGTCGTGGAACGAGGACACCTCGACCCGCGGGACCAGGTCCCGCTCCAGCATCACCGCGGCCAGGGCCCTGGCCGCCTGGACGTCCTTGATCTCGGCCTGCAGCGGTGCCCGTACCGCGTCCAGGACCTCCTCGAAGACGGGGACGCGTTCACCGCGGCCCGCGTCCAGGGCGCGCAACTCCTCGAGGGTCTTCTCGGCGATCGGGCCGGTGCCGTCGGTCGTGCGGTCCACGTCGGTGTCGTGCATGACGACGAGGGCGCCGTCCTTGCTCAGATGCAGATCGAGTTCGATGAGGTCGAGGCCGGCCTGCTGGGCGGCGACGAAGGAACGGAGGGTGTTCTCGGGTTCGACACCCATGACCCCGCGGTGACCGATGGTAAGGAAGTTCAAGGTTCAACTCGCTTCCGTCGACGGCGGCTCGGCCCCGCGCGGACCGGAGCGGACGGCCGCGCGGGCAGAGCCGCAGCCTAACGGCCAGGCCTGCCGATGAACCCGCTCCTACACGGCGGATTGGGGTGACGGGCGGGCCGCACCTGGCCTGGACCGCTCGGGGCGGTCACCCGGGCGTGGGCGAGTTGTCCGGGCATTGACCGGTGGCCGGTTCTCGTCGGGCGCGCATGTATACCCGGATGAGTCGCATCCCGTGCGTCCGGCAGGAAAAAGTTCCGTGACGATGTGGGTGGGCAGGATAATTTCCCGAGAGCCCGCTTGCTGGGAGGAAGCTCGTGTGTATACGGTCTTCTTACGCGAGGTTCTCCCGTGGAGGATGAGACATGACGGAAATTCTTGTGCAGGCGGCTACGGGGAAGCAGACTCTTCCCGCGACCAGGGTGGTCGAGCACCCGGCGTGGTCGGTGCTCAAGGATGCCGTGGAGCGGATCCGGCCATGGCAGTCCAAGGACGGATCGATCGCCTTCGAGGCCGAGGACGCACCCCAACGGGCGGACGCCGAGGCCGCCGTACGGCGTGTCGTGGCGGCGGTGGAGGAGCTCTCCCCACTGCTGCCGCACGACGGCGCCTATCACGAGGCCCTGGTCAAGGACCTGCGCCGGTGGGCCGAGGGCGGCTTCGAGGTGCCCGACTTCCTGGACTCGCTGCTCGCCTTCCAGCCCGCCGCCAACCGTGCGGACGGCCTGCAGCACCTGGTCGTCTTCCCGATGTACACGCAGAACGGCAACCCGGACCGCAACCTGGAGGCGGTCGTGCTGCGGATGGTCTGGCCCGACTGGCTGGCCGAACTGGAGCGCACCCGCTACGACAACCCGCTGTTCTGCGGCATCAAGTTCGAGGACTTCACGGCCGGGTACGACACCAACTCCGCCGTCCTCTTCCCGGAGACCATCGCCGTCCGCGAGGCGCCGGAACGATTCTCCTGGGGTGGCATCTTCTGCGACCGCGAGGCCGCCCGCTTCCGCCGGGTCACCGACGCCGCCGTCGACATCCTGGGCCTGGAGCTGCCCGAGGACATCGCCGCCATGGTCCACGACCAGACGCGCTGCGAGGAGGCCTTCGTCCTGTGGGACATGGTCCACGACCGCACCCACAGCCACGGCGACCTGCCCTTCGACCCGTTCATGATCAAGCAGCGCCAGCCGTTCTGGATGTACGGCCTCGAGGAGCTCCGCTGCGACCTCACCGCCTTCAAGGAGGCCGTGAAGCTGGAGGCTGAAGGCGTCCCGCAGGCCCGTGACGTGCAGTACGCGGTCCTGTTCGACCGGATGTTCCGCTTCCCGGTCACCGGCGAGCGCGTCCGCAACTACGACGGCCTCGGCGGCCAGCTGCTCTTCGCCTACCTCCACCAGCACGACGTCGTCCGCTGGACCGACAACAAGCTGCACATCGACTGGCAGCGCGCCCCCCAGGTGACGAACCAGCTGTGCGCCGAGATCGAGAAGCTCTACCGCGACGGCATCGACCGCCCCAAGCTCGTCCACTGGTTCGCCGGATACGAGCTGGTCTCCACCTACCTCGCCCCGCACCCCGGCTCGCGCTGGGCCCAGGGCCCGGGCGCCCTCGACCTGAACCAGCCGCCCCGGAAACTCGTCGATGACGTGCTTCCGGACGAGTTTCCGCTGAGCATGTTCTATGAGGCCCTCTCCAAGAAGCTGAAGTCCGTGATCGCGTCGACCCGGGGCATCACGGGGGAGAGCGCCGAGCGGATCGCCGCGTGAGCGGCACCGTCTTGCGTGCGCCCGGGAACACTGCTCAGCAGGAGGCGAAGAACATGGCGGGGAACGGAGCTCTCAGCGGTGCGGTGATCGCGGTCGCCGGCGCGGGCGGTCCCGCGGGGCGGGCGACGCTGGTACGGCTGGCCGAGGCGGGCGCGACCGTGGCCGCCGCCGACAACGATCCCGAACGGCTCGCGGAGGCCGTGGACGCGGCGCGCTACGCCTCCGGCGGCGCCGCCGTCACCGGGGAGCCCGTCGACCTGCTGGACCTCGAGTCCACCCGGGACTGGGCCAGGCACCTGGAGAAGGACTTCGGCCGGGTCGACGGTCTGGTCCACCTGGTGGGCGGCTGGCGCGGCAGCGAGACCTTCATCAAGACCAGCCTCGACGACTGGGACTTCCTGGAGCTGCTGCTCATCCGCACCGTCCAGCACACCTCGCTGGCCTTCTTCGACGGACTGCGGCGCAGCGACCGCGGGCGGTACGTGCTGATCAGCGCCGCGGGCGCCACGAAGCCGACCGCGGGCAACGCCTCGTACGCCGCCGCCAAGGCCGCCGCCGAGGCCTGGACGCTCGCCCTCGCGGACGCCTTCCGCAAGGCCGGGGGCGCCGGGGGACCCACCTCCGCGGCTGCGATCCTGGTGGTGAAGGCGTTGGTGCACGAGGCGATGCGCGCCGAGCGCCCCAACGCGAAGTTCGCGGGCTTCACGGACGTCAAGGACCTCGCCGAGGCCATCGTCGACGTCTGGAGCAAGCCCGCCGCCGAAGTGAACGGAAAGCGTCTGTGGCTGACCGAGAAGCCGTGAACCCGCCGAAGACCGACGCCCGCCGCCATCACGACCCGGACGTCCGCGGCTTCGCCAGCGACAACTACGCCGGCGCCCACCCTGAGGTGCTCGCCGCCCTGGCCCTGGCCAACGGCGGGCACCAGGTCGCCTACGGCGAGGACGAGTACACCGACAACCTCCAGCGGATCGTCCGCAGCCATTTCGGCGCGACGGCGGAGGCTTTCCCGGTCTTCAACGGCACCGGCGCCAACGTCGTCGCGCTCCAGGCGGTCACCGACCGCTGGGGCGCGGTGATCTGCGCCGAGAGCGCGCACATCAACGTCGACGAGGGCGGCGCGCCGGAGCGCATGGGTGGACTGAAGCTGCTCACCGTGCCGACGCCGGACGGCAAGCTCACTCCCGAGCTGATCGACCGGCAGGCGTACGGCTGGGACGACGAGCACCGCGCCATGCCGCAGGTGGTGTCCATCACCCAGAGCACGGAGCTCGGTACCCTCTACACGCCCGACGAGATCCGCACGATCTGCGAGCACGCCCACGCGCGCGGCATGAAGGTCCACCTGGACGGCTCCCGCATAGCCAACGCTGCCGCCTCTCTGAACGTCCCCATGCGGACCTTCACCAACGCGGTCGGCGTCGACATCCTCTCCCTCGGCGGGACCAAGAACGGGGCGCTCTTCGGCGAGGCGGTCGTGGTGATCAACCAGGACGCCGTCAGCCACATGAAGCACTTGCGGAAGCTTTCCATGCAGCTCGCCTCCAAGATGCGCTTCGTCTCGGTGCAGTTGGAGGCCCTGCTCGCCAAGGACCTGTGGCTGCGCAACGCCCGCCACGCCAACGAGATGGCCCAGCGGCTGGCGGAGGGCGTGCGCGCCGTGCACGGAGTGGAGATCCTCTACCCCGTGCAGGCCAACGGGGTGTTCGCCAGGCTGCCGCACGACGTGAGCGAGCGGCTGCAGAAGCGGTTCCGGTTCTACTTCTGGGACGAGGCCGCCGGCGTCGTCCGCTGGATGTGCGCGTTCGACACCACCGAGGAGGACGTGGACGCGTTCCTGGCGGCGCTGAAGGAGGAGATGGCACGCCCGATAGTGCATAGGTATGCGAGTGAATGAAAATTCATTGACCCTGTGGTGGTCGCGTTCCTATGCTCTGCGAGCATGGAGCTGATCCAGAACACCCCTGACCTGTCCGCTTATCTGGCCGCCGACGAGGTCGTCGACCACCATCACCCCGTGGTGCGGGAGACGGCGGCACGGCTTGCCAAGGACGCCGCGGACTCGTATGCCTATGCGCGGCTGGCTTTCGAGTTCGTGCGGGACACCATTCCGCACTCACAGGATTCCGGCGACATGCGGGTCACCTGGCGCGCCTCCGACGTACTGGAGCAGGGGACGGGCATCTGTTACGCCAAGGCGCACGCGCTGGCGGCCCTGCTGCGGGCGGAGGACATCCCGACCGCGCTCTGCTACCAGAAGTTCGACGTGGTGCACGGCCTGGTCGCCGTCCGTTTCCACGGGGCCTGGCACCGCCAGGATCCGCGCGGCAACAAGCCCGGAGTGGACGCCCGGTTCTCCCTCGACGGAGAGCGGCTGGCCTGGATCCCGGACCCGGAGTCCGGCGAGACGGACCATCCGGTCCTGTACGCCGAACCGCACCCGGCCGTCCTGAAGGCTCTCAAGGACGCCCCCGACCGGCCGCACCTCTGGCAGAACCTCCCTACCTCGCTCTGAGGCAGGCCGCTTTCCCAGTGGCGGCCCGTTCAGTGCGGTGCACGGCGGAACAGGGCCGTCCAGAGGAACGGCTCGCCGAAGTGCGGGGAGTCGGGCGGTTCGTCGCGCATCCGGCGGATCTCCACCTCCGTCAGGTCGCCGAACAGCCGGCGCAGCGACTCGGGCGTATAGGCCAGGCCGCCTTCGAGGCGGCCGCGCTCGTAGAAGGCCGCGTCGGGAAGTTCCGAGCCCATGGCCCCGGCGGCGAAACAGGTGAGGCCGAACAGGCCGCCGGGCGCGAGGAGTTGATCGAGGAGCGCGAGGTAGCTGATGCGGCGATGCGGGGGCAGGTGGTGAAAGCAGCCCGAGTCGTAGATCAGGTCGTAGGGCCCCTGGAGCTCGCCGCCGAGCAGCGCGAAGGCGTCCCCCGTCAGGAAGCGGACCTCGCCGCCTGCCTCGGCCGCCCGCCGGCGGGCCCACGCGACGGCCGCGGGCGACAGGTCGACGGCGTCCACCTCGAAGCCCAGGGAGGCGAGATACAGCGCGTTGCGGCCGGGCCCGCACCCGAGGTCCAGGGCGCGACAGGGGGCGAGCAGGCCGCGCTCGGCGCAGGAGACCAGGTTTTCGTCGGGCTTCGCCGCGAAGAACGGGACCGGCCTCGACCGGTCCGCGTAGAACGCGTCCCACCAGGACCCGGCATCCGCCGTCCACCGATCGCCTCCGTCGGCGAACAGGTCGTCCAGGAGCCGGAGTACATCCTCGACTGTGCGTATGTGACGGTCCATCGGATCCCCTCTCGCGCGTGGCGGAGATCTTGGGCCGGGGCACGGGTGGCTTGTCGAGCCGTCCTCAGTGCGCCTGCGCCTCCGCGGCCTTCACTTCCTCCGGAGTCGGGGCCGTGCCGCCCAGGTGCGCCGGCATCCACCAGGTGTCGTTCGCGTCCTTGGGGCGGACCGGGTAGGCGCGCTGGGCGGCCTCCAGGAGCTCCTGGACCCGTTCGCGGAGTTGGCGGGTGATGGCGCCGGCGTACTTGTCCTTGGAGGCCTCTATGGCCTCGCCGACCCGGATCGTGATCGGGGTGTGGCTGCGCTTGAAGTTGCGCGGGTGCCCCTTGGTCCACAGGCGCTGCGTACCCCACAAGGCCATCGGGACGAGCGGGACCCCGGCCTCCTGGGCCATGCGCGCGGCACCCGACTTGAAGCTCTTCAGGGTGAAGGACTGCGAGATGGTCGCCTCGGGGAAGACGCCGACGATCTCACCCGAACGCAGTGATTCCAGCGCGTGCTGGTAGGCCGCCTCGCCGTTCTTGCGGTCCACCGGGATGTGCTTCATGCCCCGCATCAGCGGGCCCGAGATCCGGTGCCGGAACACCGACTCCTTCGCCATGAAACGCACGAGACGCTTCTGCGGCAGAGCGGCCAGACCGTCGAAGACGAAGTCCAGGTAGCTGATGTGATTGCTCACCAGCACAGCACCGCCCGAGCGCGGAATGTTCTCCGACCCCTTGCAGTCGATCTTCAGGTCCCAGACCTTGAACAGCGTCTGGGCGAAACCGATGACGGGGCGGTAGACAAGCTCAGCCATGGACGCGGTGGACCCTTCTCTCTGCCAGGGAAGGGTTCTCCCGGCGGGAAGTTACGCAGCCGTAGGTTTACGGCATTGCGCAGATCGTGCCCGAAGAACGAACGGCTGGCCAGTCCTGGTGCCGTACGGCGGCGAGATCCTCGTCACGTCGGCCAGGTGATCCACCTCGGCTTTTTAATGGACCTTTACTCCGCACGCACCGCCACCCGCCGCACCAGCAGGTACATCTCGCAGCCCAGGCAGTACCCGAACGCCGCATTGAGGAAGGCCGCCGCGAGCGCCGCCCCGGTCGCGACCAGCCCCAGCCAGTCGGGACCCAGCGTGTAGCCGACCAGCCCCACGCCCGCGAAGACGAGCCCCACCGCCTGCGCGAACCGCGGCGGTTCCGGTGACTCGAACTCGCTCGGTGGCCCGATCCGGGGGCGTACGACCGTGCGGAACAGCCACCCGTACGGCGACCGGCCCACCCCGCCCGCCGCGCCCAGGGCGAACGCCAGCGTCTGCCAGGCCAGTAGCCAGGCGCTCCCGGTGATCAGCACAATGGCCAGCACCAGGGTCGTCAGGGCCGCCCCGAAGCGCGGGCCCCTCACGTCGATGTCCATGAACCAAGCATTCCGCATGGGGAACGGATTCTGGCCACGGGAATCTTTGCAGTCTCATGAACGCTGGAGCAGTGGATGACCGGATTTGTGGTGTGTGTGGTGGTGCTCGCGCTGGCGGGCGCCTACGGAGTGCTGCATCGGCGGCGGAACGGGAGAGTACGCGTGCGTGGGCGCGACGACGGAAAGCGGCTCGGTGCCGCGGAGTTGGGCGAGGAACTCGGCGAGCGCGCCACCCTCGTGCAGTTCTCCAGCGCCTTCTGCGCCCCCTGCCGGGCCACCCGCCGGGTCCTCGGTGAGGTCGCCGGCATGGTCCCGGGCGTGACCCACGTCGAGATCGACGCCGAGGACCACCTGGACCTCGTACGCGAACTGGACATCCTCAAGACGCCGACCGTGCTCGTCCTGGACGCCGACGGCCACGTCGTCCGGCGCGCCACCGGGCAGCCGCGCAAGGCCGACGTCATCGCGGCGCTGGGAGAGGCGGTTTGACGGCTGTGACGCGGACGGTGAGGCATCTCCCATATGTCGGAACGTACTTGACTGGGCGCGCCATCTATCGTCAGCCTGACCACATGCCGATCGAACTCCTTCTGTACGGGCGGGTCCACGTCGACCTCGCCCGCAACGCGAGCGCGCGCTGTCCGGGCTGTTGAGCAGCCACGACCCCGCTCGTTCCCCCTCGCAGAAGGACAACTCCATGACGGCCACGTCCGACCTCGGCACCCCTCAGCTCGCCTCTCCCGACCTGCTGCGCTCCGTCTTCCGGCGGCACGCGGCGGGAGTCGCCGTGATCACCGCGCGCGGCGACGCCGGTCCGGTCGGCTTCACCGCCACCTCCCTCACCTCCGTCTCCGCCGAACCCCCGCTGCTCTCCTTCGGCATCAGCACCGGCGCCTCGAGCTGGCCTGCGATATCGACGGTCGACCACATCGGCGTCCACATACTCGGCGACCATCAGAGCGAACTCGCCGCGACTTTCGCCAAGAGCGGCGCCGACCGCTTCGGCGCCCCTACCGCCTGGCGCGAGGGCCCCGAGGGCGTGCCCGTCCTCGACGACGTCCTGGCCTGGCTGGTGTGCCGGATCGTCGGACGCGTCCCCGCCGGGGACCACCGCATCGTCCTGGCCGAGGTCGCCCTCGGTGACCCAACGGGCCCCGGCAGTCCTCTCCTCTACCACCAGGGCCGGTTCAACGGTCTGCGCGACTGATCCCGCGCCGGCTTCCCTGCGAAGCGGTCGAGTTCCGATTACGCTGCGTTGCAAAGGTCACAGTTCAAAGCGCTTGCTTAGCGGGAACCAGGTGGGTGTACTGGTGAGTAATATTTCGCTCGGAGCGCGGGCCGCCCCGATCGGGATCGGCCGCTTGTGGCGCCTATGCTGCCTGAAGGTAGGCAGCACCGAAATTGACGATGCAGTAGGAGAGCCGGCGTGAGCTTGAGGATCGTTGTCACTGTGAAGTACGTGCCCGACGCCACCGGCGACCGGCACTTCGCCGATGACCTGACCGTCGACCGGGACGACGTGGACGGTCTGCTCTCCGAGCTGGACGAGTACGCGGTCGAGCAGGCGCTGCAGATCTCCGAGAACTCCGATGACGACGTGGAGATCACCGTGTTGACGGTGGGGCCGCAGGACGCCAAGGACGCGCTGCGCAAGGCGTTGTCGATGGGTGCGGACAAGGCGATCCACGTGGAGGACGACGACCTGCACGGCACGGACGCGATCGGTACCTCGCTGGTGCTGGCGAAGGCGATCGAGAAGGCCGGCTTCGACCTGGTGGTCTCGGGGATGGCGTCCACCGACGGCACCATGGGGGTCGTCCCGGCGCTGCTGGCGGAGCGGCTGGGGGTGCCGCAGGTGACGCTTTTGTCCGAGGTGAGCGTCGCGGACGGTGTGGTCAAGGGCCGCCGGGACGGGGATGCGGCCTCGGAGCAGTTGGAGGCGTCGCTGCCGGCGGTGGTGTCGGTGACCGACCAGTCGGGTGAGGCGCGCTACCCGTCGTTCAAGGGGATCATGGCGGCGAAGAAGAAGCCGGTCGAGTCCTGGGACCTGTCCGACCTGGAGATCGACGCCGAGCAGGTCGGTCTCGCGGGCGCGTACACGGTCGTGGAGGCCGCGGCGGCGCGTCCGGCGCGGAGCGCGGGCACGATCGTCAAGGACGAGGGCGAGGGCGGCAAGCAGCTCGCCGAGTTCCTCGCGAGCCAGAAGTTCATCTGAGGGTCAGCGGCCCGCTCGAGGCTGACCCTCCTTTCCGTCCTCCCTCAGACTTCGCATTGTGCAGGAGAGCATTCTCATGGCTGAAGTTCTCGTCTACGTCGATCACGTGGACGGTGCCGTCCGCAAGCCCACCCTGGAGCTGTTGACCCTGGCCCGTCGTATC
>NZ_JBIWPO010000061.1:20990-37397 GCF_044768275.1 Streptomyces sp. NPDC101152 | reverse complement strand
CCCAGGGCCGTCTTCGGCCCGCATACAGCTGCAGCGGTGAGCGAGTGCCCTGAGGAGTGCGTGCTGCCGCGCATCGGCCTCACGACTCCGAACGGCCCACTACCGCAGTGCGGGCCCGGTGCGCGCGGATCTCGTCGTGGTGGTCGGCGGCCCAGCCGATCAGGGATGTCACGATCTCGTGGAGGCCGCGTCCCAACGGGGTGAGGGCGTACTCGACGCGCGGTGGAACCTCCGCGTATGCGGTGCGGGTGATCAGACCGTCCTCGTGGAGCTGGCGGAGCGTGAGGGTGAGCATCCGCTGGGAGATTCCGGGGACCTGGCGTTGCAGGTCGGTGTAGCGCAGCGGGCCGGCCTCCACCACCGCGATGAGCAGCAGGCTCCATTTGTCGCCGACGCGGTCGAGGACCTGCCGGATGAACTCCATGTGCTCGGCGGGGATGCGGGCGCAGGGCCCCACCGCCGCCGCGCCGCCCGAACTGCCGGTGACCTCCATGACGCACATTCCTCTCCGGCACGAACACCGATGTGCCTTTTGTATCGACTTCCATACTGGCCCATCATGGCGCTACGAACAAAACGTAGGAATCAAAGCGCAGGCACGGGAGGCGCGCGTCATGAAGATCGAGATCTGGGCCGAGGTCACCTGCCCCTGGTGCGGACTGGGCAGCCACCGTCTGGACCGGGCCGTGGAGCGGTTCGAGCACGGCAGTGAGGTGGAGGTCGTCCACCACTCCTTCCCGCTGAGCAGTTCCTTCCCCGTGGGTGAGACGTTCAGCGTCCGTGAGGCGCTGCTGCGCCGGCACGGCATCGGCGGCTCCCGGGCCGAGGCGTCCACGCGTCGGATCGAGGCGCTGGCCGCAGCCGAGGGACTCACCCCCTACCAGGTGCTGGACAACCTGGTCGCCAACACCGACCTGGCGCACGAGTTCCTCGCCCACGCCTCCGCCGAGGGCAAGAACCGCGAAGCCTGGGACACGATCTTCCGCGCCTACTTCGGCCAGGCCCGCCCCGTCTTCAGCATGGACGACCTGCTCGACCTGGCCCAGGAGATCGGCCTGGACCGCGAGGGCACCCGCCGGGCGCTCACCGAGCACCGCTACCAGCGCCACGTGGGCGACGATGCCGCCCGCGCCCAGCGTCTGGGCGCCACCGGCGCGCCCTTCATCGTCGTCGACGGCACGTACGCCATCCCCGGCGCGCAGGACAGCGACGGCCTTCTCCACGTGCTGCGCACGGCCTGGGACGCATCCCACCCGCTCACCCTCACCGCCAGCGGCGACGCTGCGGCCTGCGGCCCCGACGGCTGCGCCGTACCGGCCCGCAGCTGACCTCCACCGGTCACCCCACGACACACCCTTGATCGTTTCGAAAGGCCGACTTCCCCATGTCCTACCTGCTGCACATCGACGCCTCCTCGCTCGGCGAGGCATCCGTCTCCCGTCAGGTCGCCCGGTCCTTCCGTGACGAGTGGAAGGGCCCGGTCGTCCACCGCGACCTGGCCGTCTCCCCCGCCCCGCACCTCAGCGTCGCGGGCATCACCGCCCGCACCACCGACCCCGCCGAGCACACCCCAGAACAGGCGAAGGCGATGGCGGTCCAGAACGAGCTGATCGAGGAGTTCCTCGGCGCCGGCGCCTACCTGTTCACCGTGCCGATGTACAACCTCACGATGCCGTCCGTGTTCAAGGCATGGCTGGACCAGATCATGGTCGCCGGCCGCACCCTGAGCTTCGACGGACCCCCTCCCACCCTCGGCCGCCCCGCCACGGTGATCTCCGCACGCGGCGGCGGCTACGGCCCCGGCGCCCCCAAGCACGGCATGGACCACCTGGTGCCGACGCTGGAAACCGTCCTGGGCCACCCGGCCAACCTCGGCCTCGACCTGACGACGGTCCTGCCCGAACTGACCATGGCCCCCTACGTGCCGATGCTGGCACCGCTGCTGCCGATGCACGAGGCGTCCCTGACCAAGGCGCACGACGAGGCCCGCCGCCTGGGCTCTGCCCTGACCGGCCGGCCGGCCGCCTGATCCACCCCTGAACTGCCCGAAAGGCGTTTGACCACCATGAGCAACCTCCTGGTCCTCGGCGGCAGCGGCCGCACCGGCATCCACGTCCTCAAGCAGGCCGCCGTGCGCGGCCACCGCGTCCGCGCCCTCGTACGCAACCCCGACACCGTCCAGGCCCCGCCCGGCGTCGAACTGATCCAGGGCACGCCCGCCAGCATCGACGACATCCGCAAGGCCGCCAAGGGAACGGAGGCGGTGCTCAGCGCCCTCAACAACTCCCGCGCCTCCGACAACCCGTGGGCCAAGCCGGTCAGCCCGCCGATGTTCATGACCGACGCCGCCCGCAACACGCTCACCGTCATGGGCGAACAGGACATCCGTCGCATCGTGCTGACGTCCACGCAGGGCGCGGGCGACGACTGGGCCCGGCTCAACCCGCTGGTCAAGGCGTTCATCAACCTGTCGAACATCAAGGCGGGCTTCGAAGACCACACCGCCCTCGACCAGGCCGTCCGCGCCTCGTCCGGCATCGACTGGACCCTGGCCCGCGCCGTCACCCTCACCGACAAGCCCCTGAGCGGCCCCGTACGGGCCGCCGAGGCCGGCACCGAAAAGCCCGGCGCCCGGATCAACCGCGCCGACCTCGCCCACTTCCTCGTCCAGACGATCGAGGACGACACCTGGATCCGCAGGGCGCCTCTGGTCTGGAACACCCGCGGCTGACGCCCTCGGGCGGTCCGACATGAACCGGACCCTGTTCCACCCCACCCCACCACCGCACCGCAATCCGAACAGTGAAGGGGAGAACATCCCATGTCCAAGGTGATCGCCATCTTCGGCGCCGGCAAGGGCCTCGGCGCCTCCGTCGCGCGCCGTTTTGCCCGCGAGGGTTTCCGTGTGGCGCTCGTCGCCCGCGGCAAGGAGCGTCTCGACGCCCTCGTCGAGGAGCTGAAGGCCGAAGGCATCGACGCGGGCGGTTTCACCGCCGACCTGTCCAAGCCCGAGCAGACCGGCGCCACGGTCCAGGCCATCCGTGACCACTTCGGTCGCATCGACGTGGTCGAGTACGGTCCGATCAGCAGCGAGCAGGCCTTCGCTCCCGCCGCGAAGCTGGACGCGGCCACCCTGCGCAAGGACAGCCCGCTGCTCCTGCTCACCCCGGTCGAGGTGGCCCAGGCCGTGCTGCCGGAGTGGAACGAGCGCGGCGATGGCGCCTTCCTGATGACCACCGGCGCCACGGCCGGCTCCCCGCGCCCCTTCGCCAGCGGCGTCGGCCCGCTCATGGCAGCCGCCCGCAACTGGATCTTCTCGCTCAACGGCGAGCTGACCGACGCCGGCATCTACGCCGGCACCCTGTCCATCGCCGCGTTCATCGCCCGGAGCGAGATGGGCGAACTCGCCGCGAGGAGCCTGGCCAAGACCGGCTCCGGCACGGGCCCGCTCGTCGACCCGGACGCGCTGGCCGACCAGTACTGGGACATGTACACCAAGCGTGACCGCGTCGAGCAGCTCTTCCCCGAGTACGACGCCGCCTGAGGTAACGGCTGGGCAGGTGCTGCCCTACCGGCCCAATAGGACACCGCGCGGGGTGCGGCGCCAGGACGCACAGCCGTGCCCCGACGGTAGTCGAGCGGGAAAGCCCACGAGCCTCCGCGGCCCGGCAGCGCAGCCCGCGTTGCCGAGCCCTCAGCCGCCCCGCCATCAGCTCATCCGACCTCATCCCTGCCGTGATCCACACACTGTCAACCTTGCCTGGGGGCGAGTCGCTCCGCGAGGTCCGCTTCAAGCTGTCGAACATCAAGGCGGGCTTCGAAGACCACACCGCCCTCGACCAGGCCGTCCGCGCCTCGTCCGGCATCGACTGGACCCTGGCCCGCGCCGTCACCCTCACCGACAAGCCCCTCAGTGGCCCCGTACGGGCCGCCGAGGCCGGCACCGAAAAGCCCGGCGCCCGGATCAACCGCGCCGACCTCCCCCACTTCCTCGTCCAGACGATCGAGGACGACACCTGGATCCGCAAAGCCCCCTCGTCTGGAGCACACGAGGATGACCCACCCCATGATCCACACCCACCTCATGCACCACAGCTGTCCGACCTTAGGCGCGCCGTCCCCCGACGGCGACGCCGGACTGGAGTGACATGACAACAACCGACACCCCCCACACCGACATCGCGTTCAACCAGCGCCTGCGCGTCGTGTTCGACGATCTCCAGAAGACGTTCGGGGACGTGGCGCTCAGGCAGGGCATCACGTTCGAGGAGCTGGGCCAGGCCATCACCTACGTGACGAAGCTGGTCGCGTCAGGGGAGTTCCCGCTGGCGACGATCTCGCTCCTCGGCATCCGCCCGATGGAGGTCAGTTACGGCAGGGCCTACGCCCACCCGGAGAAGGACGGCGCCTCCACCTGGATCCCAACCGGGCCCGCCTACGTGCCCGGGGCACCGCAGATCGACAACCCCGGCGTGCTGCCGATGGCGCCCGACGAGCCCGGCGAGACCCTGTTCGTCTCCGGCACCGTACGTTCCACCTCGGGCAAGCCGCTGCCCGGCGCGGTGATCGATCTCTGGCAGACCACCGCCGACGGCCGGTACGCGGGTCTGACACCCGAGCAGGCGGGACCCCTGGAGGGCCTCGACGTCGTCGACTTCGACCTGCCGAAATACCACCTCCGCGGCAAGATCATCGCGGATGCCAAGGGCCACTACGAGTACCGCACCGTCGTACCGGGCGTGGAGGCCGCGGCGGTGCCGGGCAGCCTGCTCGACAACCTCCTGCACATGCTGGGACGGGCCAACTCCCGCGCGAGGCACATCCACGCGCACATCACGCACGACAACCATCACATGCTCACCCACCAGATCCACTTCGACGGCGATCCGCTCGTCGACACGGTCAGCGAGGGCGCCATCGCCCGGGAGCTGATCCACAAGACCGAACTCCACGAGGACCCCTCCGAGTGGGAAGCACGCGGTCTGAACGGCCCCTACCGCACCCTCACCTGCGACTACACACTCCGCCCCATCGGCTTCGACGAGGTGAAGGACCCGTACGTCCTCGAAGGCTTCTGGAAACAGTGACCCGCAGCAGGTGAACAACAGGATGTGGGCGGCGCCTGACAGCGCTGCCCACGGCCGACAAGGGAGGAATCCACATGCCTGGCAAGACTGCCGACGAGCTGGCCATCCGTGAACTGACCGCAGGTTTCAATCACCTGGGCTCCCGGAAGCGAAACAGTGAATTGGCCGCGACCTTCGTGGAGAACGGTGTGTTCGTGGCTCGGGACAAGCGCTTCGAGGGCAGGTCGGCCATCGAAGCCTGCTTCGACCCCCAGCAACTGGGCGCGCCTGTGAACATCGGCTTCGGGGTGACGGGACGTTTGGGAACGACCGTTCATGCCACGACCGACAACCTCATCATCGTCGAGGGCGACGAGGCGACCCAGCTGTCGTTCATGGTGGTGTTCCGTCAGGTCCCGCGCGAGGTCGTGAGCGGCGGGCTCGTCATCGCCACCGAGCGCTTCGAGGATCGACTGGTCAGGACGGACGACGGTTGGTTGTTCGACCCGAGGATCATGACCGTCCTCCAGACCAACGCGGCACCTGACTCTTCCCTGCAGCAAGTCGGGGTGGTTGAGTCTCCTCTTGAGTGAGCAGTCGCACCGGTCCCAGGAGGCCATGATCGCGCACCCGCGTGATGTGTGTATGACCGTCCCTTCCGAAGAGCCTCATTCCGACGTCAACGGCCAGCCGTCGGGTGCCACTCGCGGCAGAGCAGGCCGAAGACCCAGGAGTCGGAGACGTCGCCGCTGACGACGCAGTCCTCGCGGAGGGTGCCTTCGCGCACGAAGCCGAGCTTCTCAAAGACCCGGGCGGACGCCACGTTGCGGGTGGCGGTCTCGGCCTGGACGCGGTTCAGGTCCAGGGTGTCGAACGCCACCGCAGGACGGCGTGCGCGGTCTCCGTGGCGTAGCCATGGCCCCACGCGGCGGCATCGAAGACGTAGCCCAGGGACGCGCTGGGGTAGTCCGGGTTCCAGCTGGTCAGGCCGCACCAACCGATATCCGCGTCGTCGGAGACGCGGTCGACGGCCACCCGCGCTCCCGTGCCTTCCTCCTCAAGCGTCCGGCAGGTCGCGATGAACCGCTGGGCGCGGACCGGTTCGGTCCACGGCGGGGAGTCCCAGTAACGCAGCACGTTGGCGCTGCTGTGCAGCGCGTAGAGCGGCGGGGCGTCGGCGTCGGTGGACGGCCGCAGTCGCAGGCGGGCGGTGTGCAGCTCGGGGGTGGCCAAGGTCATGCGGAGCATCCTGCCGCGTCATGCTCGCCCCCGACCATCCGTGTATCCGGACGGTCGAGGCGCTGGGAACCAGACCCCGACGGCGTCGGCCATCGCACCCAGCAGCAACCGCTCCATGCCATCCCTTGATCTTCGCGGGGAATCCCGGCCTTCAGGCGGGGCGGGATTGTGATCCTCGGCCCGGAGGCGCGTAGCGCCGGAGATCTCTGCGTCTTCGGGGTGAGGGTCAGGCCGGTCGCTTCTGGTTCTCGATGTAGTCCTTGACGATGCTCAGCGGTGCGCCGCCGCAGGACGCGGCGAAGTAGGACGGGGACCAGAACACCGAGCCCGTCCCGATCCGGTTGATCCGGCCGGTGTACTCCGCCCGCAGGTGCCGGGAGCTGACGCCCTTGAGGGAGTTGACGAGTTTGGACAGGGCGACTTTCGGGGGGTAGTGCACGAGCAGATGCACGTGGTCGCCTTCGCCGTTGAACTCCCGCAGCTTTGCGCCGAAGCTCTCACACACGTCCCGCATGATCGCTTCGCAGCGCGTCAGCATGTCCACTCCGCCGACCCCGACTCGTCTGGGGCCCACATCTCGTTCGACGGCTGGACCTCGAGCCGACCGGGCGGGGTCTGCTTGACCATCGCGATGATCCGGGAGCGTTCGGCCTCGGTGATCCTTCGCTTGCGGCCCTGCCCGCCCAGATCCTCCAGTCCCTCCAGCCCCCAGCGGTTGAAGCGGTGCAGCCAGCGGCGCACCGTCTTCTGATTACACCTCAGCTCTTCGGCGAACTGCGGGACCAGCCAGCCGTCCCAGCTGAGCTCCACCATCCGGCACCGTTCCACCACAACCTTCGGCGCCTTCCTGGCAGCCGCCAGGCGGCGGACCACCGCTTGCTCGCCCTCGTCACGGCCCGGCCGTGCCTCACCACCATGATCCAGCACCCGCCCCCGAGCACCCGAAACCACCCCGCTACCAGCAGCTATACCCACCGAAAGCGGAATCCAGCAGTAGTCGCGGACACGCACACACTCATCCCGCTGCCCGACGGCATCTCCTTCGAGGCCCCAGCGTTGACGGCCACCAGCCGTCTCCCGGCCCGACTGTGGGAGATCAGCCCGTTGGCACAGCTCTTCAGGGCGTTATCCCCCACTGAGCAGAAGCAGTTCCCGCCTCCGGCATACCAGTGGAGTCGTACACGATACCGGAGCCGACGTGCGGGGCCGCAGTGGAAGCATGTCTGGAAAGCGCCTCCGGAGATGGCCCATGCCGGATCGCTGCCGCACGTCAGCTCCAGTTCCAGCTACAGGAACACGCTGCGGTAGGCCGGGGCGAGCTCGACCGCACGGCGGCGGCGTTCCGCAAGCTCGTCCTGAGTCAGCTGCGGTGGTGGCGCGTCCTTGCCTGCGACGGCGTCACCAATGCGCAGGAAGTACTCGTCCTGGCCAGCGGGGGTGCACATGCACAGCATGCGGGCAGGGCGCCCCGAGATATTACGGAAGTTGTGCGGGGCGTTGGCCGGGATGTTGATCGTGGACCCGGCCCCCACGGTGTACTTCTCGCCGCGGAAGGTGAACTCGATCTCGCCCTCGAGGATCGTGAACATCTCCTCGAAGTCGTGCCGGTGTGGCGGCGGCCCGCCGCCGTCGGGTACGCGCATGTCGATCAGGCAGTAGCGGCCGTCGGTCTGTTCGCCAGTGATCAGCATGCCGTATGTGTTGCCGACCAGCGAGATGTACTGCGTGCCAGGGGCGTCGGGGTTTGCCACGGTCAGCTTTCGCGACGGGTTGTCGTCGGGGATCATCGTGATACCTCCTCAGTAGTTGATCGGGAGACAGGGCGGGGCGACAAAGACGTCGACGCCGAAGCGCCGTCCCCAGTGCGAGCGCGCCGGGGGCGGGCGGTTCGGTCGAGTCCGGCCGCCGGGCTATGTGAGCGTGCGGCCCTCGGAGCCGGTCGGTGGCACCACGGGGCGACCGTCGGCGTAAGCTTCCGGAGGACTCACCTACCGGCACACCCCCAGAACATCCTGCGACGGTCCGGGCCATCGCCCCACCCCGTGATGACAGCACCAGCATGCCGTCGGCCGGAAACCGGATGAAGGGTCTCCTTAACCTCGGACAAGTTGTCCGGGGATGGCGGGTACGACGACGGCACCGGCACGCGGAGCACAGCACAAGGATGAGGAATTCCAGGCGGTGGGAGTGAACCGTTTTGGCTATGGTGCCGCCTCGTTGTGCGCCTGGATGCCATGGCCGGAAGCCGTGGCATCCAGGATGGTGCTTGTGGCCCCTCACCCTCTGGCTGGAATGTTTCGCGTGTGATTACCAGGTTTCGGTTGGTCAGGACAGCGGTGACGCGGCGGTCGGGTCGAGCAGTATTTCTTCGACGTTGAGGATGTTGCTGATGTCGAAGCCCTCCATGTCTGCCGCGAACTCGGGGCTGGCCATGTAGGCGGCGGTGACCTCAGCGGGATCGGCGCCTTCGGGGTATGCGATCAGTGCAATCAGGCGGTGTGCGTCGGCGGTGTGGTCGGTCCAGATCCCGTGCGTGGTGACACCGAAGGCGCGCAGGCTGGAAATGTGCCGCGGCCAGTGCGTGGTCGCGTAGTCATGCAGCACTTCGGCCGTACGCAGGGTGTAAGTCCTGAGCTGGTACATGATCGTCAGGTTCCTTTCGGTTTGCATTGCGGCGCGTGGCAGGGGGTGAAATTGCTGGGGGTCAGGTGATGAGGGTTGTGGTCAGGGCGAGGACGGCCAGGCCTTGGAGGAGGGCTCGGGGGGTGATGATGCGGTCCCAGGCGTGTTGCAGGGCGCGGGCGTTGGCGGGGGTTTCGTGGGCTTGTGCGGCTGCGGTGAGTTGGCGGTTGATGGGTGCGCTGATGCGCAGGTAGAGCAGTACCCAGACCACCAGCAGTGCGAAGGCGGCCGCTGCGGTCGCCGAAGCAGCGGGGTGGCCGGCCACCGCGGCCAGGACGGCGGCGATGGCGGCGGCGATGACGCCGAGGATTCCGGGAGCCTGCATGCGCCGGTCGGCGACGCGGTGCACGTTGCCCATGACCGCGGTCAGGGCCGTGTCGTCGACCTGCTCGAGCGCGGAGCGCTGAACCAGCGCGCAGAAGACGTCGGTGCCGTAGACGATCCCCGTGCTCAGGATCGCCACGATGGCGGCGAGCTGCGACAGCAGTGTCATGACCGGGCCTCCAGGCTGTCCAGCGGCGGCAGGATGCCGATCTGCTGGAACATCTGCATCAGGTTCAGCTCGTCCCAGTGCTCGACGAACAGGCCGTCCTTGACGCGCCAGATGTCGATGCTGCGCATCTCGACGGGGTTGCCGCTGGCGGGAATGCCGAGCAGGTTCCCGGTGTGGGTGCCGCGGTAGGTGAAGCGGCCCACGACCCGGTCACCGGAGACGACCAGGTCCTCCATCGTCACGCTCACGTCGGGCAGGCCGGTGAAGAACGCGGCCCAGAACTGGCGGTTGGCCTCGCGCCCGTCCGCGACGAAGTCGTTGTGGTTGGTGTAGTCCTCGGCGACGAACCGGTCCACCAGGTCCGGGTTATGGGTGTTGGTCATCTCAACGAAGAAATCCGCGAGCCGACGTTCAGAGGTGGTCATGTCGTTCTCCTCATGGCGATGGGGGCATGAGTCTGTGCCGGGCTCACCGGACGTATCCAGGCACAAGCGATCCCCTGATAAATGGACCCTGCCCGTCGCGACGGCTTCGTTCTGTCGCTGACCTGGCCAAGGCCAGGTGCGGTGCGTCGGCTGGCAGGAGGCGAGGACGATAACGGGGACCGCCTCATCCGGGGTTCGTCTGTCCCTGGATGCGTCGGTGGGCCTGTCACAGACTCAGATGTGCCCACCACACCGGGGGCACCGTTGGGGCCGGTATCGGCCCACGCGATGCAACATGATGGATGAGAGGGAAAAACATGAGCGGGCTGGCTGTAGTGACTGGTGCGTCATCCGGGATCGGTCGTGAATACGCGCGCCGGCTGGCGTCGCAGAGTGTGGATCTGATTGCCGTCGGTCGTCGGCAGGAGCGGCTCGATGAGCTGAAAGCGGAGTTCCCCGATGTCACGGTGCAGACGGTGGTAGCGGATCTGGCGACGCAGGACGGCATCGAGCAGGTGATCACCGCGATCGGGGATCAGCCGGTGACGATGCTGGTGAACAACGCAGGTGTGGCCCACTACAAGGCGTTCGTCGAGCTCTCCCCGGAGCAGGCAGCGGAACTGGTCGGAGTGAAGGTGCTCGCACCGACGCTGCTGACGCGTGCGATCGCACCCGGCATGGTGGCTCGCGGCGCCGGGCAGATCGTCAACGTGTCGGGGATGATTGCGTTCAGCGGTCCGGCAAGTCTGGAGCAGGTGCCACTGCGCCGTGCGGTGTACGCGGCCAGCCTCGCGCACAGCGTGACCCTGTCGCAGACGCTGCACGCCGAACTGTCTCCGCACGGCATCCACGTCCAGGCCCTGTGCCCGGGTGTCGTCGCGACCGAGTTTCACGAGCGGCAAGGTCTGGATCTCAGCGCGGTCCCGCGAATGAGCGCCGCCGACGTCGTCACCGCGAGCCTTCGCGGACTCGAGCTCGGCGAGACCGTCACCGCGCCGGGTGTCGAGCAGAGTGACCTGCTGCAGCATGTGTTCGACGCCGACCTCGCCGCGTTCGACGGCCAGTCCCCGCAACTGGCGACCCGCTACAGGTCCTGAACCTCGAACGTCAAGACGCGGCGTCGCCGCCGTCTCCTGGCCAGTATCCCCTTCATGGAGGGAAAACGGTTGTGGCACAACGTCCAGACCCGCTGCGTGTGGGATTCATCGGCCTGGGTGACCAGGGTCTACCGATGGCGACCGCAATCGCCGAAGCCGGCTTCGACCTACATGTGTGGGCGCGTCGGACCTCCTCACTCGACGGCCTGGCTGGCGTCCCCCACACGGCGCACGTCGCCGTGGCCGAGCTCGCTGGGGCGGTAGACATCGTCGCCCTGTGCGTCAGCACCGACGACGACGTACTGCACCTGACGGTCGAGGAGTTGCTGCCGTCGTTGCGCACGGGTGCCGTCCTCGTGAACCACGGTACGGGTACGCCGGCCAATGCCCGACGTCTGGCCGAAGCGTGCGCCACTCGGGGTGTCGAGGTGCTCGATGCCCCGGTCTCCGGCGGCCGTCCGGCGGCCGAGGCACGCACCCTGACCACCCTGGTCGGCGGTCCGGAGATGGTGCTCACCCGCTGCGAGCCGGTGTTCCGCTCGTTCGCCCGGCACGTCGTGTACCTGGGCGCTGCAGGCTCCGGCCAGATGGCGAAGCTGTTCAACAACGCCTTGCTCATGCTCAATCAGGCTGCGATCGCTGACATCCTCGCCCTTGCGGCCGACGCCGCCCTCGATGTGCCACGGCTGGTAGAGGCGCTCAAACTGGGCAGCGCGGCCAGCACCGCGCTCGGGCTGATGAACACGATGGTCAATCCTGACACGGTTGATCACCTGTCGAAGGTCGAGGCCCTCGATATGGAACTGTTCGCCGAGGCCATGCGCAATGCGGGCGTCAACGCCACCGAGGCGACCGACCGCGGGTTGTCCGGTGCGCGTCGGCTGCCCGAGGTCATTGCGAGGCTCAACCCGTGAGCACCCAAGAGAACGACACCGAGGCGGTGACACAGTTGGTGCTGCGGGAACGGCAAAGCCGAGACCGCGGCTGGTATGACGACATGGCGTCTTGTTTCGCCCCGGATGCGATCATCGAGATGAGCTGGTTCACCGGCCCCGCCAGCGAATTCATCGCCCGTACCCGGCAGCGCTCGACCGCTGGCGTGTGGGGGCGCCACCGGCTGTCCCCACCAACGGTACGGGTCCACGGTGACCGGGCTTGGGCCGAGCTTCCGCTGGGCATTGAGTTCCGCATCGACGTCGACGGTGTCGAGGCTGACCTAATCTCCTACTGCCGATCCCAGTACCGGGCGCGACGCTACGGCGACGTCTGGAAACTGGTCAAAATCACCTCGATCTATGAGCGGGACACTCTCACCGCTGCGGTGCCCGGCCACCAGCTGGGCATCAACCCGAACGCCCTCCTCGGCTACCGGACCTCTTACCGGTGCCTAGCCTGGTACTTCGAGCAAATCGGCACACCACTGAGCCACGAACGCCTTGGCGACGACCGGCCCGAAGACACGGCCCTGCATTATCGAAGTGAGCAAGCCTGGCTTGCCAGGGTGGGGGACAGCTGTCCTCGCAAGACGCGGTCGCCTTGCACCGCGGCGGCCTCGATAGCGGTTGACCGCATGTCTGACGATGAGGTGGAGGTGGCTCTCTACGGTGATCAGGCTGCTGCTGGTGGCCTCACGGCGGCGTGATCCGCTCAAGTTACCGGGACTCTTACAAAAAGGCCCGGGCGTTCAGGCCGGGGTTGAATGCATCTCAAGACCGCAGTGGCGTGCACGTTAGAGCGGACGCTTTTGCTGCTCGATGTATTGGCGGACGATCGTCAACGGTGCTCCACCGCACGATGCCGGGTCCACCCCCGGCTCACGCACCGCTCCTCATGGCTCGACCACGACGGTGAACTCCCCTGGTCGAGGGCAGCGTCGGTGAAGGCTAAATCCTCAGCCAGGTCTCCCCAGGAGACGCGGCTCGCGCCGGTCATCCGCAGATGTCCACAGGAGAGGGTCGAGTGCCCATCGGGGCTGATTCCTTAGGGGTTTCCTTGCCCCTCAGCCATCGCCGGGACGCTCTCCACAGCACAGACAACAGCCGACGTCTCCCTACGCGCACCCGCCGTGCCGTTATCTGTACTGCCACCGCTGCCGGCCGCACTCAGTTCCAGCTCGCGCCCACCGCAGTGGCGGACGTCCGGGTGAGGATCTCGCTCGCCTGGCCGATCACTGCCCGCGAGGCGTCGTTGAGGCAGGCGGAGCCGCCCCGTGCCTCTCCCCCGTCGTCGGCCCGCGGCCGGACGGCGACCAGTTGCCGGTTCCCTCCCACCCGTTCGCACCAGTCGTCGACCGGGTACACATGACGCACCGTCACTCGCGCGTCGGGGTCATCGCTCCGGACGTAGAACACCAGCACCGCGCCCGCGCTGAGCGGGGTCAACGGGGACCGGGAAACCGGACTGAACGAAACGATGGCACGGGCCCCTGAACGGGCGCCCGCCGGCAGGACGACCTGCCACCCACGACTCGGCTCCCGGGACAGACCGGCCCGCGGGATGTCGGTGAACCCGGGCGGCGCCCAGGATGCCGGCTGTGCTGCCGCAGTTTGCTCCGGAGGCGGGAAGGAGGGCCAGGTCTGCACCACCACGCCGACCGCCGCGACGACGACTGCGGCGGTGGCACCCGCCAGCCAGATACGACGACGGCGCCGGTACGCCGTCACCCGCTGCCGGATCTCCTGGACCCGCCGGGGATTCGAGCCCGCCGGAGTGGCCCGGGCCAGCATCAGACGCAGCAGTTCCCCTTCCGGCCCCTGTGCCGTCTCTTCTTCCGGACGCGTCACGGCTGTTCACCGACTTCCAGGAGATGTGACGGCGTGAGCTGGTGGCGCAGGAGCCGAAGTGCCGGCGAAGACGTCCCGGGCCGGGGAGACCTCCGGGAGGTCCCGCGTGGGTGTCTCGCCCCGCCAGCGCCGTAGCCACCAGGTCGCATAGGTGTTGACCAGCGCCCGGCGCGTGTACGCCTCCGGGTTGTCCCCCGCAATGCGCGACCACTTGGGCCACACCCGGGCCAGAACCGTCTGCAAAAGATCCTCCGCCGCGTGCGCGTCGCCCGTCAGGAGCCATGCGGCCCGGTACAAGCGGTCCCCGCGGGTGGCGACGAAGTCCTCGAATCCCGGCTCGCCGTCCGCCGCCGATTGGTTCACTCCGTCGCGCCCCTGCCCTCGTCGTCAGTCCCACCCCGTCAACCACACGGCGTGGCCGAACGGTTGCCTGCTCGGGCGCAGTGAACTGTCCGGTCGCCATCAACCCAGCGCCGCCGTGAGGGCCTTGGATCCGCCGACAGCCGCTGCCCGCAGGGAGGTGCGGGCCAGGTCGAGGGTGATCGTCGGCCGGTCGGCGGCCCGCTGGGCGAAGCCGCGGTCGGTCCCCGCGATGATCAGGGCGAGTCGGTGTCCTGCCGGGACGACGTGGTCGGTGGCCGCGAGGTCGAGAGTCAGAGTGCAAGGCTGGCCGGGCACCAGCGCCGCGACCTTGTGGGCGTCGGCACAGGTTCCCAGGGCGGCCCAGCCCCGGCTGAAGACAGTGGAGGTGACGTGCGTGGTGTCGGCCTCCGTCCGCTTGTAGCAGGCGCTGTCCGCGGTGGTGCTCCCGCCCCAGCAGGTCCGGCCGACGAGCGTGGTGATGCCCAGGCCACCGGAGCCGTACTGCCGGATGGTCGCCGGTCCGATGTCGACGAGGACGGCCGACAGGCTGGCGGTGGGCGTCGTCGGGGTGGCGGTGACGGTCAGCTCGGGTGAACCCGTCAGGTGCAGGGCCTTGCCGAGCGGCTGGGTGAGGAAGCCGACCTTGTCCGAGGTCGAGGCGGCGGCCTGCTCGGCCCAGTCGAGTTCGCTGTGGCCCTGGTCGTCGGTGAAGGTCGCGGTCCCCGTGCCGAGTGACGTGCCGAGGGTGTCCACGCCTTCTTTCGCGCCCCTGCCGGGGCTCAGCGTCACGGACGCGGCCGCCCTGGGTGGCCAGACGGTGTCCGTGGTCCAGTGGTCGGGGGTTCGCTCCACATCAGCCATCGGCGCGCGGTCGATTCCGTTGTCGTAGCCGCGGAGTTCGTGGTCGAACCAGCGGTGCAGCGTGTCCACCCACTGCGCGCGACGGTAGTCGAAGGGGTCGACGTGCCCGGTCTGGCTGAGCCAGATCTTCCGTGCACCCCGGCCTTGGCGAGGGCGTCCCACCACCGGCCGAACTCCTTGGGACGGACGGCGAGGTCCTGCAGACCGTGCACGACGAAGACACTCGCCCTGACCTTGTCCGCGGCTGCCACGTAGTCCCGTTCGCTCCAGATCGGCGACCAGTCACCGGACCGGGCCGCCTGGTCGCCCAGCGGCTTGTTCACGGCGGCGCGGCGGGCGCCGGGCCGTCGGCTGGGCGACACCGGGCGCCGCGTACGTCGTCCCGGCGCGGCGGGCCGCCGATGTGCCCCCGTTGGCGGCGCTGTCGGACGCCGAAGTGGCGGGTGTCGGGCGCCCCCTAAAGGTCCGTGTCGTGACCGGGCCGGTCGTCGGGGTCCTCAGGGCGGTCGCACTGGCGGGCTGCGACGCGTCCTCGATGACCGCCTCGGCCGCCTCCTTGCTCGGGCTCGGCGTGGTCCTGACCCTCATCACGACCGTGATCGCCAGCCCCCTGCTGGTCCGGGTGCTGGGCGGTGCCTTCCCGGCGTTGTTCGGCTCGGTCGGCCGGATGAACCAGCGCAACGCCCTGCACAAACCCCGCCGTACCGGCGCCACCGCTGCCGCGCTCATGGTGGGCCTGGCCCTGGTGGCGGGATACCGATGGCCGGTGCCTCGATGTCCAAGTCCTTCGAACGACAGATCGACAAGACGCTCGGCGTCGACTTCATGGTGCAGAACAGCAACTTCATGCCGTTCAACCAGGAGGTCACCGACAAGGTCGGGCGAGCAGCCGCTCAGCTCCTCACCACCGGCCGACGCAGGATTCTCCGCCTCTCTGCGCACTGGCCCTGGACCAACGAGATCACCGCCGCCCTCGCACGGCTCACGCTCCTGTGAACCCTCGGCTGACCATCAGTCTCAACCGTCCCGACGACAGCACCACCCCATCCCAGGCAGTGGAACTCAGCGTCCACCCGACGCGACAACCGGGCCACCGGCCTGCCCACCACCAGCCCCGGAAAGCAAAACCCCGCCGACTCCGTCAGCGGCCCCTCGCGCAAGATCGAGGCGAGTTGGGAATGCTGATCCAAGTGACGTTTCTTCCAGTACGGTTGATCTCGCCGATCGGACAGTCCTTCGGCATGCGCCGCGTTCGCGGGGGCGGGAAGCAAGATGGACCGGGTATTGCTGGCCGATTTCCTTCGGGCGCGTCGTGAGGCGCTGCAGCCGGAGGACGTCGGGCTTCCCCGTGGTTCCCGTCGCCGTACCGGCGGGCTGCGGCGGGAGGAAGTTGCTGCG
>NZ_JBIWPO010000061.1:0-20891 GCF_044768275.1 Streptomyces sp. NPDC101152 | reverse complement strand
AGTTCAGCGAAATCTGGCGACGACACGAAGTAGACGTCACCCACCACCACGACCTGAAGCGCTACCTGCACCCCGAACTCGGCGAGCTCGAGATGTACGCCGAGCGGCTGGTGGACCCCGACGCGGCCCAGGAGCTGCTCGTCTTCTCCGCGACGCCCGGCTCCCCCAGCCACGAGAAACTCCAGCTCCTGACCGCCATGCGGGAGTAGCCCGCCGGGCTTCCTCAGAACACCGCGGCGCTCGGTTGTCCACCGTCTCGTGTCCCTGTCTGCCGCATCGCGCGCTTAACCACGGACAAGTTGTCCGGGGTTAAGGAGGCCCTTCATCCGGGTTCCATGCGACGACATGCTTGATCAGTCGAACACGGGAGGCTGTCATGGACCAAGTATTGCTGGCCGACTTCCTCCGGGCGCGTCGTGAGGCGCTGCAGCCGGAGGACGTCGGGCTTCCCCGTGGTTCCCGTCGCCGTACCGGCGGGCTGCGGCGGGAGGAAGTTGCTGCGCTGGCCGGTATGTCGGCCGACTACTACGGCCGGATTGAGCAGCAGCGCGGTCCCATGCCGTCGGAGCAGATACTCGCCTCACTCGCCCGAGGACTGCACCTGAGCCTGAAGGAACGGGACCACCTCTTCGAACTTGGCGGATACCCCGCGCCACGAAGGGTCCTGCGTGGCGATCACGTCAGCCCCGCCTTGCTGCGCGTTGCCGAGCGGCTTTCCGACACCCCCGTCATGGTGTTCTCCCGGTTTGGCGAAACACTGTTGCAGACTGCTCCGGCGGTCGCCCTGTTCGGCGACTACACCCACTTCACCGGCATGTCACGCTACTTGGCCTACCGCTGGTTCACCGACCCGGCGCAGCGCGCCGTCTATCCCTCCGAGGACCACGCACTACGCGGCAGGGTCTTCACCGCCGAACTGCGGGCGGCCTACACCGCAGACCCTCAAGGCCGGGCCAGCGAGATCGTCGACGCCCTGCTGAAAACCAGCCCGGAGTTCAGCGAAATCTGGCGACGACACGAAGTAGACGTCACCCACCACCACGACCTGAAGCGCTACCTGCACCCCGAACTCGGCGAGCTCGAGATGCACGCCGAGCTGCTGATCCATCCCGAACAGAGCCAGACGGTACTGGTCTTCGCGACCACGCCCGGCTCTGCAAGCCACGAGAAACTCCAACTTCTGGCCGCCGTGGGCGGCTAAGTTCACCGGCTGCCGGCCGGCACACACCACACGATTCTCGCTTCGAACCCGAAGTACAACCCAAAAGTGCTTCGAACTCGAAGTATCTAGGACCTAGTGAAAGTGAGATCCGAAATGAAGGCTGTGCGTTTCCATGAGTACGGTGACCCGAGCGTCTTGCGCTTGGAGGATGTGGAGGTTCCCGTCCCCGGCGTGGGTGAGGTCCGGATCCGGGTGGCCGCGACGTCGTTCAATAGCGTCGACGGCAACATCCGTGGCGGTTTCATGCAGGGCCCGATCCCGGTGGTGCTGCCGCACACTCCGGGGATCGACGTTGCCGGCACCGTCGATGTGCTGGGTGAGGGCGTGGAGGGTCTCGCGGTGGGTGAGCGGGTTGTCGGTTTCCTGCCGATGGACAAGCCCGGTGCTGCCGCCGAGTACGTCCTGGCCCCGGCCGCGGTCCTGACGGCGGCGCCGACGAGCATCCCGTTGGCCGATGCCGCCGCGCTGCCGCTGGTGGGGCTGACCGCGTGGCAGGCGCTGTTCGACCATGCCAAGCTGAGGGCGGGACAGCGGGTGCTGATCAACGGCGCGGGCGGAGCGGTCGGCGGCCATGCCGTGCAGCATGCCAAGAACGCCGGCGCCCACGTCATCGCCACTGCCAGCCCGCGCAGCAGGGAGCAGGTCAAGGCGGCCGGTGCCGATGAGGTCATCGACCACACCACCACCAGCCTGAGCGACGCGGTGAGCGAGCCGGTCGACGTCGTCCTCAACCTCGCCCCCATCGCCCCCGCGCAGCTGGCCGCGCTGCCCGCCCTGATCCGTCCCGGCGGAGTGCTGGTGAACACCACCGTGTGGATGCCCGCCCCCTCCGACGAGGAGCGCGACGTGCGCGGCATCGACCTGTTCGTCAACAGCGACGCCGCCCAGCTGGCACAGCTGGTTGCGCTGGTCGACTCCGGCCAGCTGCGCGTGGATGTCGCCGAACGGGTACCGCTGGCCGACCTGCCCGGCCTGCACGCCCGCGCCGCCGACGGCGCCGTGCACGGCAAGGCCGTCATCGTCGCACCCACCGCCTGACCCCCATCCCCCTCATTCCCGAAACCCCCAAGCAGGACAGCGAGGAAAACAGCCATGTCACTCAGCCTGGATCCCGAGATCGCCGCGGCTTTGGCCCCGATGACCGGCGCCATGGCCGGCATCACACCGCCGGCGGTGGGCGACGTCGCAGCGCAGCGCGCCCTGTGGGAGCCGATCATCGGCGCCGCGTCAACCGCCCAGCCCTTCCCCGACGACGTGAAGACGAGCGAGTACTACGCGAGCGCCGCCGACGGCACACAGATCAAGATGCGCTGGTACACCAAAGACAGCGCCACCCCGGGCTCCGCGGTGGTGTTCTTCCACGGCGGCGGCTACATCTTCGGCCACATCGACCTCTTCGACGGCCCCGTCGCCCGCTACGTCTCCGCCAGCGGCGTGCCGATGCTGTCGGTCGAGTACCGCCGCGCCCCCGAACACCCCCACCCCACCCCCCTCGAAGACGCCTACACCGCCCTGACCTGGCTCCACGAACAGGCCACCGGCCTCGGCGTCGACCCCGCCCGGATCGGTGTGATGGGCGACAGCGCCGGCGGCGGCCTCGCTGCCGCCGTGTCGATCCTCGCCCGTGAACGCGGCGGCCCCGCCATCGCCCGCCAGATCCTCATCATGCCCATGCTCGACGACCGCACCGGACCCCCCGACCCCCACATCGCCCCCTACCTGCTGTGGTCTCACAACGACAGCCTCACCGCCTGGCCCGCCCTCCTCGGCGACGCCGTCGGCGGCCCCGACGTCCCCGCCACCGCAGCCCCCGCCCGCCTCGACGACGCCACCAACCTCCCTCCCGCCTACATCGAAGTCGGCCAGCTCGACCTCTTCCGCGACGAAGACACCGCCTACGCCACCAAACTCACCCACGCCGGCGTCCCCGTCGAATTCCACCTCCACCCCGGCGCCCCCCACGAATTCGACTCCATCGCCCACACCTCCGACGTCGCCCACCGCGCCATCACCGACCGCACCCGAGTCCTCAAATCCATCTGAAGCCGCGGCCACCGGTCTGCTGACGCTCAACCCCCCTTATCCCCAGCCAAATCCCCCACGCAAAGGACGGATCACAAGACCCTCTGGACCCCCATCACCGTCGGCGCGCTCGAGCTGCCGCACCGCCTGGCCATGGCACCCATGACCCGCGACCGCTCCCGCCCGGACGGCGTCCCCACCGACCTCAACCGCGCCTACTACCGCCAACGCGCCTCCATGGCCCTCATCATCACCGAAGGCACCCAGCCCTCCGACGACGGCCAGGGCTACATGCTCACCCCCGGCATCTACACCGAAGCACACATCGCCGGCTGGCAAGAAGTCACCAACGCCGTCCACGCCGCCGGCGGACGCATCGTCGTCCAGCTCATGCACACCGGCCGCATCTCCCACCCCGACAACACCCCCCACCACCGCCAGCCCGTCGCCCCCTCAGCCATCCAGCCCAAGGGCGCCATGTTCACCCCCACCGGCCTGCAGGACATGCCCACCCCCCGCGCCCTGACCACCAACGAAGTCACCAACGTCGTCCAGGAATTCCGCCACGCCGCCTCCGCCGCCATCGCCGCCGGCCTCGACGGCGTCGAAATCCACGGCGCCGACGGCTACCTCATCCAGCAATTCCTCGCCGGCAACACCAACGAACGCACCGACCGCTACGGCGGCACCATCAAAAACCGCATCCGCTTCGCACTCGAAGTCACCACCGCCATCGCCGACGAAATCGGCCCCGACCGCACCGGCCTGCGCCTCTCACCCGGCAACCCCTACAACGACCTCACCGAACACGACACCCACGACCTCTACCCCGCCCTCATCACCGCCCTCGCCCCCCTCAACCTCGCCTACCTCCACCTCATCCACGCAGGCGACGAAAACCTCACACACAAACTCCGCCGACTGTGGCCCACCACCCTCCTCCTCAACCGCCCCGGCGCCGACCTCGACACCCGCATCACCGACCTCGACACCGGCCTCGCCGACGTCATCACCGTCGGCACCACCGCACTCGCCAACCCCGACCTCCCCCACCGCATCCGCACCAACGCACACCTCAACCAAGCCGACCCCGCCACCTTCTACGGCGGCGACCACCACGGCTACACCGACTACCCCACCCTCGCCACGACGTCGGTCTGACAAGCACTTCCGACAGGACAATGACGATGTCCCCCGACAGCGTGATCACGGTGCTCGGCGCGACCGGCACCCAGGGTGCCGTCGCACGAGCACTGCTAGCCGACGGCGCCTTCACCGTGCGGGCGGTGACGCGGGACGCCACGTCGCCGAAGGCACAGGCGCCGAACTCGGAGCCTGACCGGCTGCCCGGCGACTCACAGGAGTCCCCATGACCAGTACCGACAACACCCCGTTCAACCCACCCGGAACCCCCGGCTACGCCGAAGCGACAGCCTCCTTCCAGCTCGCGGCACCGGTCGATCCGGCCGGAGCGTTCACCGCCCGCTCGATCGACGACGTCGTCCGCGCCGTCGCCGTGGCACGCCACGTGAGCCGGCCACTGCTGCTGAACACCACCGGCCACGCGATGGGCCGAACCGCACCGTTGACCGACTCGCTGGTGCTGCACCCCCTCCTCGACCAACCCCTCCGCGTCGACCCGGACACCCGGACGGCCCGAGTGCCTGCCGGGAAGACCTGGGGCGACATCCTGCCCGAGATCACCCGCTACGGACTCACCGCGCTGCACGGCTCGTCCTCCGGCGTCGGCGTCATCGGCTATCTGCTCGGCGGCGGCATCAGCTTCTACGGCCGCCGTTTCGGCCTCGCCGCGAACTCCATACGCTCCCTCACCGTCGTACTGGCCGACGGCGACGTCGTCGAGGCGAGCGGCACGCACCGCCCTGATCTGTTCTGGGCCCTGCGCGGTGGCGGCGGCGGGTTCGGCGTCGTCGTCGAGGCACAGATTGACCTGGTCCCCATGCACCGCGTCCTCACCGGCATGACGGTCTGGGACCCCGCCGACGCCGCCCGGCTGGCACCGGCCTGGCAGACGTGGGCGCGCGACGCCCCACCGGAGATCACCACCAGCTTCCGCATGCTGTCCCTTCCACCCCTGCCCGGCCTCCCGCCATACCTGGCCGGAAAGCGTGTGATTGCCCTGGATGGCGCGGTGACCGCATCGGCCGAGTCCGACCTGCCTGCCGCCCAGCGCATCCTGGACGAGATGCTGTCCCCACTGTCAGCGCTCGCCCAGCCCGTGGCCGACACCTGGGCGGTCGCTTCACCGCAGGCCTTGCCGCTGACCCACCTGGACCCGCTGCAACCGGTGGCCTTTGAGTCGGACTCCGCGTTGATCCAGGAGATCGACACGAGCGACTGGGCGAGAGCACTGGAGGCCGGACCGAGCCTGACGGCGTTCGAACTGCGCCAGCTGGGCGGGGCTTTCGC
Source organism: Streptomyces sp. NPDC101152 (assembly GCF_044768275.1). Lineage (NCBI taxonomy): Bacteria > Bacillati > Actinomycetota > Actinomycetes > Kitasatosporales > Streptomycetaceae > Streptomyces > Streptomyces sp. NPDC101152. The sequence goes on along the minus strand of NZ_JBIWPO010000061.1, from coordinate 15,217 downwards.
CGTGCCCGCATCGAACGGCGGAGCACTCGACCACCTCACAGCGCCGCTTCTGTATCACGGGGTCGGCCTGGCAGGTGAGGAAACCGCGCGAGACCTCAAGGCCGTACGAGCCGCCATCCAACCCTTCGTGACGGGATACACGGCGCCCAACTTCGTCGACCACTTCACGCAGCGCCAGCGAACGTACGACGACCGCACCCGTGTCCGGGTCGAGCGCGTACGCCTCGCCGTCGACCCGACCGGCCTGTTCGCCGGCGATGCCGCTCCGACCCGTGACTGAGCATGAACGTCGCCCGCCGCACCGACCGCGTACACGCCTTCAAGTCGCTCGAACCGGCATCGAGCACATTCATGCTCCCGCGCGTCGGGCTGGCCAACGGCGGCAGGCGACAACCGCACGCTCTTCCGAACCATGACGTCGGGTTCACCGACGAGCCGACTGTCACGGGTGCGCATGGCTGTATCGCGCGGCGGCCGTGATCGCCGCCATGCAAACGGCCGTTCGCAACATGCTTCTCGCTCCGTGCTCCTTTCTGCCTGTCCACCTTTGACCACGACAAAGAGGTCCCCGCATGATCCCCGAACCTCTCAATCCGGCCAACACCACCGTCATCCTCATCGACTACGCCGTGGGTTTCGCCAACCTTCTGCGCTCCCACAACCTCACTGAGCATCTCAACAACGTCGTCGGTCTGGCGAAGACGGCGAAGTGGTACGGGAGTGGCCTGGTGGTGACCAACGGTGAGTCCAGCAGGCCGTCCGGCCCGCTGTATCCGGAGTTGCTGGAGGCGATCGGTGACCAGCCAGTCATCGAGCGCACGGTCGACTTCAACTCCTTCCTCGACGAATCGTTCGCCCAGGCGGTCCGGGCGCAGGACCGGGAGAATCTGGTGATCGCCGGCATCGCCACCGACGGGTGTGTGCTACAGAGCGTGTTGGGTGGCCTGCGTGCGGGCTACCGCGTGCACGTGGCCGTCGACGCCTCCGCCAGCCCCTCTTTGGAGGCCCACAACACGGCGGTGCGGCGCATGGTCCAGACCGGTGCGGTCCCGGTCACCTGGTTCTCCCTGGCCGCCGAGTTCCAGCTCGACCCCAAGTTCCACGACGCCCCGCACCGCATGCGCCTCATGCAGGAGAACGTGCCGTCCATGGCCATGAGCGCCCGGTCCTTCGTCAACGCTGTCGAACTGGGCAAGCGCGCGGCCAAGGCCGTCTGACCCCCTTGGGGGTGGGCGGCGGCCCGGTCCCACCCACCCCCACCCTGCGGGCCCGCCCCCGTCTTCAGGAAGGGGATTGCCTTCGACAACACCCCCTTCCCGCACTGGACCCGAGGAGATGACCAACTGATGCCCAGCGCACACCTGACCGAAATCCAGTCCATCCCCACGTCCGGTGCACGAGGCGTCGACCCCTTCGACCTGGACGGCATGCATCTGCTTGCCGTACCTCAGCTCGCCTATGACATGCCGGGCACTCCGGCGGACATGAACGAAGGAGACAGCGACACGGATCTGCTGCTGCTCAAGCGAGGCGAGCAGGGATACGAGCTGTTCCAGCGCGTACCGGCGCCAGGCGGCGAGGACGCCGAATTCTTCCGCATCGGCGATCGTGCCTTCCTGGCTATGGCCAGCATCCGTACTGGCAAAGGCCCTTACCGGTATGCCGCCTCGTCCCATGTCCTCGAATGGCACGGCACATCCTTCGCCGAGTTCCAGTCCTTCGACACTTTCGCCGCCAAGCAGTGGAAGCATTTCACGATCGAGGACCGGCACTTCCTGGCCCTCGCCCAACGGGTCGTCCTTCCGGAACAGGAAGCCGACAACCGGCATTCGCAGATCTTCCTCTGGGACGGTGAACGCTTCGCCCACTTCCAGGACATCGACTCGCGATGGGCCTACAACTGGCACGCCTTCACCGTGGACGGTCACCATTTCCTCGCGCACGCCGAGCACATGGGCCCGTCGCTGCTCTACCGCTTCGACGGTGAAGAGTTCCGGCCCCACCAGGAGCTGGCCGACCGGCACGGCCGGGCGTTCGCGCACTTCACCGCAGACGGCGACTTCTTTTTGCTGGTGGCCCGGCTGCAGAGCGACTCGCAGCTGCTGCGCTGGGACGGCATGCGTTTCGTCGCCCATCAAACGCTGCACGCCCGGGAGCACGTGAGTTCGCCGTCGTGCCGGGTCTCCACGAGAGCTTGTACGTCGTCCGCGTGAACTTTGTCCTGGGCACACCAGCAGAACCGACCACCGACCTCGACTCCGAGATCTATCAGTGGCGAGACGGGCGGCTGGTACTGACGGAGATCTTCCCCACGACGGGCGCCACCGACGCCGCCGTGCTCGGAACCATCATCCACATGATGATCGCCACGTTCTTCCTCACCGGGTTGGACATCTCACGCCGGATCATCAGCTGGTTCCGTGAGCAGGAGATCGACTGGAGCAGGGCCATGGTGGTCATCGCCGGCAAGCAGGGGCGTCCCACCGCCGGTGTCACCTGGAACACGAGTACGAGCCGGTGGCCTCCATCCCCACCACCGTGACGCCCTCGGCCAGCAGCCAGTCCCGCATCGCCAGCAGCCCCGACGTCATGACCGGGAACGTCCTCACCTCCCCGCGGCGCCTTATCCCCTTCCCGTGTCCCGGGACTCGGATGCACACCTTCACGTCCGCCTTGCTGATGTCGATCCCGGCGCAGCGTTCATAGACGACGTCCACCGCCGGCCTCCCCTTCGTACGTCCCAAACGGGGCACGACCGTCCGGCGGGGCCCAGGAGGCGAAAGATTCTGATGCGCGTGCTCGAAGAGACACTTCCGAGCGCCTGACGAGCGGGGCCCCGGCGTCCTGCTGATTGACGGGCTCGGGCACGCCAAGTGGCCACGACGTCGGCCGGACAGCCGCACCCGATTTTCCCGCCCTCGGGGCGACGGCGACAGGCGTCCGGCTTGCTGATTGGCCTTCTGCTCAGCCACGAGCAGCCGATGGTCTATATCACCGGCCTGGCTGTGCACCAGGCGTGACGGCCTGCCGCGGCCAGGGCAAGACGAACGAAAAGGACACGTTTGTCATCGCCGACCAGGCGCGCATGCGCCAGGGCCTCGGTCTCCTGCGGCCCGGCGACGAGATAGCCGTCGACCTAGGCACCCTGACTGCCCGGCGCCCCGACCTGGCCAACGACCGGACTCGCCAGACCAACCTGCTGCGGGCTCAACTGCTGGAATTCTTCACCGCAGTGGAGCGAGTGCTGAACCTGAGCAAGAAGGGTCTGGTCATGCTGCTGATCGGCTACCAGACGCCAGCCGCGATCCGGCGCGACGGGGCCAGGCGGATCGGAACTACCGGAGCCCGACGATCAAGACGGAGGCTCACTGTCCAGGGGTGCTTGCGCCTCATGCCGAAGGGGCAGCGAGACGCATGTGCGTGTGCCACGCCGCGCCCCCGTGATCCGTGTGCGGCTCAGCACGTCCGGAGCGTCGCCAGATAGGTGGACACCAGTGTGCGGGCCCAGTCGGCGGAGGCGGGCTCGGGGGTGAAAATGGCGCGATAGTAGAGCGGGCCGAGGAGGAAGTCCGCCGTGGTCTCCACGTCGGGTGCCGTCCCCCCGCGGTCCTGTTCGCGCCGGATGATCGCGCCGAGCTGGCGGTGGCGGTCCTCGACGCAGGCGCAGCCGCCTGCCGGGCCGGAGCCGATCGTCGCCCGCATGAGGGCAAGCGTGTCCGGGTCGGCGACGTCGGTGGCCACGTCGGCGAGCCAGCGCTGGAGGTCGCCGGCGAGGGAGCCCGAGTCGGGGACGACCAGGTCGTCGGTGAAGCGGCTGTTGGCGACGTCGTTGAGTAGCTGGGCGGTGGACCCCCAGCGCCGGTACAGGGTGGTGGGGTGCACGCCGGCGCGCGCGGCCACAGCAGGCAGGGTCAGTGTCTCCGCTTCCTCCTCGGCGAGGAGTTCTGCGACGGCGCGGTGGACGGCCGCCCGCACCTTCGCGGAGCGGCCGCCGGGACGTACTTGGGGCGACAAGTCAGCCATGGGGAAATTATCGCACCGATCATTGCGTTAGTGGTAGCGTCCTAAACGCATCGATCACTGCTTTTGGAGTCGCGTCGTGTCCGGTCCCGCCCCGTCCCAGCTCCAGCCCTCCATGCCGCCCATCGACGGGGCGACGTCACCGGAGGAGAGGCGACGACGGCTGAGCCGTCCCGTCGCCTTCGCCTCCCTCGCGGTCGTCTTCGTGCTGTTCATGGCCGCCTCCAGCGCGCCCTCCCCGCTCTATGTCGTCTACCAGCAGGAATGGCACTTCTCCGCCACCACCCTTACAACGGTCTTCGCCGTTTACGTGCTCGGCATGATCGGGGCGCTGCTCATCCTCGGCGCCCTCTCCGACCACCTCGGCCGCCGTCCGGTCCTACTCTCCGCGATCGCCCTCGAAGCGGTCTCGATGGTCCTGTTCCTCACCGCAGGCGACGTCGGCCTGCTGCTGACGGCACGCTTCATCCAAGGCATCGCCACCGGGGCCGCCATGACCACGCTCGGCGCCGCACTGTCCGACCTCAACCCCGCGCACGCCCCGCACCGGGCTGGCCTCGTCACGGGCACCGCGCCCACCTTGGGACTCGGACTGGGCTCGCTCGGATGCGGGCTCCTCATCGAGTACGGGCCGCACCCCACCCGCCTCGTCTACGTGCTGCTGCTCCTCGCCCTCGTGGTGGCCGGCGCCCTCCTGTCGGCCCTGCCCGAGACCTCGCTGCGCCGCCCGGGGGCCCTCCGCTCGCTCCAGCCCCGCCTGCGGGTCGCCCCCCACCTGCGGGCCGACCTGCTGAGCCTGGTCCCGATCCTCATCGCGAGCTGGGCGCTCGGCGGCCTCTACCTCTCGCTCGGCCCGTCCGTCGCCGTCGGTCTGTTCGGTCTCTCCAGCCACGTCGTCGGCGGACTCGTGGTCACCCTGCTCACCGGCCCCGCCTTCCTCACAGCCCTCGCCCTGCGCGGCTGGCCCGTCGGACGGACCCTCGCCGTCAGCGCGACCCTGCTCCTCGTCGGCACGGCCGTCGCCCTGACCGGTGTGGAGGAGCACTCCCTGACCGCAGCCGCCCTCGGAACCGCGATCGCGGGCGTCGGCTTCGGCGGCTCCGCCCTCGCCAGCTTCGGCACCCTGGCCCGGATAGCCCGCCCCGCCGAACGCAGCGAGCTGCTCTCCGTCGCCTTCGTCATCTCCTACCTGGCCTTCAGCATCCCGGCCGTGATCGCCGGCATCGCCGCCACTCACGCCGGCCTGCAGGACACGTTCGTCACCTACGCGGCGACGGTCGCCGCCCTCTGCGCCCTCGCCCTGCTCGCCCAGCACCTGCGCGCGACCCGCACCCCCGCCACCGGAGGCGTTACCCAGGTGTGAGGAACCGTCCGGGAACCGGTCGCCGCGGTCCGCTAGAGGCCGCGGCGACCGCGGTGCGTCGGACGTTCGGCTGCCGTCCGCCCGGTCCCAGCCCAGCCCAGCCGGGAGGCGTGCGCCACGCACTGGTTGTGCACCCGGTGTCGGCGTACAAGGTCATGCGCAGAGGTCTGTACAAGATCACGGCATCCTGTTCGTGCTGCATACCGGGATCGCCTGGGAACATCTGCCGCAGGAGCTTGGCTTCGGTTCGGGGATGACGTGCTGGCGGCGCCTGGCCGAGTGGACCGGGGCAGGAGTGTGGCCTCGGCTGCACGAGGTCCTCGCCGTCAAGCTCCGCAGCGCGGACGCCCTGGACTTCCCCCGTGCTGCGGTCGACGGCTCTCCCATCCGCGGCCGAGGGCCTGCTCAACTACACCCGCCTCGACGACCCCGAGGACGTCGTCTGCACCACCCAGGGCCGCCCCATGTGCCCCGACGACGAGGTACGGCTGGTCGACGAACTCGACCAGGACGTTCCCGACGGCGAGCCGGGCTCCCTGCTCACCCGCGGTCCCTACACCCCGCGCGGCTACTACCGGGCGCCCGAGCACAACAAGCGGGCGTTCACCGAGGACGGCTGGTACCGCAGCGGCGACATTGCCGCCGTACGCCGGAGGGCAACCTCGTCCTGGAGGGCCGGGACAAGGACATGATCAACCGAGGTGGGGAGAAGGTCTCCGCGGAGGAGGTGGAGAACCTCGTCTACGAGTTGACCGACGGCGTCAGCCAGGTGGCGGCCGTGGCCATGCCCGACCCGGCGCTGGGCGAGCGCGTCTGCCTCTACGTCGTAGCCGCACCGGGACACCCCGCTCCGACCCTTGACGCGATCCGCGCCGCCATGGATGAGGCCGGCGTGGCCCGTTTCAAGCTGCCCGAACACCTCGTGTCGGTGCAGGAGTTGGCCGCCACGAAGGTCGGCAAGATCGACAAGAAGGCGCTGCGGGCGGACATCGCGGCCCGCATCGGGAGCGGTACGTCATGACCGACCGACATGACCTGAGCGCCACCCTGTCCTGGATGAGCGAGGGCACTGCCCTGCTGCTGGGCGTGGCGGACCGCCTGGCCGACCCCGACCTGCGCGCGCCCAGCCGCCTCCCTGACTGGACCCGCGCCCACGTCATCGGCCACGTGGCCCGCAACGCCGAGGCCCTCGTCCGCCTGGCCACCTGGGCGCGTACGGGCATCCCCACCCCGATGTACGCCGACCGCGAGCAGCGCGCCGCCGAGATCGACTCCTCGACGGCCCTCCCGCCCGACGTACTGCGGGAGCAGCTCAAGTCCACAGCGGCCGGAACTGGAGGCCGCCCTTGCCGCCCTCGATTCCGCCACCTGGCAGACAGAGGTCAAGAGCGCTCTGGGGCGCACCATCCCCGCCGCCGAGATCCCCTGGATGCGGGTGCGGGAGGTATGGCTGCACGCCGTCGACCTGTCATCGGGAACGACCTTCACCGACCTCCCCGCCCCCCTGATCGACACCCTCATCGACGACATCACCATCACCCTCTCCACCCGCCCCGACTGCCCACCGGTCCGCCTCGCCCCGACCGACCGACACCGCACCTGGGAGTTCGGCCCGCCCACGGCCGAGGCACCGGTCGTGGTCGAGGCACCGCCCGCGGAACTGCTGGCCTGGACGACCGGCCGCGCGAGCCGGGCCGGGCCGGTGGCACTGCCGGCCTGGCTGTGACGGGCTCACCACACGAAGGGTCGGCCTGCGCGCGCTGCGGTGACTCCCTACGCCGCGTCCGTATCAAACGCAGTCCACCGGCCGGGCGAGCGGATCAGGGCCACGACCATCGCCCAGCTCACCCACACCGCGGTGCCCACCAATCACGTCCTGGAGGTGTTCGAGGACCTGGAGATCTTCCTCGACGACCGGGCCGACTCGCTCGACCGGTGGTGCCAGAAGCACTTTGCCTTCCTGGCCCCGGACATCCGGGCGGAACTGGACACGTGGATCGGGCTCCTGCGGCCCGGGACTTCCCGCCTCAGGCCGCGGGCCCGGTCCACGGTCGTCACCCCTGCTCAGGTTTGTCCTGCCGTTCGTCACCGGGTACGGCGGAAAGTACACAACTCTCCGTCAGGTCCAGCGAGATGACCTCGCCGCCTGGGGCCGATCGGCCTCACCGGGCCTACGAGGCCAGTGCCCTGCGGTCGCTGTTCGGGACGCTCAAGGCTGAGCGGCTGATCTTCAGCACCGATGCGCGGCATCAAGGGCGGCAGGCTCGCCACCACGAGCCCCGCCTCGCTCACCGCGGAGGAGGTGGAGGCGGTCGCTCAGGCTGCACTGCAGGATCCGGCCCCGCGGGTGGTCGTCGCCCTGTCCGGGATCCATTCGGCATCGAGAGTCTGTACTGCCGCCCGGGAATGGGCTGCGTGAGAACGTCGCGGAAACCGATCAGGTCAGCCGGGTCACCGAGTAATCGAAGGTAGTCCCGGTGACGGTGTACGTGGCCGTCTGACCGTTGTCGCAGTAGGACACGTAGGAGCTGCCGAACTCCTTGGTCCCACCGACCGCCTCCACATACGGACGGACATCGGTGTCCTTCGGCCATGCCGTGGTGGACAGGTCGATGACCCTGGTCTGGTTGATCGGGTACTCGTCGGTCGGGGCCGCCTGTTCACCGGTGCGGGTGGTGGGGGCCCAGGTAAGTACGAAGCCGGCATTGTTGACGACAGCCACCTTCTGCACGCAAGGATGGGCCTGCGCGGGCGCCGCCGCCGCGGTGACCGAGGGCAGGGCGGCCATTGCCGTCACGCTCGCCAGGACCGCGGCCGACCGGCGGCCTAACAGGGTCCGGTTCATGATCGAAACTCCCTCCCGGCCGGGGCCGTCCCAGCCGACGACCGCCGAGTTACCCGACGTTCCATCAGGAAACCTGTGTTGTCCATGAGTTGAGGGAGGCTGGCGAGGCCCATCGCTCCCCGGGCCGCCGTCTGTAATCCCGCGCCGGAGCGGGCCACCCACGTCTGCCGCCCCGCCATGGGTCGTCCCAGGGCTTGGAAGGCCTTCCCCGCTGGGAGCACGCACTGTCAGGCACGCGTGGTACTGCTCGGCCAGGGTCAGCGGGTCAGGCCCGTGATCTGGGCGAGGGCCGGGCTGCTACCGGAGAGCATGTTCGCGCCGGGTCCGGTGACGCCGGTGCCGGTCACGAAGGTGCTGAAGGTGTTGCTCAGGTCCTCCCAGGCGATCACCACGCCGCCGCCGGCAGCCGGGGCGATCGCCGGACCGGTTCCGGGGTGGAGGCCGGTGGACGTCACGGCGACGCCGGCCGGGGTCAGGCTCTGGACGGTGCCGTCGGCACCGCTGACCGCGATGTCGATCTCGCCGGAGGGCAGTGTCGCGATGGCCGGGCTGGTGCCCGCGGCGGCGGTCAGCGGGGTCGGGAAGGTCTGTGCGTGGGCGTAGTCGGCGGTGCGGATGCTGTGGTCCGTGGCCTGGTAGACGATCTCGTAGGCGTCCTTCTGGTTCGGGACGAAGGTGATGGCGGGACTCGTCCCCGGTGCGACCGCTGCGTGCGGGGTGCCGAACCCGCCGAAGCCGGTCACCGGATCGAGGACGGACAGATTTCCGTTCTGGTCGACAAAGGCGATCGCGATGCCGGCGGAGGTCAGGGTCAGGCTCGGGCTGCTGTTCTGCGCCATCCCGTAGCCGGCGCTGTGTCCGCCCGCGGTGGAGGAGTAGGTCCACAGGACGCCGTTGTTCGCCTGGAACGCCACGGCGTAGCCGCTCGCAGTGGTGGCCGTGATGCTGGGACTGGTTCCCGCCGCCATCCCCAGGCCGGTGTCGGTCGCGGTGCCGTCCGGTGCCATCACCCACAGGTCGCCGTTCGTGCCCTGGTAGGCCAACTCGTAGTCGCTACCGACACTGGCCAGCGCGACCCGGGTGCCGGACCTGACCGGGGCGCCCGTGCTCCGGGCCTCGGAGTGGATCCGCATCTCGGTCGCGGTACCGCCGGCGTCGGCGAAGGCGATCGCCGCGCCGCCCAGGCCGTTCACGGTGAACGCCGGCTCCACGGTGACGGACCGTTCATCCAGTTCGGTCTCGCCGAACCGGGTAGTGACGCTCAAGGTCCAGGTCGCCGTGCCCGGGTCGGACTGCGTGATCGTGACCGTGCGGCTGCCGGACGCCGGGACCGCTTCGTCTCCGGTGAAGCCGGGGCCCGAGATGCGCTCGGAGGTGATCGACGGATTGCAGCCTGCGATGTTGACGACGTGCCAGCTGACGTCCACCGTGTCGCCGGATGTCACGGTGGACGCGCTCACCATGACGTTGCCCGCCGGATCGCAGTCGGCCCTCACCGGCGCTGCCGCATGTGCGGGACCCGCCCCAACCGCCGGGCTCCCGGCTGCCAGCACCAGAGCGGTGGCGGCGAGATGGCGTCGCGCCCGTGAATTACGCATGATTGTCCTCCTGTTGATTCGTCGAGGGTCGTGCGGCCCGCCGCGAGTCGTGCTTCACATTCGGGTTCAGTGGGAGAAGTACGGGTCGAGGACGGTGACCTCGGTGATCTGGTCGGCCGGCAGGCCGGACGCGTCGGCTGCCTTGCGGATGGCGTCCGGGGACGGCCACGTAGTCCTTTTTCTGTCCCCAGCCGCAAAGGGCTTCACGGGCGCAGTGCCCTTGGGCTGCCGGGACACGGTCTTCTCGCGGTTGAGGTGGCCATAGACCGCGGAGTGGGGCGATCTGCGGCTTGTTGCGTGTCAGTGCAGTCCGCTGTAGGCGGCCATGATGATCTCCATGCCGCGGTTGTCGTCTTGATGGTCCCGGTCGATCATCTGGTTCATGACGTAGGCCACCGTCATGCGTGAGTCGGGGTCGCTGGCGACCAGCGAGCCGCCCCAGCCGCCCCAGCCGAAGGTGTTGCCGAATTTGCCGAAGCCCACCGTCCAGCACATCGGGGTGCCCAGCACGCGGTCCTCGCCGCGGAACATCTCCTGCCATGCAGGCTGGCAACCCTTGGGAGACAGCAGTCGCACGCCGCCGGCCGACCCCTGGTTCGCCAATACCGACTGCACAAGTGCGACGGAGCGGGCGTTGCCGAAGCCGTTCACCGCAGGGATCTGCGCATGGCGCCAGGCCGGAGAGTTGGCGTCCTTGACCCTGATCGCCACGCCGGTGTTCTCGCGGCGTGTGCCATCCGGTCCGATGGGTGCGCTGGCGGCGTACTCGTCGGTCAGTGACGGCGGCGGGATGAGCGGTGCGATCCGGTGGTCATGTTGGGGAGAGAGGCCGATGTGGAAGTCCGCGCCGAGCGGTTTGGCCACCTCTTCGGCAAAGAACGTGCCGAGAATGCGGCCCGTGACGCGGCGGACGATCTCACCCGTAAGGAAGCCGAAGGTGAGCGCGTGATAGCCGGCTGCCGTTCCCGGCTCCCATTCGGGTGCCTGCGCGGCCAGCCCTGCCGTCACGTCCTCCCAGTCGTAGAGCTCCTCGACCGTCGTCGGCCCGGACAGGTCCGGCAGTCCCGCAGTGTGCGACAGCACGTGCCGTACCAGTACGTTCTCCTTACCGGCCGCGGCGAACTCGGGCCAGTAGGCGGCGACCGGCGCGGACAGATCGAGCTCGCCCCGGTCGGCCAGGATCAGCGCGCACAGGGCGGTCATGTTCTTAGTCGTCGAGTTCACGCCGGTGAGGGTGTCGCGCTCCCATTCGACGGAGCGGTCCGCATCGGCGTACCCGCCCCAGAGGTCGACCACCGGCTCGCCGTCAACGTAGACAGCCGCCGAGGCACCCACGTCGTCGTTGCTGAGCAAGGCTGCCAAGGCCTCCCGGACAGGCTCGAACCGCGGCTCGCAAGACCCCTTAACATCAGTCATGGGCGTAAGCCTCAGACAACGCCAGGCTTCCTGCCCGACAATTCCCGCACTGGTTCTGTCTGGCCGGGTGCGATCGCGTCTTCTCTACTCCAGCAAGTGGCCTGACGGCGCGCGGTCGGGCCGTTGGTCGACCTCTTCTTGTTTTGGCCCACGGTCGGCCGATGGCCAGGTCGACGCCCAGACCGCGCGGGTGATCGCCAAGGCGCCGGGCGCGGCGAGCGACTAGCGGCTGCGTACGGCGGTGGAGACGCAGAGGGAGGAAGGACGGATAGGCGTGCTGGAGAGGCTGAATCAGGCGCTGGACCATTTGGAGGCCTGCCTGGACCGGGAGGTCGACATGGCGGAGGTGGCACGGGTTGCCGCGGTGTCGGAGTACCACTTCCGGCGGCTGTTCTCCGCACTCGCTGGGATGCCGCTCCCGGTCTACGTGCGGCGCCGGAGGATGACGCTCGCCGGGGCGGAGGTGCTGGCCGGGGACCTGACCCTGCTCGACATTGCGGTCCGGTACGGGTACGGCTCGGGCGAGGCGTTCGCGCGGGCGTTCCGATCGGTGCACGGCATCGGGCCGAGCGAGGCCCGGCGTACGGGTGCGGTGCTCACCGCACAGCCGCGCATGTCCTTCCGTGTCGTCGTCGAAGGGAGCACGATCATGCGCTACCGGATCGTGGAGAAGGAGTCGTTTCGGGTCATCGGCAAGAAGGCCCGCCTTCCGCTCGTGCCGGAGGGGCTCAACACGGCCGCCGTGGCCCACATGGAAAGCCTGGACAAGCTGGCGATCGTGCGGATGAAGGAACTGGCCGGCCACGAGCCGGACGGGATCTTGTCGGCGGTGGTCTACCTGACCGACAGCCGGGAAGAGGGCGCCGAGGCGGACTACTGGATCGGCGTGGTGACCGGCCCCGAGACGGCCGCCGAGGAGCTCGACGCCCTCGACGTACCGGCCGGGACCTGGGCCGTCTTCGACAACCACGGGCCCTACCCGAGTGCCCTACAGCAACTGTGGCGAGACGTGTTCACGCAGTGGTTCCCCTCGAACCCGTACACGAGCCGGACAGGTCCAGAGCTCCTGCGGACGCAGCCAGTGGAGGTCGGCGCGGAGACCGACTCCCAACTGTGGATCCCGGTCGAGCGGAGCAGCGGGAGCTGCGAAGCTTGAACGCCGATACCTGTTCCTCGGAGTTCATATGGGCGGTCCGTCCTTCGACCGCCTCGCCGGAGGGAACGGAGCGGCGTTGTCGACCGGGTGCTCAGCTTTCTGGCAGAGCTTGACGACCAGCAGCGCGACGCCGTGACCAAGGTGATCGGCGACGCGCTGGCCCATGACACGCTCGTCGCAGGTGGGCGCTACCTCGGGCAGTTGTGGCTGCGTGACGCCGAGACCACAGCCTGGCATGTGCTGCTCGCCAGGCGCCGGCTGCACGAGACAGGGGACGACCGTAAGCGATTCTTCGCGTCGTGGGGCGACACCTGAGAGGTACGTCCGTGGGTTGTGACGAGGCCCCAACCCGGCAGCTCGAGTGCTGAGGTCGGGCGTCGGCGGTGGCTATCCGAGCCAGGTGATGGTCAGGACGGACAGGCGGTGCAGGGGCCGGTTCACCCAGTAGGTGAGGGACAGCTGACCGACGGAAGCGTGGCGGATGTCCTCGCCCTCGGGGTCCTCGGCGTTCCACTGTCGAAAGCCCCACGGGTCGCCGGCGGCGGCGTCCAGGACGTCCCACACCATGTCTTCGACGTGCTGGGGCAGGGTGTCGAGGACCTTCGCGGCCGGGGCGGAGAAGCGGACCGCGTACGGCTGTTCGGTCACCGGCGCCTTCCCCGCAGCTCCGCCATGTCGATGAACTCGCTGTCGTCGTAACCGGAGGCGACGAACGCTTCGACCGCCGGGGCGGCGGCGAGGCGGCCCTGCCAGACCTGGACGACCTCGTACAGCGGCGCGAGGGAGAACGTGCGCCGCGATTCCTCGAGGGCGGCTGCCCAGTCCCGCTCGAAGCCCGGCACCCAGGAGTCGGCGCGCGCGTCGGCGCGCAGCTGGGCGAGGAGTTCGGCCGGCGCCCCGGGCGCGGGTGCGTACGGCGTGAAGGGTGCGTGGTGGGGCTGCGCGCTCATCTGGTCCTCCCAGCGGGTCCTCACCTCAGGGTACGCGCGCCGGATCGCCGTCGATGCGGACATGAGCCAGATCCTCCCACCGAGTGGGCAGGGCGCGGGCGACGGCCTGGGCGTGCTCGCGCAGCGGCAGGTCTTGCTTGTCCCAGGTGGCAGCCACGTAGTTGAGGAGTTCGGCCGTCGCTCGTTCCGAGTCGCTCGGGTCGCTGATCAGCAGTCGGTCGGCAACGTCGGCGGCCGGGGTGGAGTGCTCCTGGTCGTCGACGGAGCGGTAGCCGGCGGTCAGCGTGAGGATGTTGCCGATACGGGTGAGCGCGGTCATGGTGTCGAGGTTGAGCGGTCCGAAGGACGGCTATTCGAGGGCGGCACGGATGAAGTGCTGGTGGTTGCCGATCGCGGCGACCACGGCGTCCCAGGCGTAGGCCACCCGCTCACCGTCGGGGTCCGGCTCCACGCCGGCAAGGGACAGCTCGAAGCCGGTGCCGCCGGCGTCCCGGAACCAGACCGTCTCGTCGCCGGGCGCGGCCGGGGCGACGAAGGTGATGTGCGGGCCGGAACGCAGCGCGTCGGCGATGCGGATAGCGGCGTCGAGCAGGGGGCTCTTGTCGCGGTCGAGGGGCCGGGTGCCGAGGCTCGATAGTTGTCACGGAGCGAAGAGACTGGCAGAAGCGGCAGGTCGAATCAGCCTGGTCGTCACCTGGGAAGCAGGCTGCTTGTCACAGCTGCTCAATCAGCAATGGTTCTGTCACAAGGTCGAGGCGTGACGCGCGACGGGGTCCGGGCGGTCCGGGTCTTGTGAAGGTCCCGGATGTTCCCCAAACTGACCGGATGGGGGGCACCTTGAAGCGGAGGGCGGCGCGGGCGCTGCTGTGGGCGGTGTCGTGCGCGCTGGCGATAGCCGTTCCGTTGGGGCTTTCGCTGCTGTCGCAATGGTTCGTGCTGTTCGTATGGCGTGAGGGGTACCACGATCCCCTCACCTTTCTCATATTCGGGTGCCTGCCGGTCTATCTCGGCGTGCCTGCGCTGATGTTCCGGTACGCCAAGAGGCACCGAACCGACCGGGCCGGCAAATGGAAGGTTGTGATCTGCTTCGTCGGCATTGTTGTGATCTTCGGCGGCTTGTTCAGCGGCGTCATGTTTGGCACGACGTATGGCGACCAGCAGATGCTGCACGACCGCGGGGTGACCGCCACAGGCGTGGTCACCAAGCTCGAGTACGTGAGGGGCGACAGCGGCTTTTCCGGAGTCGAGACCAATGTCCGTCTCGGCGACGGCAAGACGATCTCCATCTTCGCCGACGTCGATGGACACCCACAGGTCGGCAGCACCGTGCAGGTGACATCCGATCCTCTGGGAGGGGCTGATCCGCAGCTCGGCCCGCGGCCGCCCGCACCCGGCGCACGGGGTGAAAAGGTGTCCCTCGCGATAGTGATCGTCGGCCACATCATGACCGCGAGCAGTATCGTCGGGCCGCTCGGCGAAGCCGTCGACCCGCGCAGGCTGCGCCGTCGGCGTACCCCAGCCGACGGAAAGCCGTCGTACGAACTGGACCCCACCCCTGAGGGATGATTCAGATCCGCGTGATCAGCGTCGGACGCGGCCCCTGAGGCCAGACCGTGGGTCGCGGCGAGAGCGCGCCCCACGTCCAGGAACCACTGGTCCTGCGCGCTCCTGACGCCGAACTCGGCACCGCCGTACGACAGAGTTCAGCGAGAACGGGCAACCTTCCCCTCACCCACAGCGTCGCCGGGGACAACAAGCCTGCCCACGTGATAACTACTGACCTTTTCGGGTTGCGTTCGGGTGGTGACGTTGGGTGATCCCTGCGGTATGCCGGTGTTATGCGGTACGCGGATGGTGGGGGCCTGACTG
>NZ_JBIWPO010000060.1:0-37460 GCF_044768275.1 Streptomyces sp. NPDC101152 | reverse complement strand
GTTACGCAGACATCCCCGCCCTGAAGCGGTCCGGCGTTGCACCGGACCGGGCGGTCGTCAGGCCCCTCATCAGCGGTCAAGCGGTGCCCCGAGGCTCGGCGGCAACACCCCCCAGGTCATGCGTGCGACAGGGGGCAAACAGCCATACCGGACCCGGGGGCCAGGCGCCCCTTTTGCGGGGCCACGAGAAAGGTAACGGGGTGCGGGCGGCGGTCATCCGGTGAGTCCTCGCTTTCGGTCGGGGGCGTGCGGCGGTGTCATTTCGGTAAACGAGCCGGGTGTGGGGTGAGGTGCTCCCACCAGGTGCGTAGGGGGGCGGCGCCTGCGCCTTCGTGTGCGATGGAGCCGTCCAGGTGCCGGTCCGGCTGGCCCAGCAACTGCCGTTCGATGTCGCTGATGCCCTCGCGTTGCAGCAGTTCGGGGGCAGGGTCGTCGATGGCGGCGAGCCAGCGGTAGCCGTACTGCATCATGACCGCGAGCCGGGGATGGCCGGAGGTATTCCGGCCACCCGCGTGCCAGAGACGGTTCTCGAACAGCATGTCGTCGCACGACCCGACGTCGGGAGTAATGGCCCCAGGCGGGTCGATGGCCCCGGCGGGGACGGTGACGGGGCCGGTGTCGGTGTGGCTGCCGGGGACGACCATGGTGACGCCCGCGTCCGGGCTGAGCTCGCTGAGGTAGTAGGCGGCCTTGATCGACATTCGCCGGACGGAGTCGACGCCGAGGTCGCGGGTGGCAGTGCTCATGTCGCGGTGCCAGCCGTGCCGTTCGGGCACGCGGATGGTCCGCGGAGCACCAGACGGCATGGATGGGATGTGGATGAGGTTGCTGGACATCAGGTACACGTTCGGACTCAGCAGCGCGACGACGACGGGCAGCACGGTCGGGGTTGGCCACCAAGGGCAGGAAGGTGGTGTCGTCCATGGCCACGATGCCGCGGAAGCCGTCCTTGCCGTCCACGCTGCGGTCCCGGCCGAGCATGCGGTCGCTGGCGAGCAGCCGCGTTGCCGCGGCGGCGGCCTCCTTACGCCACTCCGGCGTGATGGCGTCACGCAGGACGACGTATCCATCGCGCTCGAACGCGTCGTGGATGTCCGGATCCGGTCGGTATGCCTTGTCGAGCGTCATGAGCTGCTCCCCTTGAGCAGGTGCGTGGCCTGGGCGCACAGGGTGGCGGCCGAGAGGCCGCTCTTGGCTTCTGGGTACGAGCGGCGCAGGGCGGCAACCGCGGCGGTCAGCTCGCGAGCCGGGACGTCGCCGGCCGAGGCGAGGACGATGTCCGGGATGCCGCGGTGGCTCAGCTAGGGCCAGACGGCGGCGCCGTCCGTGAGCTCCTCGCGGAAGGGGTCCGGCGGGAAGGCGGACCCGGGGTGCTTGTCGGTGATCAGCACGTTGACGCGGTCGCGACCGGTGAGCATGACGGAGAGCACGGCTGCGGCCCGCGTCGCGTCCGCCGGAGTGTAGACGTGCACGAAGCTGTCCTCAACGTCCAGGAGTGAGGAGGCCAGGCTGGGGTTCTGGTGCGTGTAGGTGTTGCGCCAGCCCAGCGAGGTGATCAAGTAGTTGACGGAGGGCAGACCGCCGTGTCCGGCGCGATAGCGCAGGCGCCGGTGCTTGAGGTGCTGGACGGGCAGGCTGGTGTTGACCGCGGCGAAGGCCTCGTACGTGGCGAGCAGGGCATCCCGGCCGGTCTCGGTGTAGCCCTGGAGCCAGCCGTGGCAGATCTCCTCGTTGAGAATTTCGACGGCCCAGGCCGACGACGAGCCGTACTCCGTCACCCGAAGGCGGTTGGAGGCGAGCTCGTCGGGACTGAACAGGCGGAAGGCGCCGTGCGCCGCGCGCTCGCGGATGACCGCGGACACATCCGGCCGGGACCGGAGCTTGCGTGCTGCCGGCGAGGTCGGAGGCGGGGCGGTCCCCGCCTCGGTCGGGGGCCCGGGCAGGGCTTGGCGGACCCGGTCGGTAGGACGGCCTTGGGCGGTGAACAGCTCGGCCGGCCGGTAGGAGGTCAGCCACGCCGTCAGTGCCGCGAGCTCGGCGTCGTCGTGGGCCTGGTTTTTCAGCGGCGTCTTGTGGACGGCCGGGGTTCCAGCGATCTGCCGTCCGGCCACCTGCACGGGGCCGGTGTGGCCATTGGGCATGGTCAGCACGATCACAGGCTGCGGCCCGGCCTCGTCCCGCGGGCGCACCCGGGTGAAGGCGGCGTCCAGCAGCCGGCGGAAGGCTGGCAGATCGGTGCCGTCGCCGATCAGGGGTGTGTATCCGAGGCCGGTGAAGTAAGCCTGGATCTTGCTTGTGCTCATGCCGGCGAGCAGGGGGGGCCGCCCATCTTCAACCCGTTGGCCAGTACGACGGGCAGCACCGCCCCGTGGTACCCGCTGCCGACGAGGGCGCGGCGGGCGAGCCACGCCGCGGCGGTCGCCCGGGTCTCCAGTTCTCCGTCGCCGATCAGCGGGACGACGAGACGGTGCGGGGCGTCGAGCGCCATGCCCTGCGCGACGGCGAGCGCGGGCCCGAGCTGTCCGCCGGTGTGCCGTACCCCGGGGATGAGCGGTGTGATCTCTCCGCCGAACCGCTCGGTG
Organism: Streptomyces sp. NPDC101152; assembly: GCF_044768275.1. NCBI lineage: Bacteria > Bacillati > Actinomycetota > Actinomycetes > Kitasatosporales > Streptomycetaceae > Streptomyces > Streptomyces sp. NPDC101152. The sequence goes on along the minus strand of NZ_JBIWPO010000060.1, from coordinate 34,878 downwards.
TGCGGGAAGCCTGTAATCAAGGCCCGCAGGTCGGGCATCGACCAGCCGGGCCCCTTCCCGGTCAGGTGCAGCGAGCCGTGAGGTAGGCGTGGGCGAGCGCGGACGGTCCGGCGTGCCCGGCGCCGTGCAGCACGATCAGTTCGCAGTCGGCGGGCCGCCAGGCGTTCAGCGGCCCGAGGTGAGCGAGCAGGTAGTTGACCGGCGGGCAGACTCCCCAGTGCCCACCCGGGGTGGCCTTGATGTCGCTTATCCTGAGCGGGCGGGCGAGGCGGGGGTTGTCGAGCAGGTAGAGCTGAGCGGCCGAGAGGTAGTTCAGCGCGCGCCACAGGGCGTCGATGGCTTGGTCGGGAACAGCATCGGCGGCCTGGCGTGCCGCGAGAGTCCAGTCGGGGAAGCCCAAGGGCGGGCCGGTCGGCCGGGACGCGGGGCCGGTGCCCGGGTCCAAGTCCGTTGTGGTGGTCATGTCGATCAGCTCCGGGTGCGGGTGGCGACCGCGTCGATGACGGCGGTGATCCGGGCGGTGCGGATGTCGGCGGTGGCCGATTCGGTGATCAGGTGCAGCATCTGGGCCTGCTCATGTGCGGGCAGCACCGACCAGTCCGGCTCGGCGCGCTCCAGCGCGGCGGTCAGGTCGTCGGGCACGCCGTGGGCGGCCCGCTCCCGGATGGGCTGCAGGGCGAGCGGAATGCCTGGTCCGTGGGGCGCGATCGTCGCGGTGGTCTCCGCGGGGACGGAGATGGCGGCCTGGCCGCGCACGGAGACGGCGACGGCGGTGCGGCCGCGGCCGTCGGGGAACGTGACGCGCAGCCGTTTGCCGCGCAGGCCGGTCGGTCCAGCGCAGGGCAGCAACAGCATGCTGCGGGTGCCAGCGCTGAGCGGGCGGGCGAGAACGTGCAGGGTCTCGGGTCCGGCCGGCAGCGGGAGCAGGGATCGGTGGTCACGGGTCGGGGCCGTGGAGACGGGCAGCGGGGGCTGGGTGACGGCGATGATGCCACCCTCTCCCCCGCTGGCGCGGCGGCGGCCTGGCTCGCGAACAGCAGGCGATCGGTGGTGGCCAGCAGACTGTCGGTGCTTCCAGCCGCCCGGGCCGCGCTCGGCGGGGAGGTGCTCGGAGGATGCGACGGTCAGGGCGAAGGACACCCGGACCGGCAGTTCGTCGGCGAGGCCGCGGCCCGAACCGGCGGCCGTGCTGTCGGGCGGTAATTCAGGCGTCGATGATGACGGGGATGATGAGGGGCTTGCGGCGGTGGGTGCGGAACGCCCAGTTCGCCACGGCGCGGGCGAGGAGTTGTTCGAGTTGGCGGGCGTCCCCGACGCCTTCCTCGGCGGCGGTGGCCAGGGTCTTCTCGATGACGGGGATGACCGGTTCGAAGGTGGTGTCGTCGTGGACGAAGCCGCGGGCGAGGAAGTCGGGGGCCTCGGCGAGGGCGCCGGTGTCCGCGTCGACGATCGCCACCACCGTGACCACGCCTTCGGCGGCGAGGGTGAGGCGGTCCTTGAGGGACGCTTCGGTGGCGCCGCCGACTTCCATGCCGTCCACGTAGACGTTGCCGGCGGGGACCTTGCCGGTGATGGATGCGCGTCCGTCGACGAGGTCGACGACGACGCCGTCCTCGGCGATGACGATCCGGTCGGGGTCGACACCGGTACGGATGGCGAGGTCGGCGTTGGCCCGCAGGTGGCGCCATTCGCCGTGCACGGGCATGACGTTGCGGGGTTTGACGATGTTGTAGCAGTAGACGAGTTCGCCGGCGCTGGCGTGCCCGGAGACGTGCACCTTGGCGTTGCCCTTGTGGACCACGTGGGCGCCCCACCGGGTGAGTCCGTTGATCACCCGGTAGATGGCGTTCTCGTTGCCGGGGATGAGGGAGCTGGCGAGCAGGACGGTATCGCCCTTGCCGATGCGGATCACGTGGTCGCGGTTGGCCATCCGTGACAGCGCGGCCATCGGTTCGCCCTGGGAGCCGGTGCACACCAGAGTGATCTTGTGGTCCGGGAGCTTCTCCAGCTCCTTCGTGGTCACGACCAGACCGGAGGGGACCTTCAGATAGCCCAGGTCACGGGCGATGCCCATGTTGCGGACCATCGACCGGCCGACGAAGGCGACTTTGCGGCCGTGCTGGTGGGCTGCGTCCAGGACCTGCTGGATGCGGTGCACGTGGCTGGCGAAGCTGGAGACGATGACCCGGCGCGGCGCGGTGCGCATCACCTGCTCGATCGCCGGGTTCAGCTCTCGCTCGGAGGTGGTGAAGCCGGGTACTTCGGCGTTGGTGGAGTCGGTGAGGAACAGGTCCACGCCTTCCTCGCCGAGGCGGGCGAAGGCGCGCAGATCGGTGATGCGGTCGTCGAGGGGGAACTGGTCCATCTTGAAGTCGCCGGTGTGCAGCACCATCCCGGCCCGGGTGCGGATCGCGACGGCGAGGCTGTCGGGGATGGAGTGGTTGACCGCCACGAACTCGCAGTCGAAGGGGCCGAAGCCACGCCGGTCGCCCTCCCGCACCCGCACCGTGCGCGGCCGGATGCCGTGTTCCTTGAGTTTGGCCTCCAGGAACGCGAGCGTCAGTTTGGAGCCGACGAGGGGAATGTCGGACCGCTCGCGCAGCAGGTACGGCACGCCGCCGATGTGGTCCTCGTGGCCGTGGGTGAGGACCACGGCCACGATGTCGTCCAGCCGGTCACGGATCGAGGTGAAGTCCGGCAGGATCACGTCCACGCCGGGCTGGGTCTCCTCGGGGAACAGCACGCCGCAGTCGACGATGAGCAGCTTGCCCGCGTGCTCGAAGACGGTCATGTTGCGGCCGATCTCACCCAGGCCGCCCAGGGCGATGACCCGCAGCCCTCCTTCCGGAAGGGGCGGGGCGGCTTTCAGCTCGGGGTGCGGATGACTCATACCCCTGACGGTACCCGGAAAGCGGGACAAGATGATCCACTGCCTGTGCGATCCAACGAGCGCTCGATATGACCCGCGCGGTGAAGACGTACGGGCGCCCAGGTCTGCATCCCTCTCCTCTGCCCCCTGCCCAGCCCCAAGCCAAGAGGTACTCCACGCCGCCATCCCCGGCATCCGCCGCCTCGGCCCCAGCCGCGCCGCATCGGCCGAAGTAACACGCAAAGGGCAGAACTCATTGCCCCGTCGGCAGTCAGTGTCTGCCTGTTCAGGCCGAGGTCGTCGGCTGCTCGCGGTTTGCTGCGCGCAGCTGCTCGTTGATGCGCTGGGCTTCTTCGAGCTGGTCTTCGAGGATGATGATGCGGCAGGCTGCCTCGATCGGGGTGCCCTGGTCGACAAGTTCGCGGGCGCGGGCGGCGATACGCAACTGGTAACGGGAGTAGCGGCGGTGGCCGCCCTCGGAGCGCAAGGGGCTGATCAGGCGGTGCTCGCCCAGGGTGCGCAGGAAGGCAGGGGCGGTGCCGAGCATCTCGGCCGCCCGGCCCATGGTGTAGGCGGGGTAGTCGTCGTCATCCAGGGGGGTGACGGCGTGCGGACTGCCAGGGGGCATAGACCTCTTCTTTCAGCGGGCGCGTCGGGGGGCCCGGGCGCCACGACGGCGCCCGGGCCCCGAGCTCTCAACACCATCTACCGGCCGACCGGGCCGGGCTTGTTGTCCGCAGGTCCCGCCTGGGAGGGCGGGGGTGCGGGGATCGCGGATGCGTGACCGGGGACCACCTTCCAATCCGGGGCCTTGCGGTACCCAGGCGGAGTGCTTCCTCGCCCGGGCGATCCTGATGGCGTCTCGCTCCTTACCTTCAGTTACTCGGTTGTACAGCTGGATACCACGGGTACTGCTCACGCCCCTCATGGGGTCGTGTCCTGCTTGACCTACCGGCACGGCAGTTCATGTCTGCCGTGCCCACTTCAACTTCCTGAGTACAGGCAGAACGGTACCCCCATAACGCCCCAATGTCTACTGTCGCCATGACAGGTTTTCTCTATGCCCGGGGCTTGGACTTCTTCCGCAGGTAGAGCCGGAAGAGTGATGTCCCGGGTTGAAGCCCGGTGCAGCAGGCACATCCTTGGGACCTGAACCCCTGGTCCGGGGCGGTGATGGACAGCGCACGAGCGACACGGGGCCGCCGAGGGTTCACGGCACAGACCATGGCCCCGGGCACGACCCCTGCAGCGGCCGGGCCGGCCGGCGGCACACTGAGCAGTTCCGTTCGCGGAAAGACCAGGCGAATGGCGTCTGCGTCACGTGAGGTGGGGCGGGACTGCCGTGTGGGGGCCGTGCCAGTCCAGGCACAGGACGGTGGCGTCATCTCGCGGCTGCCGACCGCCGTAGGCATCGGAGACCGCGCCGACGAGCGTGCGCACCACCTCACGGGGGTGTTCGGCGGCCGTGTCACGGAGAAGGCCGGCCAGGTCGACGGTGCGCGCTTCGCGTTCCTGCATGCCGTCGGTGTAGAGAACGAGGCGGTCTCCGGGGCGCAGGTCGATGTCTTGGACCTGGTAGGCGCCCTGCCAGGAGACGCCGAACGGCAGGTTCACCGCCAGGCGCAGTTCCTCGACCTTGCCCTCACGCAGCCGCAGCGGCCAGGGATGGCCGGCGTTGACGAGCTCGGCGCCGCTTCCGTCCAGGGCGACGCGCACCAGTTGTCCGGTGGCGAAGGTGCGCCGGCCGTGCTCGAGGAGAGCCTGGTGGCTCTGGCGGGCCTGTTCGGCCAGGTCAGCACCGGCGCGGCGGGCGCCGCGGGAGGCGTTGACCAGCAGGGTGGCCATCAGCGAGGCGTTCACGTCGTGGCCCATGGCGTCGGTTACGGACAGGTGCAGGGTGCCCTTATCGAGGGAGTAGTCGTAGGTGTCGCCGGCGATGTCGGAGGCCGGGACCAGCGCGCCGGCAAGGTCGAACTCGGGCGCCTCGCAGGAAGAGGCCGAGGGCAGCAGCTGACGCTGGATCTCCGCGGCCAGGCTCACCGTGGTGGTGCGGTTGCCCCAGTGGTAAAGGTCGGTGAAGCGGCGGTCGGTGACGATGATGTAGGCCAGCGCGTGCGCGGCCTCTTCGATCTCCTCCAGTACGTCCTTGGTGGTGTCGGTGAGGAACAGTTCCAGCACACCGATGGCGTCGCCGCGGTTGGTGACCGGGGCGAGTACCCGCTGCCCGTGCTCCGGCCCGTCGTGCGAGGCCTGGACCAGCTTCTGGGTGCGCAGGACCTGGTCGTAGACGCCGCTGCCGGCCAGCGAGACGTGTTCGGCCTGACGATAGTGCGGGGTAGCGGTGTTGTCGCTGACCCGCAGCAGGCGCCGGCCGACGACGTCGACGAACAGGAACGACACGTACCGCGCACCGAACCGCTCACGCAGGTTGCGCGCCACCACATCCAGCGACTCCACTGGTGCGGCGTCCTCCACCGCCGCCAGCACATCCGACAGCCCGACCCGATAACGCAGCACATCCGCCTCCCTGGTTACGCCCCTTCTTCCCGCGAAACGGCAAGCATCACCGCATTCTGGCGTTCAGCACGTCCCCCCTCGGGATGGTGCCGGTGTTCAGGTCCAGGCGCTCGCGCCGAGCCGAGGGACCCTGGTGGTGGCACAGCCGGCGTCGAACGGCCTGTGCAAGCAGCTCGCCGACCGCCCCCGGCCGCCCCCGGCCGCCCATGAGGGGGTCTCCCCCACGAGGAGGCCGACAATCGCCCCGCCTCGTCCTCGATTCCCTCCGGACACACCACAGCCAGTGGGGTGCCGGCCGCCATGGTGGCCCCCGACCGCGGAACCGGGAGCCCACTCCCCCAGCGACGTCGCCGCGCTGCCGGCGTCTGTCACCGGCAACGCGCGGGCCAGGCGGCGGCATTGAACCGAAGGAGGCCGAAATCGTTCTAGGTGAGCGGGCGGTCAGTCGCCTCGTCCGGGGTGTCGGTGAGGGTGATACGGGCGGTGATGTGCTTGCCGACCGGCTTCTGCTCGATGAGCAGGTCCTCGGTGACAGCCTTGACGATCTCCAGACCGTGTTGGCCGATCCTGTCGGGATCCGGCGCCCGGGCAGCCGGCACCGCGGGATCGCTGTCCCACACCACGATCTCCACGTCGCGGGTGGTGATGCGCAGCTCCAGGAGGACGGGGCCGGGGGCGTACTTGAGGGCATTGGTCACCAGCTCGCTGACCACCAGTTGGGTGAGGTCCCCCGACCGGGCGGGGACGCGCAAGTGATGGTCGCCGCGGGCGCGGTCGAGGAAGGCGACGGCATAGCGGCGGGCGTCCGCGATGCAGCCGGGGCCTCCGTCGAGGGCGTGGCCGGCGCGCATCAAGTACGCCGCCGGCCCCGTACAGCCATCGCCCACGCGGGATTCCACCTGTCGCCCTCGCTCCCCGGTCACGCGCGCCAGTACCCAGCGACGGCATGATCGATGCCACCGGCGCGCCAATCAGCACACCGGGCGCAGTGCATCCGGCGGCACCGGCGGGGCAGAATCACCCCCACACGTTGTGACCGAGCAAACCCGAGGTCCGGCGGGACGCCGACGATGGCCGGTGACACGATCGCCAGTTGCCTGGCAGGGAGCTTGGTGAAGCGTATGCCCAGGTGGCGGGTCATCGAGCGGTGAGGACGTGCGCCCACGGTTCATCGATGTCGGCCAGACCCAGCACGGCGACCACGTTGTCGAGCATTCCGGCGCCGAACCAGCGCCGTACAGCGTCGTCGTCGCGCAGCAGTTGCCGGACGGTGTCAACCTGCTTGGCGTAGCACCGGCGCACGGCCTGTGCCACCAGCGGCTCGCCAACGGCGCAGTTCGCGTGCATGAGGAAACGCAGGATGTTCCGGTCCGCGACGAGCGCGGCGTAGGCGTCGCGCGCGGCATCCAACGCCGCCTCGGGCGAGAGGCCGGCCGCGCCCGACGCCGGCGAGTGAGCGACCAGCGTGTCGGTCATGACGACCGACACGTGGTCGACCGCCGCCGCGAACAGCGCTTCCTTGTTCGGGTACAGGCGGTAGAGGTACGGCTGAGAGACGCCGACCCACGCTGCGATCTCGTGCGTCGTCGTACCGTAGAAACCTTTTTGCGCGAAGCAGTCGACCGCGGCGGCCATGATGGCCCGGCGTCGTTCGTCGCTCTTCGTGCTGGTACCGGCGGCAGGCATAGGCGTCAGTCAAACACGGCTCCCCTCAGCCCCCAAAAGTGACGCTGAGGTCAGAGTCGGACGGCACGTCGTCGGGTGTGAGCGCCTCGATCGCCACCAGCGGATTCCAGTAGTCCAGGTAGTGGGTGATGCGCCCGTCGTCATCGGTCCGCACGACGGAGATGCACACCTGCTCGTACGGCTTGCCGGTCGGCAGCGCCGTGCCCTTCGAGCGGAACTCGGCGATCACCAGACTCGGGTCGACGGTGTCGTGGAACACCAGGTCGACGAACTCGACGTCGAAGGTCTCGGGAAAGTTGCTCATGTGCGCGACCAGTGCGTCTCGCCCGGTCACCCTCTGGGGCACGCCGGCCGGCGCGTACGGGAACTCGAGCACCGCGTCTGGGGTGAACAGCTCCACCCATTCCTCGACGCGTCCCGCGGCGGTAAGGCGCAGGTGCTCGGCCAGGGCGTGCTGGGCAGCGGCCCGGCGGGCGGCGTCGTCTTCCTTGACTGTCATCTTCACTCCTACGTTAGTGGTCGACCTATAACCTACCACGCTGACAGCCGTTGCGGGTAGACGAGCAGCGGGTGACGCCAGCAGATCCCGATCCGGTTCACATGGAGGGAGGCGCCCAGAAAACGCCCCGCAGGCAGCAGGCTCACCTCCCTAGGGCGGCCCACACGACGACGGCGAGGCTGCCCACGGCGGTCAGGGCGCCCACGGCCGACAGCAGCCACCGGGCCCCCTAGCCCTCCCCCGCGACCGTGAGTCCGCCGCTGCTGAAGACGCTTGACAGACTTGATTCCACAGAATGCGGGTCTGGCACGCCCTGTGGCTGGAGCGCATCAACCGCAAAATCGCCCACCTCCGGCAGCGGCAGGCCGACGAGGAACGCGGCCGCCGGACCCGGCCCCAGCCCCCGGACTGGCTCGTCGAACTGCACACGGCCACCCGCGAGCCCCTCCAGGTCCACGGCGGCCAGTGCGGCATGACCGGCCGCTCACACCGCCCAGTCAGCCGCGACGAGGCCGCCGCCTCCTCACCACCGCGGCAGTGCCGCCCTGCCCGTTCTGCCGCCCCGACACCCAGCTGCACATCATCGGCGACTTATTAAGTGATCTGTCCCGAGTACGGGACGGCTTGGACGGCCCGGGTCGAGCGCCGGGCGGATGCAGTGGTGTGCTCGCCGCGGTGCCGTACGAGGGCCTGGCGGAGAAGAAGGGCCGCGTTCGCGCAGACGTCACGGTGACGTCTTGGCGAACGCCACAGCAGCCACTCCTATGACCTGTCCTGTGGGCGGTAGCGCTAGGTAAGCTGGTTTGTTCTGGCTCTCCAGAACAAACCAGCCGAGAAAGCCTGTTCGGGCCGTCCCCGCGAACGAGCAGGCCAGGCCCCTGCCGCTCGACGGGGGTCTGGTCGATGTTCGACAGCCCTTGTCGAACACCACGTGAACAGCTGTTCTTTCAGGCCGGAGGGACGGCCGACCACGGCCGTTCACTTCCGGCGCGGGCGCTCATCCGGCACGCGCTCCCTGATCGGTAGCCAGGAGGTTCCCTTTGAACGTCTCGAAGAAGGCTGTCTTCGCCGCCCTCACGGCGGTGCTCACACTCGGGCTTGGCGGTGCATTCGCACCCGCGGCCACGGCAGCCCCCATGACGGCCAAGGCCGTGGCCAGCCCGAAGAGCGTCATGGACTGCAACAACAACACCCAGCAGGGTGATTGGTACATTCCGGGCAACTTCGCCACCTGTGATGCCTGCCTCAAGCAAGTAGCCTGGGAAATTGACCACAATTCGGTGATTCTGTACACCTTCTACTGCACCTACAACCCGAGCCTGAGGCACTACGACCTGCACGGTCACAAAAACTTCTGAGTGCCTCCTACTGAGCGACCCGGCAACTGGTTCCTGCCCGAGGCCTCTCGCAAGGTCCTGGACGTGGCCCTCAGCGCCGTACGCGAGGACGAGCGGGCTGACTACGTGCAGCGCCTGGAGGAGATGCTGCGCGCGTACGGACCGGGCAGCACACCCGCCTCACACGGTCGGTACGCCCTGGTCGGCCAGCCCGAGAGCCTGATCCTCTGCGAGCGGATGGAGCCCGCCCCGTTCCACCTGCGCGGCCGGTGGAACGGGGAGCTGGATGACGTCCTGCTGGACGACCTCGAGTTCGCGTGGGGGCCGCGTATCCGCCTCAGCCGGTGAGCAGCCGGAAACGGACAGCGGGGCCGGACAGGGTGATCCTGTCCGGCCCCGCTGTCGTCAGGTCAGCCGAAGTCGAGCGACTCCTGTGCGAAGTCGGCCGGGACCGGGCGGGTGGGGGCGGTGGCGTGCTGTCCTGGCGTGCGGCCTGCCAGCGCTCGGTTCTGAGCCTATGAAAGCGGCATCAGGCGGGGCATCCTGGGCTTAACGGCCTTGCCACCCATACCTGTTGGAGCGGCCGGGGAGGGGGAACAGCGTGGACGCCAACGACCGTAGGGACCCGCCTCCGCAACCTACCCCATGTCCTCCTCCCGACCCCCGCCAGCTGGACCGGCTGGCCCGCAGGATGCTGACGGCCGCTCGGGAAGCGGCCCGGGAGCTGCGACGCGAGCCTCCGGACCCGGACCACCAGTCCAAGGCCCTCGACACACTGCTCGAGCAGGCACGGAGGCTGGTGCCCGACCTGCCGGACCACCCGCCAGCTGGAGCCGCAGCGCAGGAGGACTTCGTCCGCAGCGCCCTCACTCTCGCCGTACACCTGCGGGCGCGCAGCTGGGCCAAAGCCGACCTCGGCATCACCGGAGTGCCAGGTCAGCAAGACGTACCGCATCCCGGGGAGCGCGACACAGCCGATGCCTTTGACGTCCTGGGGCGGCTGATGCTGCCGCACGCCTCGACCGAGGGATGGACCGCCACCTTCGTCACCGACCTGGCTCGCGGCGACAAGACGCTGGAGACGGCGATCAAACTGGGCAAGTACATCCTGCACCCCACCTTCCTGGCTCTCACCGATGACACAACCCGCATCATCGGCACGGCCCTGCACAACATCAACGTGAGCCAACTCCACAAGCTGACCAACGCGCTGCAGCACTACGCGACCGCCGAACCACCCCACCCCGCTGCGCAACCGGCTTCGCGGGCTTTCCTCAAGGTGAAGCCCGAGGGGGAACGCCCGACGACACAGCGTTCGGCATCCTCAGGTTCGGAGCACTACCGTTTCAGGCTGGGAGCACCCCTGTCGTCGACCGACCGGTCCGATGGCGCCAAACTCACTCCCCCCAGCCCCCCGGCATCGCCATCCGCGGAGCCCCGGCGCCACCACCCTCGCTCACAGCGCCCCTCCGCGCCGGGATCGCCGGGCAGACCGCACCGACCCTGAGACGGCGCGCGGTCCCTTCCCCAGGACTCTGTCGCCGTGGTGTGCCGCATCACCGAACGCACTGCGCAGAGCATCGTCACCGACCTCGAACAGGCCGCCTACATACGCCGCGAACGCGAGGGACGGCGCACCCGCTACGTCGTCTGCGCAGACGGCACTCTCCGCCATCCGGCGGAGGCGCACGTGCCCGTGCAGGACCTGCTGGACGTCTTCACCGCCCACGACAGCCGGCGCTGACCAGCGCCCGACCGCCGGGCTGATTTCTCCCAAGGCTGCCTCGGAGCGGTTTGGCTCAACGATCGTCCGCCAGATCAGGCCTTTCCAAGATCCCCGACAGCGTCAGGCACTTGGCCGTCCGGCTTGCGGATCGAACGGAAGTGCTATCCGGGTGACTATCCTGCGCTTCCAGGTGGCGGGTGCCCGTCACCCAGAACAGGACGCACGATGACGACTCCCCCGCCCCCGATCAGCGAGCCCGACCCCTCCGCACTGACCTGCCCCGGCGACAAGGTCGGCCCCTGCGCCGTCTGCCAGCGCAAGACCCACAAGTACGGAAGCGGCGGGTCGCCGCTGTGCCAGTGGTGCATGGCACCGGTGCAGGAGAAGCGGGGCCCGGGCGTGCGCCACATCAGCACGCGCGGGTAGGCAGCCGCGGCAGGATCAGCTGGCGGTACGACCGTGCCCCTACTCGGTCGGGTGAAGCCGCCGCTGCGGGAGAACTGCGGTGAGTGCCGGCGCGTCGTGCCGTACGGCTTCAAGATGTCCGGCATCGGGCGCGAGTTCGGTGTCCACGGCCTCAACGCCTACCTGGAGACCAAGACCGTCTTCGCCGCCTGACACAACCGGGGCGCCCCAGACAGACCTGGGGCGCCCCGACCAGACCTCGCGCCGCCCCAGACCCGCGCCCGTCCGGTGCGAAAGGAGCGCATGTCTGCGGTCAGTCGGAGGACTGAGGCTCGATCAAGCCGCTGCCGGCACGGCGGCCTTTGCTGAGGTCAGCGGCGTACTCCGTTCGTGCACTGCCGACGGCGTCGGCCCATTGGGTGGCGGCTTTTATGCCGACGCCGAGGACTTGTGCCCGTTGCCGTCGTCGCCTCGTGTCGTCCGTAGCCCAGCCGCAGGCGGAACGGTGAGCGGCCGCATGTGCCGGGTCAGGTCTGGTGTCTGCGTTGCAGCAGGCGCCGCCCGACCAATGCTGCGGCCAGGACACCGAGGGCGATGAGCGCGTAGAGCTGGTAGCGGGTGATCTCGTCGTAGAGGGTGGTGATGTGGGTGCCAGCCGCGTAGGCCAGCGTCGTCCACAGGCCGACCCACAGCGCGGCACCGAGCGCGTTGAAGAGGAGGAAGCGGCGCCAGCGCATGCCGCTGGTCCCGGCGATGATGCCGTTGGCCTGGCGCAGCCCCTCGACGAAGCGGGCCACGACGACGATCCAGCCCCCGTGGCGGGAGAAGAACATCTCCGCCTTGCGGAAGCGTTCGGGGGTGAGGAAGACGTAGCGGCCCCAGCGGTGGACGAAGGCGCGGCCACCGGAGCGGCCGATCAGGTAGCCGACGTTGTCGCCGGCGACGGCCGCGACGAACGCGATCACCGCGACGGCCACGATGTTCAACCTGCCGGCCCCCGCGTAGATGCCGGCGGCGATCAGAATCGTCTCGCCCGGGGCGGGGACGCCGAAGTCCTCCACGAAGACCACGGCGCCAACACCCCAGTACCCGTAATGACTGAGCAGCGGAGCGAGGTGGGCCAGCGGGCCCGGCAGGGGCGGCGCCATACCTGCACCGTACGCCGCGCCCCCGAGCCGGCACGCCGCTCAGCAGGGCAGGTCAAAGATGACTCCCCGCCACTCTTCCTGCCATGACAGTCAGCCCCTGGGTACTCGGCGAGCGCCGTCCGGGAGCGGCTCGCAGGCAAGCCTGTCTGAGGGCAGGCTTGAAGTGTGTCCTCCTTTGCCTCGTCCGCCGTGCTGCTGGTGGGAAACGAGCAGGTCCCCGTCGAGGCCGAGCTGGGCGAGCTGACGCCGCCCAAGGGCTCGCAGTGGGCCGGCCTCCTGCACGGCGTGCCGCAACGGCTCGCCGCCGCGATGCAGCGGGGCGCGGAGGCCCGGTTGTGCTGGCCCGACGGACAGGAACGCAGCGTGCGGCTGGCAGGAGTGCCCCACACGGACGCCCAGGGGCATCTGCTCGTGGCCATCCTGGGGGAGGGAGCTCTGCCCGCCGGGTGACGCCGCGGACAGTCTGAGGTGGACCGTGGACGGGTGCGCACAACACCTACGAGACGCGTCCTGGCGGACCTCGCCCGTGCCCTCGGCCTGGACGTGCACACGGTGGCGGAACACGTGCTGAACCTGGCCCAGGCGCGCCCCGTCCCCCACACGGTGACCGATGAACTGCAGCGGGTCCTGGCGCGGTACCGGACGTGAGACGGCGGAGACGAGGTTCACCCGGCGCCCGAAGAGCGTTGACCCAGCGTGCTCGAGCCGGGACGCTGGGTCCATGGAAATCAGCGTCGGGAAGGCGTCCGGCGGCCGGTTGCGTATCTCCAGCAGGATGACGCCCGGCCGGATGATCATTCCGGTGGCGGGCGAGGTGGATCACACGACAGCCCCGCAGCTGCGTGCCGCACTGCTGCCCGCCCTGACCAGTGGGGCCCGGCAGGTAGAACTGGACTTCACCCAGGTGTCCTTCTGCGACTGTTCCGGACTCAATACCCTGCTCGACGCCTATCACCATGCCCGGCAAACGGGTGTCTGCTTCGGCGTTTCGGGTCCGCTCACGCCAGCGGTCGCGCGGCTGTTCGCCCTGGCCGAAGTGGAATCCGTACTCGCGACGCCTCCCCGGTCGTGGCCCTGGCCACGGCAGGCACGGTGAGCCGACCGTCACACGGCGACAGGAGCCGTCAGGCGGGCAGGCGGGCGGCGAGGACGGCGACGTCGTCGCCGTGGTCGGCCGCCAGCCCGGTGAGGAGCTCGTCGCAGAAGACCTCCAGGGGCTCGCGGGCCAGAGCGGCCGCGTGCTGACGCAGCCGCGTCAGGCCCGCATCCAGGCCCTCGCCGCGGCGCTCGATCAGCCCGTCGGTGTAGAGCAGCACCGTGGAGCGGGCGGGCAGCGTCTCGGTGGCGTTCGGGCGCGGCTCGTCGGGGTCGACACCCAGCAGCAGGCCGTGGCCGCCGGTCAGATACCGGGTGTCACCGTCATGGGTGATCAGCAGCGGTGGCGGGTGTCCGGCACTGGAGAACTCCAGCATCCACCCACCCTCCTCACGCTCCCCCAGCAGCCCGTACAGGCAGGTCGCGGTCGCGTGCGGATACCCATCCCCGATGATCATCGTGGTGTGGCCGGTGGGCAGGGTGAAGCTGTCGTACCAGTCGCCGCCGACTTCGGCGGTGGCCGCGGCAGGGTGGTAGCGGGCGGCCAGCCGCAGCGGCCCCGTCTCCGGCAACGCGGGCAGGAGTGAACGCTGGAGGCGCTCGGCGATGTGCTGGGTCTCCTGGTGCAGCCGCGCGTTGTCCACCCCCAGCGCCATCCGGTGTGCCAAATCCTCCACCATCGCCAGATCACTGCTGGTCAACGGCGCCCGTCCGGCGCCCCGGCCCACCGTCACCGCACCCAGCACCTGGCGGCGCGCCCGCAGCGGAGCCACCACCGCGGTATCCGTGCCCAGGAGCGTGAACAGCTCCAGCTGCCGCGCATGCAGCGGATCCGCCGCCTGCCCGAAGGCGGGCAGGTCCGCCGACGTCAGCAGCAGCGGACCGGCCCCGGCCAGCACCCTCGCCAGCGGCCCCACCGGCACCTCCGGCACGGGCGGCAACTCCCCCGTCAGCCCCCCCGACCGGCAGCACATCCGGATCGTGGTGCACGACGCTGACCCGGCGCGGCCGGCCGTCGCTCTCGAGCAGATCCACCGCCACCCAGTCCGCCAGCTGCGGCACCAGAATCCGGCACACCCGGCCCAGACCCTTGCGCGAATCCAGCGTGCTGGACAACGCCGTCGTCGCCTCCGCCAACAGCGTCAACCGGTCCAGCGCCCGCTGCACCACATCATCAACCTCAAACTCGTCCACCGCCTCCGCCTTCCCCACCCAAGGCCTCCTGCCACCTCAAAGCCCCCACGGCGGGGCCGGCAATCCCTCAGTAGTGTTTTCCAACCTCGCTGCCGTTGGTTTCGTCGATGCGCCGTTGCAAGTAGGCCTGGTGCATGTCGAGCCGACTTGAGCGAGTGCGGCGTCCGGTGACCATGTCCTGCCAGAGGGCAGCGCGTGCGTAGCGCTGCATGGTGCGGCCTGGCAGCGGGAGCGAAGCTGGAGTCGGAGACGAAGGAGCCGTAAAAGCGCTTCTCCCGATGGCGAGGGCTCCGGCTGGTCAGCAGCCCTTGAAGTGCTTGTCCGCGGACCAGCCGGTGTTGGCCCAGGACTGCGGAGCCGCGGGGGTGAAGCCGGGGAACTGCTTTGCCAGTTCGGTGAGCAGCCAGCTGGTGAAGCGAGCGGCACCCTGCGGGCAGGTGTGGATGCCGTCGACGCTGCGGTCGGCCTTGCCGTCCTTGATCTGCTGGTAGGTGCTCCCCCACACCGCGTGGGCGTCGAGCACGCCGGCCCGGCCCGAGGAACCCGCCGCGACCGCTTGGGCGGCGTCGGGCGCGCGATTCAGGTCTGCCATGTGCGGCTTGTAGAAGTCGTCGGGCTTGATCGGTGGCGCGGTGACGAAGACCAGTTTCGCGCCGGCCCCAATCACCGTGGTCAGCAGCTTGTCGTAGGCGGCCCGCTGCTCCTCCCTGCTGCCCCAGTCGTAGGTGGTGAGCTGGTAGACGACCGCGGTGGGCTTGGCGGAAGTGATCTGCTGGGGCAGCTTCTTCCAATTGTGGTCGGAAAACGGTCCAACGACGTTCCCGCCGCCGTCCGCGGCGATCGATTGGAACGCGACGCCGCCGGCCTTGAAGGCGGCAGCCAGGGGAAGCGCCTCGCCCGCCGCGATGGAGTCGCCGAGGAAGAGCACCTTGGACAGCCCCGGTCCGGCGGTCGAGCCGGTCGCAGTCTTGGACGGTCCCTGCCCGCCGGGCGCGTCGGTCGCCGTGGACCGGCCGGTCACGGTCGACTGGCCGGAGCAGGCGGCGGTCAGCAGGAGCAGCCCTGTCAGGCCGACCACGAGGCTTCGTGTCCTGGACCTGGTCGGGGTCTTGGTCATGGCCTTGGGTGGGGTCTTGGTCATGGCTTCGACGGTGCCGTGGCCGTGTCCCGGCGCCTCCGCCGCCATGTCGCGGTTGTGTCGCAGGAAACCGCCTGCTCCGCCGGGCCGGCCCGGCCGTGTCCATACTCGACGCGTGGCGGCGATTCTGCTCATCGAAGACGATCCCCTGGTACGACGCGGGCTCCAGCTCGCGCTGCCCAGACACGGGCACGACATCCGCACGGCGGACACCGGCGAGGACGGGCTGCATGCGTTCCGTTCCTCCACGCCGGACCTGGTGGTACTCGACCTGATGCTGCCGGGAATCGACGGATTCGAGGTGTGCCGCCGCATCCGGGCGGCCGGCGAGACACCCGTGATCATCATCACCGCGCGGGGCGACGACTTCGACGTCGTGGGCGGCCTGGAGGCAGGCGCGGACGACTACGTCGTCAAGCCGGCCCAGCCCACCGTGCTCGACGCACGGATCCGCGCGGTGCTGCGCCGCACCACCGGCACCAGCACCCCCGACGGTGTTCGAGTCCACCACGACCTGCACATCGACACCGGGGCGTTGACGGTGTCGTTACGCGGCGAGCCGGTGATGCTGACGCCGACCGAGCTGCGGCTGCTGCTGACCCTGTCCCGGGCTCCCGCCCGGGTGTTCAGCCGGCAGCAGCTGCTGGAGGAGGTCTGGGAGCACGACTACCTCGGTGACTCCCGGTTGGTCGACAACTGCGTGCAGCGGCTGCGGGCGAAGATCGAGGCCGATCCGGCGGCCCCGGAGTACGTGCAGACGGTGCGCGGGTTCGGCTACCGGTTCGGACCGGTATGACAGGGAGTCTGTGGCCGCGTGGACTGCGCGTCCGGCTCCTGGTCGCCTTCGTGCTGACGACCGTGCTCGGTGCCGCCGCGGCGGCCTGGTCGAGCGCCGGATCGGCGAGTACCGCGCTGGTCACCTCGACGCAGCGGAGGCTCACCGACCTCATCGCCGGCCAGATCGGCGCGATCACCCCCCAGTTGACCTATCCGCCGGACCAGGACGCGCTCGACCGGCTCCGCGCGGCCGTCGGCGCCGACACGCTGGTGACCTACCGGAACCTGCGGTCCGTGGACGGCGCGGACACCGATCTGGTCACCGACGTGCTGCGCAGCGCCGTACGCACCCGGAACCGGCTCGTCACCCAGCGGATCACCGCACGCGGCAGGCCTTGGCTGCTGGTCGGCACGCCCGTCACGATCACCGCGCCCGACGGTACGCGCGCCCCGTCCGGCATCGAGGTCTACGCCGTGCGCGACCTCACTGGTGATGAACGGCAGATCGGCGGCCTCGCCAGGTCCGCCGTCAGCACCGCCGCGTTGGCGCTGCCGCTGGCGGTGCTGCTGGCGCTGTTGGCCGCCGGCAGCGTGCTGCGCCCGGTGCGGGAACTCCGCGACACCGCGCGTCGATTGGCCTCCGGCGACCTCGACGCGCGGTCGCCGCCCCAGGGGGCCGACGAGCTGGCCGAACTGACCGTCACCATCAATGAGATGGCCGAGTCGCTGCAGACGTCGATGGGAGCGATGCGGCAGATGCAGGCCGACGCCAGGAGGTTCGCCGCCGACGTCTCGCACGAGCTGCGCACCCCGCTGAGCACGCTGACGGCGGTGGTGGAGGTGCTGGCGACCGCGGCCGACGGGATGGAGCCGGACGCCCGGGAGTCCGCGCAGCTGGCGATCACCGAGACCCACCGGCTGGTCCGGCTCGTCGAAGACCTGATGGAGGTGTCCCGCTTCGACGCCGGCACCGCCCGACTGCGGCTGGAGGAGGTCGACGTGGTCGGCGCCGTGCGGGACTGTCTGCGCGCCCGGGGCTGGCTGGACCGGGTGCAACTGGTGGCAGGTGAGGAGATCCTGATGCGGCTGGACCGGCGTCGGCTGGACGTCATAGTGGCCAACCTGGTCGGCAACGCACTGCGGCACGGTGAACGGCCGATGTGCGTGCACGTCCGGGCGTCCCGGGAGCGGGTGTGGATCGAGGTCACCGACAGTGGACCAGGCCTGCCCGAGCATGTGGTGCCGCACGTGTTCGACCGCTTCTACAAGGCCGACGCCGCTCGCACCCGCACCCCCGGCAGTGGGCTCGGGTTGGCGATCGCGCTGGAGAACGCCCGTCTGCACGGCGGCGACCTCACCGCGGACAACGCCGATGGTGGCGGTGCGCGGTTCGTGCTGCGGCTGCCGCAGGACCTGGAGGACCTGTGAAGCGGATGTGGTGGGCGGTGGCGGCTCTGCTGCTCGCGGGCTGTGGAGTCCAACCATCCGGGGTGACAGACGGGGGCAGGGCACCGACAGGCCTCGCCCCCGGGGTGACGCTGTACTTCGTCGACGCGCGGGGCGAGCTCCGGCCGCAGCTTCGGCGGACCGGCCGCCTGGGCACGGTCACCGAAGCGATGTCGTTGCTGCTGTCGGGGCCAGGTGACGCGGACGACCTGCACACCGAGATCACCCCGGTCGGGACGACGCGGGTCGTGGTGACCACCACACCGCACGTGATCGAGCTCCTGGTGCCGCTGACGATCCGCGACGTGACCTCGCTGGGCATCGACCAGGTCGTGTGCACGGCGCTGGGCGTGCAGGTGCAGGGCGGCGGGTCGAGGACCATGAAGGTGCAGGTCCGCTTCGTCCAGCCCACGGCGGAGTCGGACAAGCAGCGGACCTGCCCGTTGATCAGGTGACTGGGCGTCAGGCGGTCGGATATCAGCCCAGTCTGGTGATGTCGATGGTGGGTGGAGCCGGGGCAGGCAGCACCGACCACAGCACGGCGAGGCAGATCATGAGCGCCGCGAACGCGAGCAACCCGTCTCTCCCCCTCGCCCACGGGGCACGGAACCGAACCGGGTCTTCGACGAGATACTTCGACAGCGCGGCCAAGGCGAGCGACACGGCGCAGACCACCACCGTCAGCGGCCATCCGCCGAGCCCCGTCCGCTGCGGGGAGAGGAGTACGACGACGGGCCAGTGCCACAGGTACAGGCTGTAGGAGACCAGCCCCAGCCACCGCAGTGGCTGCCAGGCAAGGACTTTGGCGACCAACGCCTGCGGTGCCTGCACGCACAGCGCGATCAGCAGTGCGGAGGCGAGCGAGTGTGCGAAGAGCCCGCCAGTGAACAGCCACAGCGAGTTCACCCCGTCGACGAGCAACCACGCCGTGCCGATTCCGGCCGCCAGCAACGCCAGCACGGCGCCCGCCGATCGGCCGACCGCACGGGCCAGCGCGGCGCGCGCCGGTCGGGTGGCGACGACTGCGCCCACCAGCAGCGAGAACGCCCGGGTGTCACTGCCGGTGTAGACCCGGGTCGGGTCCGCCGAGCTGACGAGTGTGATCATCAACACCAGTGAGACGGCCGAGGCCAGCGCCGCGGTCAGCGCGACGCGGCGGTCCACCCGCCGCCCGCACCGGGCGATGATCAGCAAGAGCACCGGCCACACCACATAGAACTGTTCCTCGACCGCAATGCTCCACAGGTGCTCGAACACGCGATCCGACCCGAACCGGTCCCAGTAACTGGCCGACTCCGCGAGCAGGTGCCAGTTGACCAGGTTCACCTGGACCCACGGGCCGTCCGCGAGCGTCGTGCGCACCATGTCCGGCGGCCCCACCGCCCAGACCAGCACGGTGACAGCGACGAGCATGGCCGCCAGCGCCGGCAGCAGCCGGCGAATGCGCCTGCCCCAGAAGGCGATCAGCGACACGTCTCCAGTCGCGTCAATCTCCCGGAGCAGCAGGTCGGTGATGAGGTAACCGGACAGGGCGAAGAACAGGTCCACCCCGAGGAATCCACCGGACAGGTGACCGGTGTGGAACAGCAGAACCCCGACGATCGCGGCGCCTCGCAACCCGTCCACCGCAGGCAGATGCGGCTTGCGCCCAGTAGTCGGCCGAGGGGCCTTGGTCGGCTGAAGTTGCGTCATGACGCCGACGGTGCTTTGCCCGTGTGGAGGTGGCGTCCACGTCAGGTCGCAGTCCTGTCCCGCAGCCAACGGACTGGGTACGCACCGGAGGCGGAGCCCCGGCAACGGCGCAGAGTGCTCAGCCGATGTGCAGCCAGACCGAGCCGCCCGGCACGGCCTCCGCGCGCACCCCGTCACCTCACCCACCAGCGGATGTGGACCGTGCTGCTCCGCGCGCGGGCCGACCGCCACCCGCATCTCCGCGGCGCGCCCCGCCGCGATGCCCGCGCCCGAGTCCTCGAAGACCGCACAGTCCTCCGGCCCGAAGCCCAGTTCGGCGGCCCCCTTCAGGAACCCCTCGGGTCGGGCTCGCTCGCGCCGACGGACTCCGCGGTGATGCGCACCCCGGGCATGCCGAGCCCCGCAGCGGCCATACGCGCGCTCGCCAGGGCGACGTCGGCCGAAGTATCCCGGCCGGCGGCCTCCTCGGCGAGGAGAACACGGACGACTTCGGCCGGGTCCCGGCGTTGTGCCTTGGCGGTGGAGAACAGATCGGTCAACGCCCGGCGGATGTCCGGGACTTTGAGCCGCCTGAACTCGGCGAAGGATCTCCACCTGCGTCAGCGTCCGGAGCCTGGGCGGGGCGTCGGCCTCCCACGCGGCGGCCAGGATCTTCTGCCCGTCCCAGCCGAAGGCCTCGGCCAGGGCGGTAACCTCGGCCTTCCCGCCAGGGGCTTTGCCGATCTCCACCTTGCGTCCGTAGCGCTTGTCCCACTCCGGTCCCACCAGCGGGAGCAGCCAGTCCGGGTCCGCCTGGGCGAGTTGTTCCAAGGGCTGCCCGCAGACTCTCGCCGACCAGTTCCAGCCGGCTGAGGGTACGTACCGCCGCGAGCACGTGGGTCGCGTCGGTACGCTGCCGTCCTCCGGGTTTGAGGAGTCCGGCCTCGGTCAGCCGGTGCAGCATCACCTGCAGCAGCCGGCCCGCGGCGTCGGCCTCGGCCAGCCGGGCCCGGAACTCGCACAGCACCGAATGGTCGAAGCCGGGATCATCCAGCTCCAAGCACCAACGCGTCTTTCCAGTCGATCCTGGTCCGGACCCCGCTCGCGACCGAACGGTCGGACAAGTTCTCCGCGAACTGCAGCACCGACACCAGCGCCAACTGCCCCGGCGACAAGCCCGGCCGCCCGTCCTTGGAGAATAGGTCCGCGAAAGCCTCGTCCTTGAACACCACATCCAGTTGGTCCCGCATCAGCATCGCCGGCGTGCCCCTCGCACACGCCCCCACGCTGTCAACACCGTTCGCGCCGGAATCCGTTGGTAACTCCTGGCCCGCAAGGACATCTCCGGCCCACTCCCCGGAACCACCCCGCCCCACTCCACCAAACCGCCGAACAGACGACCTGTCACCACCCCCGCAAGATCGCCAACAGAGTCACGATATTGCTTCTAGGTGCGGCGGGCGATCCAGGTGGTGCGCGTTGTCCGGACGCTCAGGTCACCGCGGCGCACGATGCTGAGCGGATGGGTCTCGACCAAGAGGGCGTCGAGGGCGGCCAGGTCATCCGCTTCCAGCGCGTCGTCGGCATGGGAGCGCAGCTTGGTCAGACAGACCTGTGCGTAACGGCCCAACATCTGACCGGCTTGAGAGGTGGTGAGGCGGATCTGGAAGCGGCGGCGCTCGGCCACGGTGAAGCCGGCGTTCATGAGCGTCCGGTCCCACTCGTGCGGCGGCTCGGTGTTCGTCACGGCGTGCAGCCGTGCCTCCAGCCCAGGGCGGCCGACGCCAGCGTCTTCGGGTAGGAGGCGCGGGAAGAAGTCCGTCTCGCTGACCACCAGCAGACCGCCCGGCCGCAAATGCCGGTACGCCTGATCCAGCGTCCGAGCCGGATCGCTCAGGTGGTGAAGGAAGGCGGCGGCCCACATCAAGTCGTACGGCTCCTCCATGCTGGGCAGGGGCCATGGCTTGTCCAGGTCCGCCTCCAGCGTGCGGATACGTCCTGCGAGGCCGTGCGCGGCTGCCTGCTTCTGCAGCCGGTGCAGCATCTGGGGAGGGGGGCGGCGGCCATGGTGATGCCGACGACCGCGCCCCTGACACGACCCTGGACGGATCGCCACCGACCTCGCAGTGATGCTCGCCGACGGCGGCGAGGCCATCGCGGACCTGGCTGTACTGCGGGACCAGAGTGAGGTTTTCGGCCCGGTCGCCTCCACACCGACGGCCTGGCCACTGCTCGCCGACACCGACGACAAGACACTGGCTTGTCTGCGCTCGGCCCGTGCCCGGGCCCGGGAAGTCGCCTGGCTGCAGGCCGCCGAACATGGTGAGGGCATACCCGCAGTCCAGGCCGCGGGACGCGTGCTGCCCGGTCTGGTCATGGACCTCGACGCCACGCTGATCACCTGCCACTCCGAAAAACAGCAGGCCGCGCCCACCTATAAGGGCGGCTTCGGCTTCCACCCGCTGCTGTGCTTCCTGGCCAACACCGGCGAAGGACTGTCCGGCCGACTGCGACCCGGAAACGCCGGCGCCAACACCGCCAGCGACCACATCACGGTTCTCGACCAGGCGCTCGCCCAGATCCCCGACGCACACCGGCACGGCACCGACATCCTCGTCCGCACCGACAGCACCGGATCCGCGAAAGCCTTCCTCGCCCACATCCGGGCCCTGCGTGAGCGCGGCCTCAACCTGCGGTTCTCGGCCGGATACGCGGTCACCGAGCCGGTCCGCCGCGCCATTCAAGCCGTGCCCAACCCCCTCTGGCATCCCGCCCTGGAACAGGACGGATCACTGCGTGACGGCGCCGAGGTCGCCGAGCTGACCGGCATGCTCGACATGACCGGCTACCCGGCCGGCACGCGCATCATCGTGCGCCGGGAGCGACCGCACCCCGGAGCCCAGCTGTCCCTGTTCGATCAGGACGAGGGTCTGCGACATCAGGTGTTCCTCACCGACACCCCGTACTGCGGTGGCGGCTCCGCCCAATTCCTGGAGGTCCGCCACCGCGGGCACGCCACGGTCGAGGACCGCATCCGGTGCGACAAGACCACCGGCTTCGGCCGCCTCCCCTCCCGCGACTTCAACGTCAACGCCGCCTGGCTCGAACTCAGCCTCGCGGCGATCGACCTGCTGGCCTGGATGCGCGTCCTGCTGCTGGACGGCGAACTCGCCACTGCCGAGCCGAAGAAACTCCGCTACCGGCTGCTGCACGTCGCCGCTCGTCTCACCCGCGGCGGCCGCCGCCAGCGCCTGCGAATATCGGCGACCTGGCCCTGGCGACAGGAACTCGCCACCGCCTTCCACCGCCTCGCAGCACTACCCCGTCCCGCCGGCTGACCAGCAAACCCCCTGACTGCCCACGACCCGAAGGACCTTGGAGAACCCGACCACCGCGCCGGAGCTTCGCCATGCCCAAGCACCGAAATCACATCGCCACGAGAGAGTCGAACCCTCAGCCACGCCTCATCACACCAACCGAAACGGCGAGGTTAAGGAGTACATCGAGAACCAGAAGCGTCCCGGCTGAGTTCAACAGTGCACACCCGTGCTCCGGCGCGCGTCACCCCTATCTCGAGAAGCGATTCCTCCCGGCCATGAGTTCGGGTACCAGCGCCCGCTCGCCGGTGCATGCCCTGCGACGTGCTCCGGTCGACGAATCGAGTCGGCCACCCGACGCCGGTTCAGGCACGCGTGAGGTCGGCCAGGAGTGCGGGCAGGAGGCGTTCCTCCATAACCGTGCTGCCCGATGTCTCCATCGCGAGGGCCAGTCCGGGGTCCCAGGGGCTGGTCGTGGGCGGTCCCGCGAGCGGTGTGGACTCGCCCTCACCGAGTGCGGCCGTGTAGTCGGCGGCCGTCATCCGCCATGGGTGAGCGCCGTGGCGCGCCACGGCGTCCGCGGTGATGCGCAGACCGGCCCAGTCGAAGTCTGCGCGCCAGTGCAGCCGGGCTCCCGCGCGGACGGCGTCGCCGAGCAGTTTGTGGCATGCCGCGGACGGGACGCCCTCGGTGCAGACCAGGGCGGCGCCGGTGTCCTGCAGTTCGCCGGCCGCGGCGCGCAGGACGGCCGGGTTCTCGCAGACGAAGATGGTGCGGGCGGCGGGGACGACGGGGTCGGTGGCAAGCTGCTGGAGGGTAAGCCGGAAGGGGATGCCGAAGCCGGCGGCGTCGCGCAGCCAGTCGCAGACGACGGTGTCGCCCCTGGCGCCGATGTTGAGGACGAGTACCTGGCTGGCGAGGTCGTCCGGGATGGCTCCGGCGCTCTCCCACAGGGCGCGCCGCCCGGCTCGGTCGCGCGGTACGGCGCGGCCGTCGCCGACGCGCTGAGCGAGGGCGCGAAGGACGAGCTGTTCGAGCGGGGTGCCGGGAACCAGGGCCTTGGTGTCGCCCGTGGCCCATTCGGCGAGGACCGGAAGCGGCAGGAGCGCGGAAGACCGTTCCGGCGAGCCCGTGCAGCGTTCCCCGTCGCCGCAGAGCCGTTCCAGGACATGTGCCGCCGCGTCGAGGAGAGGCGCGTCCCCCCGGCGCACCAGACGGGTGAGGGTGCCGTCGGCGGCGATCCGCTCCAGCCAGGCGGCGAACCATCCCTGTCCGGCGAGCCTGCTGGAGCGGACGGATTTCAGAGCCTGGTCGCGGCGGGATTCCTCGTCGGCCCGTTCGGCGGGCCGGTCGCGCAGCGGTCCGTGGAGACGGCCGAGAGTCTGGAGGAGACCGGTGCCGTAGCGGTCGTACAGATACCCGTCCAGGTCACGCAGGGGTATGGCGAGACGCTTGACGGTCTCGGGCCGGTAGCGGCCGGTGACGCCGATGACGGTGCGGCGCTCGGCCTCGCTGGGGCTCGTAAGCCCGATATCGCCGTCGAGTGCGCCGCTGGTGCGCTCCAGCCTGCGGCGGGCGGCGGCGAGCAGCCGGGGCCATCCCTCGCCCCGCAACTCGTCGTATCCGTTCTCTTCACGCGGCTCAGCCGGCAACCGGGGCCTCCTCGGGGGTCGGGACGCGCCGGGTGCCGGGCGAGCCGAGGGCGGCGGTGAGGTCGCCGGTGTCGTCGGCGAGGATCCGGGCGCCGTCCCAGACGAGCAGCAGCGCGGAGACGGTGTGGTCGACGGCGGTGTGCGCGAGGTCGTAGTGGGCGGCGGCGGACACGGAGGTGTGGGCGGCCCACAGGTCGTAGCCGGTCATGAACATATCGAGGTCGAACTGCGCGGCCAGCGACATGAGTTCACCGCGCCCGGTGTCGTCCACGCCGGCGAAGGCCTCGTCGAGGGCGAGCAGACGCGGGGCGTGCGGGTCGGCGGAGTTGAGCATGGCGTGCGCGGCGGCGAACAGCGGCAGGTGCAGCGACACCGACTGCTCGCCACCCGACAGCCGGCTGTGCCGGGCACGGGTGAGCCTCTCCTCCGTCTTGTCGGGGCGTACGAGCTGGAACGCGAACTGCCGCCAGCGCCGGTAGTCCAGGACCTCGGACAGCAGTTCGCGGTAGGGCTGGTCGCGGTGGCGGGCGCGGGCGTTCTTGATCTGCGCGGCGAAGTGCGTGCGCACCCGGGCGAGCCCTTCGGGTCCGAGGCGGGCGGCGTCGGCGTCGAGGAGGGCGCAGACGGCGCGCTGTTCGTCGTCGAGGTGGTCGGCGAGCAGCCAGCTGACCCCGACCGTCGTCCCCGAGGACATGGTGCGCCGGCGCATGTCGGTGTTCATGCGCCTGATCAGGTCACGGGCGTCGACCGTACGGTCGTGGATCTGCTGGGCGAGCCGGGTGAGCAGGGCGTCCTCCAGGATCCGCTGCTCGGACTCGGAGAGCAGTTCGGCCTGCTCACGCCGGTGGGAGGAGATCTTCTGGGCGAAGGCGGCGACGGGCAGTGGTCCCTCCTCATCGGCCACGCGGACGAGGATGACGCCGTCGGAGCCGTCCCATTCCGGCCGGTAGTCCTGTCCGGCAGCGGCGAGCTGCGCCTGGAGGTCGTCCAGGGCCTTGGTGAGCCGGGTGACGGACTGTTTGAGACTGGTCTCGGTGGGGGTGAGGTCGCGGGTCGCGGAGAGGATAGCCTCGTGCACAGCGGCCACGGCCGACGGTAGCGTCTCGCCGGCCCAGTCGGCTTCCTGGGCGGGCCAGGCCAGGCCGGGCGGGCAGCGCAGGATGTCGAGGAGTTCCCGGGCGGCGTACGGTCGCAGGGAACGGGCGGTGTCCTTCTCCTCCGCCGCGGCGACCTCCCTGGCCTCGGTCGCGGCCGTACGGCGGGCCTCGGCCGCCGCGGTGCCCGCGATCGCGTTGTGCTGGGCGGTGCGGGCCGCCTCGGCCTCCCGGACCAGGGCGTCGATGCCGTCCTCGGTTTCCTGTACCTGGCGCATCACCTTCTGTGCTTCGGCCCCGACGGTCTCTTGGAGGGCTTCGAGTCCCGCGGCCTCCTCGGCGTGCCGGCGGCGCGCCGCGCGTTCGGTGTCCGCCGCCGCCTCCTCGTCCTCGGCGGCGGCGGTGAGGCGGTCGGCGGCGGCCGCAGCCGCCTCGCTCTGGCGGGCGTGTTCGCGGCGTCGGGCGAAGAGTTCACGGACCGCCGTCTCGAAGGCGCGGGTGGCGGTCTCGACGGCGTCGACGCGGTCGGTCTCGATGGCGTGCTCGGCCGCCGTGCGGCGCAGGGCGCGCTCGGCGACCGAGCAGGCGGCCACCGACTCGTCATACGCGCCCTGGGCGGCGTAGGCGGCGTCGCGGTTGGCGCGCAGCCTCGCCGCGGCCCGGTCGAGCTCGCGCAGCGCCTGCGTGATGCCGGTGGTGCGGGGCAGGGCGGCGCGGGCAGCGGCGTACGCGTCGAGGGCGGCGTCCGTACGATCCTGTGCGCGCCTCAACTCGTCAAGCTGGGCGGCGAGTTCGGCCAGCAGCGTCTCGCAGGCCGCGATCCGGGTGGCTCGCCGACGGGCGCGGGCGGTGGCGCCGACGTACTCGGCGTGTTCCTTGGTGTGGGCGCCGACCAGGACACCGGCCGCGTACCGGCCGTCGGGGCCGATCTGTGGGATGCCGGTGCCGAGGTCGCCGGTGGCGGCGACCGAGCGCAGTACGGCGGCGATCCGGGCGGCGGCCGGGACCGCAGCGGCGTCCTCCGAATTCCCGGGGTCGTCGGGCCGCAGGAAATCGGCGAGGCTCGGTCCGCTCACCGGGGCACCGGCACGGAGGTAGCCCTCGCTGTGCCCGGCCGCCACGGTGGTGTCCTCGACGGTGACGAGTGCGTCGAGGAGGCCCGAAGCCTCCAGGGCAGCTTCCAGGCCCGCTCGTTGACGATCCGTCAGTTTGTCGTCGAAGTCGACGAGCCGCCACAGCGGAACCCCGTCGCCCGCCGACCGGTCTGCGGTGCGGCCACGGGCCGGCGGCGGGGCGTCGTCGTGCTCGGCGGCGATCCGGTCGCGTTCGGCTTCCGTCTCGGCGCGGCGGCGCTCGACGTCGGTGCGCCGGGCGCGCAGGGCGGCGAGAGTGTCGCGCAGTTCCTGCACAGCGGGTGCGGTGGCCTGGGTGAAGGCGTCGGTGAGGGTGACAGCCTCGGCCTCGCCGGTGAGTTCGAGGGCTGCAAAGAGCCGAGCGACCCCCTCCTCGGTCAGGAGTCCTGGGTGCGCCTGCCCCCACTGCCGTAGCGCCTCACTCGCCTTCTCCCGGGCGGACTCGACAGCCGACTCCGCTGCGGTCTCCGCGGCTTCCGCCGCGGTGGCGGTCTCCTGCGCGCGGTCGAGCGAGATGCGGGCGAGGTCGCGGGTCTGCTCGGCGCCGCGTGCGGCCTGCTGTGCGGCGCGCACGGCCCGGACGCCTTCGTGACGGGCGGTGGCTAGTGCGGCGGAGCGTTCGGCGAGGCCGGCGGGCTCGGCATCCGCCGGGGTCCAGGGCAGGCCCGCGGTGTGGGCGTGGTCGGCGACCGTGGCGGCGTCCCGGGAGACGGCGGCGTCTAGTTCGGCGGCGACCCGCGCGGCGTGTTCGGCCTCGGCGCGGGCGCGGCCGGTGGCGGTGCTGCGGCGTTCGCGTTCGGCGCTCGCCTGCCGGGCGGTCTGCTCGCAGGTGCGCACCAGGCGCTCCAGGTCGGCCAGTTGCTCGACGGCCTGGTACGCGGCCGAGGAGCGCAGCTGATCGAGCCGGGAGCGCTGGGCGGCGAGCGCCGCGTCGGCCGCCTCGGCTCGCGTCTCGGCGGCGGTCTGCCGCTCGCGGGCCGCCGTCAGGTCCGCGGCGGCGGCGCGCAGGGCGGCGGCGCGCTCGGCGGTCTCGGTACGGCGGGCGGTGAGCCGGTCCGCGGCGCTGCGGGCGTGGACCCGCAGGTAGGTGGAGTAGCTCGCGAGGAAGGCCCGGGTGGCGTCGTCGGCGGCGGCCAGCCCCTCCAGGGTGCGCTGTACGGACTCCATGTCGTCGAAGGAACGGGCCGCTTCGGCGATCAGGTCGTCGTCGAGCGGGCGCAGACCGGCGGTGAGGGTGTCGGAGAGCTTGGCCGGGTCGAGGTTCTTGGCGAGTTGCGGGCGGCGCAGGGTGAGGATCAGGGTGAGCAGTTGCTCGTACCGCTCCGGACCGAGGCCGAACAGGCGCCGGTCGACGGCGGCGCGGTAGTCGGCTGTGGAGGCGATCAGCTCGCGTCCGAGTTCGGCGGCGAGTTGCTTCTTCGTCATCGGCCGGTCGTCGTGGGTGAGGAGGGAGAAGTCCTCGCCGACCCGGCCCTCCGCGACGAAGTGCCAGCGCGCGGGTGTGTCGCGGTGGCGCTGGGCGTGCAGCCCGATGCCGCAGGTGACGGCCTCGCCCGTCTCCCGGTGGGTGAACTCGATCCAGACGTAGCCGAGAGCGCTGTCCTGCCCGCGGAAGAGCAGGTTGGACTTCATCGTGCGGTCCTCGGCGGCGAACGGGTTGAGCCGCTTGGGGTCGATACGGCCGTCGAGAACGAAGGGGAAGAGGACTTCGAGGGCCTTGGTCTTGCCGGATCCGTTCGGACCGCGCAGCACGAGCCAGCCGCCTGCGAAGGAGAACTCCTCGTCCCGGTAGTCCCACAGGTTGATGATCCCGGCACGGGTGGGGACGAACCGGGCCGAGGAGGTGGGGGTCTGCGTGGGAGCGGGAGCGGGGGTGCTGCTCACGGAGTCGGGTCCTTGGCGGTGTCGTCGGCGAAGAGGGCGGTCGGGAGGGGCGGTTGGGTCGCCGTACGGGTTCTCACGCGGGCCGTGACACCCCGGTAGCGGGCGAGCAGCGGGAGCGCGAGCGCTCCGCCGTCGACCCGGGCGATCAATGACATGGCGGCCAGCAGGGCGAGGGCCTGGTCCAGCAGCCGGTCCGGGTCGCCTCGCAGATCGGCGGCGAAGCCCGCGCCGTACTCAGCGGTGACCTCCTTGAGTCTGCCCCGGAGCCAGGAGTCCGTGATGAAGGGGTAACGGGTCTCCGTCGGCTCCTGATCCTCGTCGGCGGGTGCCTCGTACGCCGACTCCTCGTCCGGCTCTGCGAGTCCGGCGAGTTCGGCGACCAGACCACGCGACGGCAGGGCCGCGTCGATACGCCGGGCGCGGGCCGCCAGGCGTTCGGCGGCCGTGGGCGCGGGCAACAGTTCGAGGGCGTGCCGTCCGGAACGCTGGACGGCGGCGCTGATCCGGGCGGCGAGAAGCAGCGCGGCCTGCGCGACGGTGCCGCCGCCGGGGAAGCGGAGGTCGGACAGCCGGCCGGAGGTGTCGATGAGCGCCACGCCCTCGGCCCGCCGCTCCACCGTCAGTCCGGTCAGGCGCTCCAGGTCCTCGGCGAGGGCGGAGGCCCGCAGCTGGCCCAGGAGTTCGGTATCGGCGTCGGCGTAGTAGGCGACCGGGTTCTCCAGCACCAGGCGGCGGGCACGGCGGGCCTGGTCACGGCGCTGAGCGGCACGCCCCGCGGACAGGCCCAGCGCGCCGGAGAAGTCCAGCAGCGCGGTGACCGAGGTCAGGTGCTGCAGGACGCGGGTCGGTTGGTGGACGGCGAGAAGGATCTCCCGGTCGATGTCGTACAGGGCCTCGGCGCGCTCGGGATCGCCGGCCCATGCGGTGGCGGAGCCGTCGGCGAGGTTGAGCGCGCCGCGTTCGGTGAGCCAGGTGACGGCGTCGACGAAAGCGTCCCGGTCGGCCTTCCGCGCGGTGTCGAGGCCGAGTCCGTCGATGCGTACGGCGTCGGCGGCGACCGCGTCGGCCAGCTCACCGAGCGCCACCTGCGCGCCGTGCCGACCCAGGGCCGCGAGGGCGAGGACGAGGTAGGCGTAGCGGCGGCGGTCGAAGGGGCGGCCTGCGCGGGTGAGGGCCGGGCGGGTGGCGTCCAGGCCGTCCTGGGCTCGCTGGAGCCGGGCGGTGTCGGCGGTGGTCACGAGCCGGTACCCGAGCACCTCCATCAGGTCGGTGCGCAACTGATCGGCCCACCGGCGCACTGTCGCCAGCGCCGCCTTGTCCGGGTACCCGGGCGTGACCAGCGGATGCCGCAGGACGAGACGCACCGCCTTCTGATAGTCGGCGAGTTCGAGCGGGGAGACTCCCTCGGCGACACGGCTCATACGGCGACCTCGCTCATGCGGTGACCTCCAGGCGCAGCCCGTCCAGATGGAGTCGGCCCCGCACGGTGTCGACGGTCGTGGAGCCCTCGGCGGGGGTGAGGGTGAGCCGTACCCCGTGGGCGGATCCGGAGGCGGCGGTGACCCGGCGGCTGGTGGGGACGCGGGCAGCGAGCGCCACGTTCAGCAGGGCCAGCAGGGCGCGCGTCTCGGGCTCGTCGAGGGTCCGGCCGTACACGCCGTCAGAGGCGAGGGAGTTCGCGGCGCCCCGTCGCTCGGCCTGCTCCTTGAGCTGCTCGGCGCGCAGCAGCGCCCGCCGGTCGTCGTCGCGTTCGATGCGGCCGGGGCCATGCAGGGCAGGGGTGCGACCGGACTGGACGAGGGTGCGGGCAAGTTCAACCGGTTCGGCCTCCCACCAGGACGTACGCCCCGGAATCTGCTCGGGATCGGCGTACGGAACGGCGATGTGACGGGGCGCTCCGAGCCCGAAGACCGCCTGGAACAGTGCGTGCGCGTCCTCGTCGCTCTCGCAGGAGGTGAACCACTGGGCCAGGTGGCGCAGTTGGCTCTCCCGGCTCACCCCGCCCCGGCGGGCCTCAGTGACCCGGCGCAGCAGGGCGAGGACGGAGCGGATCGCGGTGACGGTGGCGTCCTGAAGCCGCTCGGTCTCGCTGTGCTCGCGCTCCGCGAACCAGTGGACGATGCCGTCCCACCGGTGCCGCCAGTCCGCGAGGCGCTCGGCGGGGCTGCGAAACAGCCGTTCGTCGGCCTCGGCCGCGTACTCGATCATGCGGTCCACACCGGTGGCCGCGGCCTTCTCAACCGCCTCGGCGAGCAGCGGGGCGTAGCGCCCGAGTTCGGCGGTGAACTCCCGCATGTGCGCGAGGAGCGTGTCCTTGTGGGCGAGGAACACCTCGGGCCGGGTGTCGTTGGTACGCGCCAGGTCGCCGAGCATGAGGTAGAAACGGGCGGCGCGCTGCGCCATCTCGTTCAGCACCGAGTCGAGACGGCCGAGCTTGCGGTAGACCTCCTCGCCGTCACCTGCGGTGTTGGCCTCGGCCAGCGCACGCAGGTCGCCGAGGATGTCGGGGAAGACGAGGCGGGAGAGCTGGGCGTCCTCCAGGCTCGCGCCGAGCACGTCCTCCACCGCCCGGTAGGCCCGGTACCCGGCCTGGGTGAACTGGTACACGTAGTGCCGGTTGCGGTACTCGGCGAGGTTCGCGGCGCGCGTCCCGTCGTACGACCGGTCCAGCACCTGCCACTCCGCGAGCGCGTCGAGCAACGGCTGCACGCCCGCCGTCCCGCCGACGACTCCCACGGCCGGGTGGTCGACGGCGAGCCGCTCCAGCAGTCCCACCGCGTCCGAAGCGTGCAGCAGCACCTGGTAGTTGGCGCGTCCGCGGTCGAAGGCCCGCAGCAGCCACAGATACTCGTGACGCTTCTCGGCGGCGGCGAAGTGGAACAGCCGCAGCCGGTCGTCGAGGGAGAACGCGTCGATACCAAACACGCCCTCATCCACGGGGTCCGCGGCGCGGCGCTCCAGGAGGTCGAACTCGTCACTCACGGAACTGTGGGCTTCCCTTCCACCCGCCTTCGGCTGGTACACGTCCGGCCGGACGTGTACCGCGGATCCACACCAGTCTGCCGCATCCCGACCGGGTCGCTTGCAACGCTTCTCGGTCCACGCTACTTGTGCTACTTTGCGCCCGTCTCACGCTCCATGCAGGGCTGCGGCCGCCGTAGCGGCCGGCTCAGCGGCGGGTTACCGCGTACGCCCTGAGCCACCCCGTCCCCAGCCGGTTACCCCCTGGTGAAGACGGCCGCCCCGCTGTTGCCGGCCGAGTTGACCGACGGGTCCTCGGGCGGCGAGAGCAAGGTGGTCGCCTCGCCGTGGCCGCTGTGCAGGATCGTGGTCGCGCCGTTCCACAGCCGGATCACCGAACCCAGTGGGGCCACCACCCGGAACCTGTCCTTCCGCAGGTCCAGGTGGACGCCGGTGGCACGCTCCGCGAGCAGCGCGCGATAACGGCCCATAGCGGACTCTTGAAAACCACAATGTCGATGGTTAGGGCGAGCGTCAGCGGCCGACGGACGAAGTCCAGAGCGGCCGGCCGTCAGCGACCGGCGGCGCTTGACCTTCCGGCCCGCCAGCCCGAGCTCGGCCATCAGCTTCGCCACGGTTTTTACCGACACCCGCCAGCCCCGGCGCCCCAGCTCGATGAACACTTTCGGCGAGCCGTACGTGCCCCCGGAGCAGCGGAAGATCTCCTCGATCTCCTCCGCCGGGTGCTGTCGGCGCATCTCCCCCTCGATGGGCGGGCGTCGCCACTTGTAGTACCACGACTCCGACACCCCTAAAGCCCGGCAGGCGACGCGATGCGGTAAGCCCTCCTCGGCCTTGCAGATGCTGATCACCCCGACCGCCACGGCCGGGTCCGTCTCAGCTACTTCACCCACCAGGCCACGAATCGCTTGCACACATCACGCTGCATCTCTCCCAGCTGTCGGCGCGGAGGCCTTGGCGGGCCTGACTCGGTACGGACCGCGGGAAAGATCCCTGCTCGATCAGCTCGTCCAGGTCTTGATCTGAGCGGCGACCTCCCGCACCGGGAGCCCGTCCCGGGCCGCGCGGGCCAAGGGGACAACGGTGTCCAGACCCGGGCTCACCGGAAGGCCACACGCCGAGAGGTAGGCCGCGGTCACCGTGGCCGCGTAAAGAAGATTGCGCGCTTCCAGACTGGGGTTCCTCGCCAGTTCGCACAGCAGTGCGGCGGCCTTGTGATGGGGCTCAGGATAGACCTCGTGGTCCAGGATCTCCGCTCGGTGACGTGCTTCCGCTGCGACTGGCACGCCGTAGTCGACGACCTGGGGATCTCCCGGGATCTGCTGCGCTACTGCCAGGAGCCACGCGAGATCGATTCGGAGATTCACGCGGCGTCCCTCGGCGCGCTCTCTGCCAGCCCTGCCGGAAGACCGGGGTACCGGTCCTCGCCGACCTCCGCCTCGAACTGCTCCGTGTACCCGGCCAGGAACGCCGCTGCGCCAGTCATGAAGGCGGCACGCGACTGGTTCACATCAGCCTCGATCAAGTCGGCCACGTATCCCTGCAAGCTCAAGCCGCGGCGCTTGGCCCGGTCCTCGGCCGCCGCCCTGATGGCGTCGTCCAGTCGGATATTCGTCTGCTTTGCCATACCCACCACCATAGCTAACCCCTGATACCGTCCGCTAGCACTCACGCAGAGGCCGGGATCACAGAAGTGGTCGGTCACGCGGGGGTGCCACCGGCATGGGCCGAGTGGGTGGAGCGCTGGAACAGCACGACGACCATGACTCACCGCTCCCGCCTCCACAACCGGGCCGCGTTGCTGAAAGCAGGCCGGTGGATTGCAGCGGAGCAGCCGGAAGCTGCTGATCCCGCCGCATGGACCCGTCAGACGTGCGCGGCCTGGATCGCGGCTGTCGACCGCACGATCGAGCCGAAGCTGGACGGCCTCGCGGTCGCCGCCCGCCACACCCACGGCCGGCTGAGACAGCTGATCACCCGCGGGGACGGGACGGCCGGGGAGGACGTCTCGCACGCGATCGGCACCATCGAAGGCCTGCCCGACGAACTGGCCGAACCGGTCACCGTGGAAGTCCGGGGCGAAGTCCTCATGACGACCGCCCAGTTCGAGCACGGCAACGAGGTGCGCACCGCATACGGCAGGCAGCCGTTCGCCAACCCGCGCGGCGCCGCGGCGGGCACCCTGCGCGCCAAGGAGCGCGCCTACACCGTGCCGATGACGTTCTTCGGCTACGGCCTGCTGCCCCTGCCCGACACCGAGACCGAACTCGCCGCACGACTGGGCGAGCTCGCGCACAGCGACCTGATGGCGCAGGCCGCCACGTACGGGATCAACACCACCGCCACCACCGCGGTGCCCGGCATCACCGCCGCCACCGTCGATCAGGTGCTGGCCCGGGTCCAGGAGATCGCCGCACTGCGGGCACAGCTGCCCTTCGGCATCGACGGGATCGTCATCCAGGCCGTAAGGGCTCGTAAAGAATCAACACGTTGCTTCACGGTGTCTGTGTCGTTGGTGTGGTACGCGCATACCGAGCGAGGTTCGTGACCAACTCGCCCTGAGATTCGGGGTGTTGTTCCCCCATCTGAATGAGCGGCAGCAGCGGTTGGCGCTGGCCGCCGAGGCCCGGCTGCTGGGGCACGGCGGGGTGAGGGCTGTCGCCCGTGCCGCGGGGGTGAGCGAGACGACGGTGCGCAAGGGAGTCTTCGAGCTGGAGGGCGGTGAGGATCCCTTGCCCGATGGCCGCGTCAGGGCGCTCAATGCTGGTCATTCGGGGTTACCTCGATCTTGCTCGGCAATTGATAGGCGGTCATGCTGGGCTCACCTTGGCGATCTGATGCCGGGACCGCGCAAGCAGATCCGGCGAGAAGTACGGGTCCCTCCAATACTTGGCCTCGTAGGCCGCGTCCACGAGGGTCTTCACGTCCTCGTTGTTCACCACCTCAAACGTGGCTTCCCTGGTACGACCGCCGGTGGTCACCATTCCGCGTTGTTGGCGGTGCGGCGGCAGCGAACCAACGTGACCCAGGCGTGGCTGATCTGACGTAGACGTCACCGTCGACCGGTACTGACCAAACCCAGGTCATCGTGCCAGGAGTCACTCCGTCTTCTCGATAGGGTGCTATGTGGAAGTCGTCCGTCCCGGCGATTCTCGCGAGTTCTTCTGCTGTCCAAGTCGACACGACTCTCGCTCCTTCCGGTGCTTTCGGCGGGCCTGGACGGACACGGACCCACCCTCCGAGCTCCAGGCCCTGATCGACGCGGTCACCACCGGACACGGTCTTGATCTCTACCGCCGGATTTAACG
>NZ_JBIWPO010000059.1:0-39205 GCF_044768275.1 Streptomyces sp. NPDC101152 | reverse complement strand
ACCGCCTCAAGGCCATCGAGCGAGAGACCGAAGTGGCCTAACCGCCGGGGACGTTCGCCCGTACGCAACTGGGGACCAGAGGCCGTACGCCGACAGACGGTACTGAACGTCCCGAAGTCGGGTCATGTCCGCGAAGAGCTCTTTGGCCGCCAGCAGATCCGGTTCGCGAGTTCCCTCCCAGTCCATCAGCAGGCTCTGAGCCTGGACGTTGCGCAGCACAGCGGCCGCGACCGGGTGCCGTTCCGTGTGATACGTGTCCAGCAGCTGCTCCGGTGCCCAGCCACGCACGGCGGCGCCGAGTTTCCATCCGAGATTGAGTGCGTCCTGCATCCCGGTGTTCATGCCCTGCGCACCGATCGGAAGGTGGATGTGGGCGGCATCGCCCGCCAGGAACACCCTGCCGTGTCGGTACTGCGCGACCTGCCGGGCCGCGTTGGTGATGCGGCGGGCGTAGCACAGTTCGAGCAGTTGCACCCGCGATCCGTACACGGTGCGCAGACCGTCGCGGATCTCCTCCTCGGTGACCGGGACCTCCCTGTCCAGCGACCGGCCCGGTCCGCCGAGGGCGAGTCTGCTCAGTGGCCTGCCCTGCGGATCGGTGCCGAGCGGGAACACCTGCGCCCAGTGTCCGTTCTCACTCCACGCGTGCGTCGTCAACTCCTCGTCGCTGCTCAACCGCACGTCGGCCGCGACCACGGTCACCGTGCCCGGCCGACCGGGGAACTCGGCGCCCAACAGCGACCGCACCGTGCTGTGGGCGCCGTCCGCGGCGGCGAGGTAACGGGAGCGGACGCTTGAGCCGTCGGCGAAGGTCGCGGTGACCTCGCTCTCGTCTTGGGTGAGGCGGACCAGAGCGTGCTCCCACCTGACGGTGATGCCGTGTGCGGCAAGGTGCTGCGCGAGAACCCGTTCGATCACCACCTGCGGCACGGACCGCCACGGCAGGCGGTGCCGGCCACGGGTGAGTGGCAGTGGGATACCGGCGAAGTGAGCGGTGCTGTCCTGGTGCATGCCCAGGGCCAGCAGCGGTTCCAGGAGGCCGCGCTGGTCGAGTGCCTCCTGCGTGCGGGACTGCACGCCACCCGCCTTGGACAACTGGCTGCGCTGCGGCAGCTTGTCGACCAGCATGGTCGACGCCCCCGCCAGCCGCAGTTCGTTGGCCAGCATCATTCCGGTCGGGCCTGCGCCGACGACGAGTACATCGATGTCCATGGATGCTCCCTGCTTGTGTCGATCAGGACGGGGTCAACACTCCGCCGGCCGGGCCGGCCGAGCCAGAAAACGACCCGATCGCGTCGGTATCTGACTCTGAGTAGGGTGCTGTCGGTGGAATCCGACTACGACGAGCTGGATCGACAGCTCGTACACGCCCTGCAGATCGACGGCCGCGCCCCGTTCAGCACCATCGCCGGGGTGCTCGGCGTGTCGGATCGCACCATCGCCCGCCGATACGCCCGGTTGCGGTCGACCGGAGCGGTCCGGGTACTCGGCGGGGTCGACCCGACCGCGCTGGGCGCGGTGGTGTGGTTTCTGCGGGTGCGCTGCGCGCCCGCCGCGGCGCTCCCGGTGGCCGAAGCGCTGGCCAGACGCCCCGACACGTCCTGGGTGAGCGTCACCTCCGGCGGCACCGAGATCACCTGCGCGGTCCGCGCCGAGAACGAAGCCGACAGCGAGGCGCTGCTGCTGGCCAAGCTCCCCCGCACGCCCCGCGTGGAGGGGGTGACCGCGCACTCCGTCCTGCACACCTTCTACGGCGGCCCGGACAGCCTCATCGCCAGGCTCGGCCCGCTGGAGGAGGAGGCGATCGAGCGGTTGCGCCCGCCTGCGGTACCTCATCGGCCGGGGCTGATACGGCTCGACGACGGCGACCGGACGCTGCTCGCCGCACTGGCCGTCGACGGTCGGACCGGGTTCGAGCAGTTGGCTGCGTTGACCGGCTGGTCACCGACCACGGTCCGGCGCCGGATGCGCGAACTGCGCGAGAGGGGATTGCTGTACTGGGACATCGACGTCGATTGGAGTCTGTTCGGCGTCGGCACCCGAACCCTGCTCTGGCTCTCGGTCACCCCCGCGCAGCTGGCTGAGACCGGTCAGGCGCTGGCCGAGCATCCGCAGGTCGCGTTCGCCGCCGCCACGACCGGGCCGACCAACCTGTACGCGAGCGTGGTGTGCGCGAACCAGCGGGAGCTGTACCGGTACCTGACCACCCGAGTGGCCGCGCTGCCGGCCATCACGCACATCGAAACGGCACCGGTGATCAAGACCATCAAGCAGGCCGGGAACCAGAGGTAGCAGCTGGGCAAACCGCTGCGGGCCGTGCACCCCCGTAGGCCAGTACGGCGACACGATCAGCCGGATATGCCTGGAACTGCGGGGCGCACGTGGGCGGGTGGGCACCGGCAGAGTGATGAACCCCTCGGCGCGGGCGCCCGCCAGAGCGATCCGCACCAGGTGGGCGCTCTTCTCGAACAGCAGGAAGCGCGGCTCCCAGATCTGTCGGTACTTGGCATTGGCCCGGTACAGCGACTCCAACTGTCACCAGTGCGAGAAGTACAGCAGCGCCGAGCTCCAGAGCCGCAGCACCAAGTTCAGCGACAGGCGCTCCACCCCGGGGGCCCTGGAGTGCTCGGTCAGGTCAAGGACCATGAATGAGCACGTGGTGGACAGCGGATACATCACCGCCGCCCATGTCCTCGCCGTCCGCCTGGACCACGACATCGACCTGATCGGACCGGTCGGGCTGGACACCCACCACTGCGGACGCGACCCACAGGCTCCGGACCTGACTCAGGCCGCTTTCACCACGGACTGGGAAGCCAAGAGCGTCACCTGCCCTCCGGGCGCGACCAGCATCAGCTGGTCCCAGCAGCGCAAGGCCAGCGGCACTCCGCTTGTTCGCGTCCACTTCGCCCTCGCCGACTGCGGTCCGTGCCCGCTGAAGGCCCGCTGCACCAAGGCAGCCAACGGCAAGTGGGGCCGCAGTCTCACCCTGATGCCCAGGACCAGCGGATCCTGGAACAACGACGTGACGAGCAGCAGACCGATGCGTGGAAAGAACGCTACGACGCTCGCGCCGGTGTGGAGGGCACCATCTCCCAGGCCGTCCGCCGCACCCGTCTGCGGCGAACCCCTTACCGAGGGCAGGACAAGACCCATCTTGCCAATGTGCTGTCCGCCACCGCCCTCAACATCATCCGCGTCGACGCCTGGCTGAACGGCACCTCACTCGGCACGACCCGCGCCTGCCACCTTGCCCGTCTCGCTCTCGCCACATGACCCGGCCATCAGGGCGTTTTGCGTATTTACCGACGGAGTCGCGGAGGCAGAGGCGTGGGTGCAGGACGGCGGCGAGGCCGGCTGCCGCCAGGGCCCGCTCGGCTGGGCCGTCCCCAGCACTCCGAGTGGTACCACCTGTGCCGATTCCTCATGGTTGACGGGGGAGTGGAGTTCGGCGAGGGCAGCCGCGGTGGCACTGGCCGGCTCGGCCTGGTAGACGACCAGTCGCTGCTGCGGAGCACCGTTAACGGTGAAGGCCGAGAACTGGATCTCCAGGGCGCCGACCTCGGGGTGTGCGCGGTTCTTCGCCTGCTGCGTCTTGCCCCTCACCTCGTGCTGTGCCCACAGTCCGGCGAATTCGGGGCTCTTCGCGCAGAGTGTGTCGACGAATTCGGTGATCCGCGAAGCATCGGGGTCGTGTCCGTAGGCCGCGCGCAGTTGGGCCACGCACGAGTTCGCGGCCTTGTCCCAATCCTGGTAGAAGGTGCACCCGGCCGGGTCCAGGAAGACCATGCGGGCCAGGTTGTCGAACCGCTGGAATCCGCTGTGCAGGGCTGCGGCGAGCGCGTTGTGCGCCAGTCGTAGTGGTGCACAACGGGACTGCATCGGTGATCACTGCAGACCGCGCTGCCGCTCGCGCCGGGCGGCGGCCTGGGTGCCGCGCGGGTGGGGGCGGCCTGGGTGCACCGAGGGGCCGCCACTGGGGTAAGGGTCGGCCGGCGCCTGGTCTCCGGGACGTGCGGCCCAGGGCCGTGAAGACGATGCAGCGGACGGTTGAGGAGTCCGGACCGGAGTACAGGTACGATCCGGTCGTCGGCCGCCGTCGGCGGCGGCAG
This sequence comes from Streptomyces sp. NPDC101152, assembly GCF_044768275.1. Lineage (NCBI taxonomy): Bacteria > Bacillati > Actinomycetota > Actinomycetes > Kitasatosporales > Streptomycetaceae > Streptomyces > Streptomyces sp. NPDC101152. Next base: position 35,093 of record NZ_JBIWPO010000059.1, on the reverse strand, counting down.
GCAAGCGTGCGGCGCAGGCGCGTCGGCTCCAGCCAGCCGCGGTCCAAAGCCGCATACAGCGCACTGTGCCCGCGCCGGTGCTCGATCGCAGCGACAGCTCGACCAGGGTCTTCACCACCCCGTCCGCGCACAGCACCGCGTCGGTGAGCTCGAAGAGCGCATCCGCGCGAGCGTAGAGTTCCGCCATCCGCACCCGCCACCGCGGCGCCGGCCACACCCCCGCCGACTCCCTGCCCGCCCACCTGGTCATCCGCGGCATCCGCCGCCACCGCGCCGCCGGAAAGAGCCCGCGCAAGGCCACGCCGGTGACAGTTACCCCGCTGCGGAAGATGGCCACCGCTTGCGCGGCGGACACCGCGATCGTTCGGCGCGACCGGGCCCTGATCCTGCTCGGCTTCGCCACCGCCGCCCGCCGCTCGGAACTCGCCGCGCTCAACACGGCGGATGTCACCGACGTCGACGAGGGGCTGCAGGTCGTCATCCGTACCCACCGGCCGCCTGACCGGCGAGGCGGTCGCCGACGCCGTCGCCCGCGCCGCCGTCCGGGCCAGGCTCACCGCCGTCTCGGACGGCGGGCTGGCCTCTGAACCGCCCGCTACAGCGGCCACTCACTGCGCCGCGGCTTCGCCACCGCCGCCCGCGTCGCCGGCGACCTTCCCCGTCGGAGAGCCGGGCAGCACGTGGTCGGGATGGTCGGCCTCCCACGCGGCGATGCCGCGCACCAGCCGGTCGTAGGCGTCATCGTCCAGAACGGATGTGCCGCACGAGTAGAAGGCGGCCGACGCCTGCACCGCGTCCTCGACCGCCTGCGCGTAGGCGGCGGCATCCACGATCACTGCTGCAGGTGTGGTCATGCCCGTCATCCTGCCTGCCACCACTGACATCGCCCGATGCCGCGGGACGGAAGTCCGGCCGCGAAGAAGACGGGGCTGAGGAAGCGCAGCGCCAAGCCGCCCCTCTCAGCGCGAGCAAGCACGCGTAGCATCCTGGAGGTGATCTTTCGGTGATGGCCGCGAGTGGGCGCAGCGGCTGTAGGGTCGCGCCGCGTCCGACATGTCGATCTTTTGCGACCTGGGCTTTCTTGGGGGCGCACGCGAATGACGGTCTTCCCCTTGCGCCGCTCGGTCGGGTTGCGCGCAGGGACGGCGTCGTCGAGGGCCGCGACGGTTCCGATGTGCGTGCGAAGGCGCCCGTCCCGCACCCGGTCGACGATCTCCACCAGCTAACTCGGAACGGACTCGACGACGAATTCGACCGCCAAGCCGTCGACGGGGCGAGCCTCCACAGGCCCGACCACCGACACCAGAGTCCCGCCAGGCCGGATGATTCTCGCCGAGCGCCTTTGGATGCCAGCGCCGATGACATCGAAGACCACGTCAGGACGACCACAACCACATCGCGGCCGCCTGCCGCCACACCGCCCGCGACCCAAAACGACCCCTCACAGCCCTCGGAGTCACGTGGTCAACCGGGCAGATCGACTGCACGCAAAGTCCCTGCCCCGGGCCGTCTCCTTGTGCTTCACGATCATGTGGGCGGACCATGCCGACTCGTCGGGCCTGGGAGGTATCGTGGCAGTTGTCCAACGGAGGTTGACGGACACGAACAGGGATAATGCACAACGATAGGTGCGTGTCTCTTTCCTTGTGGGCTCCTGACTGCGGCTCGGGAGCGAACGGGGAGCGGTGAGTGCAGATGAGCCCGAGTTCCGCGGATGCCGCGAATCCCGCATCGACCTGCCCCGGCAACGGGCCCGCAGTCTCCCGCCGGGAGTTCGACGCGCTGTTCGACGCGGTGTGCACGTGGGGTCTCTGGTCCTCAGCCGACCGCGGGGCCTGGAACCGGATCACCGCGGACCACGTGCGGCGAGCCGCGGCGCGCGTGCGGACCGGGATGGTTGTTCCGTTGGCGCTGCCGTGGAACACCCGGCCCGGCCCCGGCAACCGCAAGCCGGCCCTGCACCACATGACCGACCTGGGTGACGTGGAAGCGCCGGAACCCTCCACCCACAAGGACTTCATCGCCGCTGACTACCACGGCAAGGGCATCACCCATCTCGACGCCCTGTGCCACGTCGCCTACCGGGGGCAACTCTACGACGGCCGCACGGCACGCGAGGTCGTCGATGCCGCAGGCGCCCGTTTCGGCGCGGTGTCGGCCCTCGGGCCATTGGTCACGACAGGAGTGCTCCTCGACCTGCCCGCCGTGCTCGGGATCCGCTGGCTGGAACCGGGTCGGGCGGTGCACGCTGAGGACATCGCCGTGGCGGAGAAGGCGCTCGGGGTGACGATCGGTGACGGCGACGCGGTACTGCTGCGCTCCGGACAGGTCGGTCGCCGCGCGGAACTCGGCGCCTGGGATCCCGACACGGCCAGCGCGGGCTTTCATGTGGACGCCTTGCCGCTGCTGGCCGAGCGGGGCATCTCGCTGCTCGGCGCGGACGGCGACAGTGACGTACGGCCCTCGCCCGTGGACGGCGTGCACTCGCCGGTCCACGCCCTGGCGGTGGCCGCGATGGGGGTGCCGCTGCTGGACAACCTCGACCTGGAAGCGCTGTCGGCCGCGGCCGCGGCCGCGGGGCGGTACGACTTCCTGCTCGTGGTGGCGCCGCTGAACATCCCGGGCGGGACGGGCTCGCCCGTCAACCCGGTCGCGGTCCTGTGAGACCGGTCCGGTCGCCCTGGGTGAGGGGCTTACGAACCGTGACTCGGGCCACCAATGCTCGTATCCTCACCCATACCAGACATTTTGGAATGACTGACTGTCGAGGGCATGAGTGAGGCGGAGCGTGGTTCGGGCCGGCGGAGATCCGATACCGACGGGGCGTGCGCCAGGTGGCACGGGGCCCGCCCGTTTCCGTGAGCGGTTCATGCAGGGTGAGCCGGTCGAGACGGGTGTGCGTGCGTCGATCCTGGATTCCTGGCGGCGCTGCCGGATCCTCGGGCTGTCGCCGGACCAGTCCGACCTTCCCTACCGGGAGGACTTCGAACCGGACGCACGGATCGTCCGCGCGGCCGTTCCGGTGCTCGACCGGCTGCAGGCCACTTTCGCCGGCAACGCCATGAACATCTCCGTCGCCGATGCGAGCGGAACGGTACTGCTGCGCCGGTTCGGAGAAGCGTCGCTGGCCAGAGCTCTCCCGCCGATCCAGAGCGTCCCCGGGTTCGTCTTCGCCGAGCAGGTCGCCGGCACCAACGGTATCGGTCTCGCCCTGGCGGAGCGACGGCCCATCCGGGTCTACGGTGCCGAGCACTTCGCCGAGCGCTCCCAGGGCAGCGCCTGTCGTGCGCTTCCCGTCCGCGACCCGCTCAGCGGCCGTATAGAGGGCGTCCTGTGCTTCGGCTATCCGCGCAGCGCCGAGGACCCGGCGCTGGACACCGTGATCCGCAAGGCGGCCGAGACCATCGAGCGCCGGCTGCTGCGGCAGAGCTCCGCGCGTGAACGCGCTCTGCTGCGGGCGTACCTGGACAGCGGAGCCGAGGCCGCCGCAGGTCTTCAGCACCGCGTCGGGGTGGCGGAACTGGCCCTGCAGACGCGCCCCCGCGACCGGACGATCCTCATGGAGAAGGCCGCTGAGCTGATCGCCCGCGGGCAGCGGGCCTGTGTGGACGTGCCCCTGCCCGACGGCCGCCGGGTCACGCTCGTGAGCCGGCCGGTGACGAGTGCCTCCGGAGTGGAGGGCATGGTCATCGAGGCCGTTCTCCCCGGTCCCGCACCGCGAGAGCCCCTCGTCCTCCCCCGTCAGCACGAGCCGCTGGGTCTGCCTGTCGAGCTCGCCGCCGCCACCCCCCTCCCGTTCTCCGGGGGCGTTCCCGTCGCGCCGCCCGCGCCGCTGTCCGTCGCCGTGGGCGTCGAGGGTGTCGCGACCGGTGACGGATCGACGGACGAGCACCCCGACTCCCCGCCGCTGGCGAGAGGACTCGTCATGGTGGGGGAGCCGCACGTGGGGACGTACGCCCTGGCCGCGCGCCGCCGCCTGGAGTTGCTGTCCGAGGCCGGTGTCCGCATCGGCACCACCCTGGATGTGGGCCGAACCGCCCGGGAACTCGCCGAGTCGGCGGTGCCCCAACTGGCCGATTTCGTCACCGTCGACCTGCCCGAGGCCGTGCTGCGCGGCGAGGAGTCCGCCGATCCCCGCAGTGACCTGCGCCGTACCGTGGTCCACGGCATCCGTGACGACTGTCCCTTCCATCCGGTCGGCAAGCGGGTCGACTACGGTCCGTCGACGCCGCAGTCCCGGTGTCTGACGAGCCGCCAGGCAGTGCTGGAACCGAACCTGCAGGCTGCCGCGGGCTGGTTCGCGCAGGACCCCGAGCACTCCGCGGAGCTGCTGAGCCACGTCCACTCCCTCGTCGCGGTGCCCCTGGTCGCCCGCGGCGTCGTCCTGGGCGTGGCCGGCTTCTACCGGGCACAGAGCTCGCCACCGTTCATGGACGACGACCGGTCGCTGGCCCAGGAACTGGCCGCCCGTGCCGCGCTGTCCATCGACAACGCCCGGCGCTACACCCGTGAACGAACCATGGTCCTGGCCCTGCAGCGCAGTCTTCTCCCGCAGGGTGTGCCGGACCAGGATGGAGTCGAGGTCGCCCATCGCTACCTGCCCGCCGAATCCGACGTCGGAGGGGACTGGTACGACGTCATACCCCTGTCCGGCACCCGCATCGGACTCTTCGTCGGCGACGTCGTCGGGCACGGCATGCTCTCCGCCGCCACCATGGGGCGGTTGCGCACGGCCGCCCGCAGTTTCGCCGAACTCGACTTCCCCCCGGACGATGTCCTCACCCACCTCGACAAACTCGTAGGACGCCTGGACCGGGAGGACCCTGGCGCCGTGGACGCGGGCATCATCGGCGCAACCTGTCTCTACGCCATCTACGACCCGACCACACAGCGGTGCACCATGGCCCGCGCCGGTCATCCCCCGCCGGCTCTGGCCCGCCCCGACGGCACCGTGTGGTTCCCCGACCTGCCCGCCGGACCCCCGCTCGGCCTCGGCGGTCTGCCGTTCGAAGCCGCCGAGATCGAGCTCCCGGAGAACAGCCAGATCGTCCTCTACACCGACGGGCTCATCGAAGACCGTCACCGCGACGTGGACGTGGTCCTCGACCAGTTGAGCGCCACCCTGGCCCAGGCGGACGGCACGCCCGACGAGACCTGCGAGGCGGTACTCGACACCGTGGCCCCCGCCCACCCCTGCGACGACATCGCCCTGCTCGTCGCCCGCACCCACGCCCTGGACCCTGGGCGGATCGCCACCTGGGACCTGCCCGCGGACCCGGCCCTGGTCAGCGAGGTCCGCGCCTTCGCCATCCGGCAACTGGCCGACTGGGGACTCGAGGAGGCCGCCTTCGCCGCCGAACTGGTGCTCAGTGAGCTGGTCACGAACGCCATCCGTCACGGCGCGGGGCCCATCCGGGTACGGCTGCTCCACGACCGCACGCTGATCTGCGAGGTCTCCGACACCAGCAACACCGCCCCGCACCTGCGCCGGGCGGCCGGCACCGACGAGGGCGGCCGCGGCCTGTTCCTCGTCGCGCAGCTGACCCGGAACTGGGGCACGCGCTACACCCAGCAGGGCAAGATCATCTGGGCAGAGTGCGGGCTCGAGGGGGTCTGAGGCGCAGGCCCCGACGATCCACTGCTCCGTTGGGGTCACAGACACTGGCAAGATGCCGGAAAACATATGATATGTGCGACTAGTATCGCTGATGCACATCGGGAAGAACACGCCAGGTCCACCCCCGGAGAGGTCCGTGCACGAGGCCCGCGACACCTCTGCGCATGCGGTCCCGCCCTTCGGGGCGGAGCCCCTGGTCCGTGTTCGCGCACTCGCCAAGCGGTTCGGGGGAACCCTCGCGCTCGCCGGGGTCGACCTCGATGTCCACGCCGGCAGTGTCCTCGCCCTCCTCGGTCCCAACGGAGCCGGGAAGTCCACGCTCATCAAGGTGCTCGCCGGCGTTCATCACGCCGACTCGGGGCAGGTCACCGTGGCCGGGCACCCCCTGGGAAGTCACGCCGCCGCCCGGCAGATGTCCTTCATCCACCAGGATCTCGGCCTGGTGGAGTGGATGACGGTGGCCGAGAACATCGCTCTGAGCACCGGGTATCCGCTCCGCGCCGGTCTGATCTCCTGGCGGCGCACCCGAGAACACTGCATCGAGGCCCTGCGGGTCGTCGCCGGACACCTCGACCCCGACGCGCCGATCGCCCGCCTCGATCCGGCCGAGCGTTCGCTCGTCGTCGTCGCACGAGCCCTGGCTGCACGGGCGGCACTCATCGTCCTCGACGAGCCGACCGCCCGCCTGCCCGCCGCGGACTGCGCCCGGCTGTTCCGCGTCCTGCACACCCTGCGCGACCGCGGGCACGGCATCCTCTACGTCACCCACCGCCTGGACGAGGTGTACGAGGTCGCCGACACCTTCGCCGTGCTGCGCGACGGACACCTGGTCAGTCACGGACCACTGGCGAGCCACAGTCCTGCCCGCCTGGTGCGCGACATCACCGGCGAGGAACCGGCCGGCCACCGCCCCTTCACCACGCCGGCCGGCGGCCCGGCCGTCCTGACCCTGGACGGGGTGCGCACCCCCGATGCGGGACCGGTCAGTCTGGAGCTCGGGCGCGGGGAAGTCCTGGGCCTGGTCGGCCTCACGGGCGCCGGCCACACGGGCCTCGCCCGAGCCCTCGCGGGCGCCCGGCCTCTCCTCGGCGGACGGGCCCTTCTCGGCGGTCGCCCGTACCGTCCCCGTACGGTCGCGGACGCCGTCGGACGCGGCGTCGCCCTCGTGCCCGGTGACAGACAGCGGGAGGGTTGCCTCGCCCAGCTGACCGTGCGGGAGAACCTCCTGGCCAACCCCCGGGCAGAAGGCCTGTCGGCGCTGCACTGGATCAGCCCGCGACGCGAACGCGCCGAGGCGGGCACGCTGATCGAGCGGTTGTCGGTCCGTCCCGACGACAGCGAGGCCGCCATCGCCACCCTGTCCGGGGGGAACCAGCAGAAGGTCGTGATCGGCCGGTGGCTGTGGCTGGGCCTGCGTCTGCTGATCCTCGAGGAACCGACGGCGAGCGTGGACATCGGTGCCAAAGCCGCCATCCACCGGCTGCTCGACGAGGCGCTCGCGTCCGGCCTCGCCGTCCTGCTCGTCTCCAGCGATTTCGAGGAGGTCGTCGGCGTGTGTCGGCGCGCCCTGGTCTTCGTCCGCGGATCCGTGACGGCCGAGCTGACCGGTCCGGCCCTCACGGTCACCGGGCTCACCCGGGCGGCTTCGGCCCTGCCCTTCGCCAAACCCGCGGCGAACCCGTGACCGGCTCCCCCTCTCCGTCCGCGCCCCCGCCCCAGCCGCGTCGCTCGGGCCCACCGAGGCGATCCGCCCGACCGCACGGCCGGAGCGGGCAACTCATCGGCGCCTACGGCCTCCTGGCCCTCACCGCCCTGCTTTTCCTGGTCTTCTCCCTCGCTCTCCCGCGCACCTTTCCCACCCGGGACACCGTCGACTCGATCCTGTCCAACCAGTCGATCCCTGCCGTCCTGGCACTCGCCGCGATGGTCCCCATCGTGACCGGGGCGTTCGACCTCTCCATCGGCTACGGTCTCGGCCTGGCGCACGTCATGGTGATGCAGCTCGTCGTGGGCGAGGGGTGGCCCTGGCCGCTCGCCTGCCTCACGGTGATCGCCGGAGGGGGTGTCGTGGGCGTCCTCAACGGTGCCGTCGTCGAATTCGGACGGATCGACTCGTTCATCGCCACGCTCGGGACCGGCAGCATGATGTACGCGGTGACCGGATGGGTCACCGGCGGCGGCCGGATCGTTCCCGGCCAGCAAGGCCTTCCGGCCGCCTTCACCGACATCTACGACTCGACGTTCCTCGGCCTGCCGGCTCCCGCCTTCTACGTACTTGCGCTCACGCTCGCCCTCTGGCTGGTTCTGGAGCGCCTGCCGCTCGGCAGGTACCTGTACGTCGTCGGGTCGAACCCGCACGCCGCCGACCTGGTCGGCATCCCGACCCGCAAGTACACCGTCTACGCCTTCACCGCATCGGGACTGATCGTCGGTTTCGCCGGAGTGCTGCTCGCGGCCCAGCAGCAGATCGGCAATCCCAGCGTCGGCCTCGACTACCTGCTGCCCGCGTTCGTCGGCGCCCTCCTCGGCTCCACCGCCATCAAACCCGGCCGCCCCAACGCCCTGGGCACCCTCGTCGCCGTCGCCGTCCTCGCCGTCGGTCTCACCGGCATCGCCCAGATGGGCGGCGATTTCTGGACGGTCCCGCTGTTCTACGGCGGCACCCTGCTCCTCGCCGTCGGCCTGGCCGGCTACTCCGCTCGTCGCCGCCTGCGCGTCGGCGCGGTCGCCGCCGTCGACGCGTCCGCCGCGCCACAGGACGACGGCGCCCCGGGCAGCCCTCCATGACCCCCGCCGCCGGCACCGCCGAAATGACCGGGCGGCATCCTCCGCAAGGAGCTTCCGTGCACCGCAACCGCAACATCCCCACCGTCCGCAACGCGCGGTCCGCTGCTACCGCCCTGGTGGTCGCGGTCTTCGTGCTGGCCGGCTGTGAACGCGGCTCGTCGAGTGGGCCGGCGCAGTCCACCTCGGGCCCGGGCGGCTGCCCCGCGTCCCAGGCCAGGGCCCGGGCCGCCGTCAGCCGGGCGGAGCGGACCGACATCCCCTGGAATGGACCGACCACCGGTCCCACCGCGGTGGCCGGCAAGTCCATCGTCTACGTCGCCCAGACCATGACCAATCCCGGAGTCGCGGGCGCCGCGGACGGTGTGCGGGAAGCCGCGGGCGTCATCGGCTGGCAGGTGCGGGTGATCGACGGTGGCGGCACCCCCGCCGGCATCCAGGCGGCGATGAGTGAGGCCGTGGACGTCAGACCCGCGGGCATCGTCATCGGGGGCTTCGACCCGGGCTCGACCTCGCTGCAAGTGGCGCGTGCGAACGCGGCAGGCATCCCGCTCGTCGGCTGGCACGCGGTCGCTTCCCCCGGCCCCAGCCGGCGCCCCAGGCTCTTCACGAACATCACCACCAAGGTCGAGGACGTGGCCAGAGCCAGTGCGCAGTGGATCATCTCGAGCTCCGGCGGCACAGCTGGGACGGTGGTCTTCACCGATGCCTCGATCCCCTTCGCCAAGTACAAGTCGGACCTGATCGGGAAGGAGCTGGCCACCTGCGCAGGGGTACGGCTGCTGGCGTACGAGAACATCCCGATCCCGGACGCGAGCAGCCGTACGCCCCAGGAGGTCTCCTCACTGCTCTCCCGCTTCCAGGGCAGATGGACCTACTCCGTTGCCATCAACGACCTGTACTTCGCCGATGCCGCCCCGGCGTTCCGCGCGGCCGGCAAGAAGGGTTCCGGCCCGCCCTTCAACATCGGTGCCGGCGACGGCGACCCCTCCGCCTTTGAGCGCGTCAACAGCCGGCAGTACCAGGCGGCAACCGTGCCAGAGCCGCTGTCCCTGCAGGGCTGGCAGATCGTCGACGAGTTCAACCGCGTCTTCCACGGCCAGCCGGCCAGTGGCTATGTGGCCCCCGTCCACATCAGCACGGCCGACAACAGCCACGGCGCCACGACCTGGGATCCGGTGGGATACCGGGAGGCGTACCGGAAGATCTGGGGCAGATGACAGCGGCGGCAGGGACTGGTCAACGTGGCGGGGCGTACTCGGTGAGCAGGAGGGCGAGGTCGTCCGCCCTGTCGGGGGAAGCGCGGCAGTGGGGGACCCTACGAGTCGGGAATGGCGCCCTTGGGTGGGTAGTGCACGAGCAGGTGCACGTGATCACGCTCGCCGTTGAACTCCCGCAGCTTCGCGCCGAGGTCGGTGCACACGTCGTGCATCAAGAGCGCCCGACGGCGGCTCAAGGCCCGTGCCCGCAAAGAGGCGCGGCACGCCGCCAACCAGAACCACATCATCTCCAAGACGATCGTGACCGAGGCTGAACGCACCGGACGCGGCCTGTCCCTGGAAGAACTCAAGGGCATCCGCAACCGGGTACGGCTCCGCAAGCCCCAACGGGTCGCACTCCATGCCTGGGCCTTCGCCCAGCTCGCAGACTTCATCGTCTATAAGGCCAAGCGGGCCGGCGTGCCCCTGGTCTTCGTCGACCCCCGGTACACGTCCCAGGCATGCGCCCAGTGCGGCCACGTCGACAAACGCAACCGTGTCGACCAGGGACTCTTCATCTGCCGGGGGTGCGGGGTCGTTGCCCACGCGGACCGGAACGCTTCCCACAACATCGCCACCCGTGGCGAGAGCGTGTGGAACGCGGGGCGTGAGTCACGCGCCCCTGCCACCCGATAGGGGTGGCTGGACGGAGGAGTCAACCCAGCAGCCAGCTGGGCGCTACCTCCAAGCCCGGCCCGTAGGGCCGGGTCAAGTTGACAGTCAAGCTCAGACGTACGAGGCGTGACGGAGAAGGCGATGCGGCCTTCCGCCAAGTCCCCACCGGGGCCGCGGAGCTTGGCTTTGTCATCTCGTTAAGTGGTTCCGCTTGACGCCGGTGGCTGCATCCGCGTTGGCTTTTCAGTCATCTGGGGCGCAATGCTGCCCCCTCGTCCGTAACGCACCAGAAGTGAGCACCCGAATGCGTCATGCCGTCATAGCTGTCGCCGTACCCGCACTGGCTCTCTCGCTGGCTTCCTGCGGGACTTTCGACGGGTCGGAGACCAGCGCCAAGACCAGCCCGACCAAGGGCGACGATGTGACCGTGGGATTGTTGCTGCCGGACACGTCGACCAGCCGGTACGACCGGTTCGACTACCCCATCATCAAGAATAGAGTGGCCGAACTGACACGCCATCAGGGAAAGGTCGAGTACGCCAACGCGGAAGCGAGCGGGGACAAACAGTACGCCCAGATGCAGAAGATGATCGACGACAAGGTCGACGTGATCCTGCTCGACGCCGTCGACTCGCACGCCATCGCCTACGAGGTGAAGAAGGCCAAGGCGGCGGGCATCCCGGTCATCGCCTACGACCGGCTCGCCGAGGGGCCGATCGACGCCGACATCTCCTTCGACAACGAACTGGTGGGCGAGGTACAGGCTCGCTCACTGCTGAAGGCGCTGGGCCCGGGCGCCGGTATCTCCACCAAGATCGTCATGATCAACGGCTCGCCCATGGACCCGAACGCCAAGCAGTTCAAGGAGGGTGCGCTCTCCCAGCTCAAGGGCACCGTGACGATCGCCAAGTCCTACGACACCGCGGACTGGGATCCGCAGTTCGCCCAGACCAACATGACGGACGCGATCAACGCGATCGGCAAGAACAACATCGCCGGCGTGCTCGCCGCTGACGACGACATGGCGGGCGGCGTCATCAAGGCCCTCAAGGCGCAGGGCGTCACCAGCCTGCCCCCGGTCACCGGCCAGGACGCCACACTCGACGCAGTGCAGCGGATCGTCTCCGGTGAGCAGTACATGAGCGTGTACAAGTCCTACTCGGCAGAGGCGGAGAACGCCGCGGAGATGGCCATCACCAAGATCCAGGGGAAGGACATCGAGTTCGACTCCCTGACCCAGGGCAAGGTCAGCAGCCCCACCAACAAGGACATCCCGAGTCAGCTCGTCCCCGTGGTCGCGCTGACCAAGGACAACATCAAGGACACGGTCATTGCCGACGGCCTCTACAAGCTGTCCGACATCTGCACGGCCAAGTACGAGTCGGAATGCGCGGCGATCGGACTCAAGTAGAGCCGTAGATCGGCCGGTTGGCGACCTGCTGGTCGCGGATCGTGGTCCTGTCGACGATCTTGTGATCCGGACGGTCCGGCTCAACGTGCGAGCAGGACGCGTTTGCGAAGGAAATCGAGGCCAGCCTGGCCGAACATCTGTCGTTTCAGCATCTTCAGCTGGTTGATGTTGCCCTCCACGGCGCCGGAACTGTAGGGCATGGACAGACCGTTGTGGACGGCATCGAGATCACGGCGGAGGTTGCGGGCGAAGGAAGCCAGGGGGCCAGGGTGTCCCGTTCGGCTTCGGTGATCCAGCCGTCAAGGCGGTCGACGTGGCGTCCGGTCATCATGGCGGCGAACTTCCTGACGCGGCCAGTGAGCCGGTCCGGCGCAGGGTCGCGCTCACGCAGGCGGTGCAGCTTGTCGGCATCCCCGTAGCGGAGGTGTTCGGGATGAGCCATGATCCATGAGATGACCTCGCGGACCGAGAGAGGCTTGGGGCCGACGACGGGTGAAGACAGTGCCGACTGGCGGACGAGAAGCCGGACCGTCCGGCACGAGCGACGCGGATCAACAAGCCGCACCTGACAGGATGAAAACCGGCCAACTGAACGAACATGCCGGTGACGATGAGGGGTTTGCGGTTGGTTCGGTCGGCGAGGTGGCCGGTGGGGATCTGTCCGGTGCCTCCACAAGGTAGGAGCCCTGTGGAAGGAGCCCAACGGCAGCTCCTTGGCTGATAGGTACGGTGACCGCACGAAGGCAGGCATGTTCGCGTTCACAAGAGGAAGAGGCTGAGCAGGTCTTGACCCGGACTCCGGCGTTCATTGATAGTCATGCCCGCAAGCGGAACGGTCAGGTGACGGACGCGGCAAGGTTGTGAGCGTTAACAATTCGGGCGGCTCCGGCAACGAGTCCGGCTGACGTTGGCGAAGAGGTTGATGATGGCGCCGGGACCATCCCCGCGCATGCGGGGAGCACTGCGGGGGATTTCGGGCGTCGAAGGGCACGGCTGCTCCCCGCACCTGCGGGGACGGTCCCTCCAGGACGTCTTGTCTTCGCGGTTCTCGGCGGAGTGACGGGCCAGAGCCAGCCTGCAGCGGACCTGTGTCCATGCGGCCGTTGTCGTTCAGCTGCCATACGCTGTCGGCCTCCACCCGTACGGGCAGCGGCTGGCCGGTGGAGCGGTCGATGGGCAGCTGCGCGCTGGACAGGGCCACGATCGGTGTGCCGGTGGTCGAGGAGGCAGACGCGTTGTCGCTGTCGGCGGCGGCCAGCTCGTCCAGCAGATGCAGCACGCTTGCCAGCGTCGGCTTGCCCAGTGTTCTGCGACGTCCGGGGTCGAGTTCGGGACCGGGACCACCGGGATGAAGGTCCACCATGAGGTCGAGCTACAGCGGCGTGGTCGGAGCAGTGCACGCCTCTCCGCAGGCTCAGACGTCTTGTCGGGGACAGCGCAAAGCTGGAAGGCTTGCGCCGGATGAGGCGGCCACGCCGCGCGATTCAGGGGAGCTGAATGAACGTCAACAAGCGCTTATCTATAGGCGGAACCGTCGTGTCACTGACTGCGGCCGTTCTCGTGGGAACGGGGGGCAGCGCGCAGGCGGCCACCTATGATGGCCAAGACCCCATCGCGTCCGGATGCGCAGCCTCGGCCATCACCGCAGAACAGAACAACATCTTCATCCCCAGCGGCATCGCCGTCGGCGTGATCCAGCTCCGGTACAGCACCGCCTGCCGTACGGTCTGGGCACGCGTGGTCTCCACGGTTCCCAACGGGGAGGCTGAGGTAGGACGGAACCCGCCCAACAGTGCTTCGCAGTGGTGTGGGGGATCGAACCTGCAGTGGAGTTCAACCGTGGGTGACTACACCTGCTACACGCCGATGCTCAACGACGCGAACATGACCTCCTACGCCTATGGAGATATCGAGACAGACCAGGGCGGCGGTTCGTCGAGCACAGCAAGCTATTGATCACTCGTAGCAGGCGGCCGGTCCGCGTCTGAGGACAGACCGCCAGATCCTCGAACTCAGCGCCAGGAGGCACTGCATGAATCTCGCACACGGGCTCGGGCGTGCCGCAGCGGTGGCCGCCCTGACGGCCGCCCCTCTGGCTCTCTCCGGCACCGCGCGGGCCGCTACGTACGACGGCCAAGATCCGATCGCTGGCGGATGCGCCAGTTCGGCCATCACTGCCGAGTCGGCACCCATATACCGCGGGGACGGCGCGCAGGTCGGGACGATCCAGCTGCGCTACAGCACGTCGTGCAGAACCGTGTGGGCGCGCATCCTCTCGCCGGCCTTCAGTTCCGGAGTCGCCTTCGTCTACCGCAACACGGGCGGCGCGGAGGGCTGCCCGGCGAACGGGAACACACTGACCTGGAGCTCCACGCTCGGCGCTTACACCTGCTACACCCCGATGCTCAACGACGCCAACGTCACGTCCTACGCGGACGGCACGATCAACCTGCATACGGGAGCCGTCTTCGGCCAAACAGGCAGCTACTGACCAAGGCATGTGCAAGTTCCCCAGTGGTAGGGCTGGCCAGGTACCGACCGTTGGGGCGGGATTCAGAGCAGGCGTGAATGTCGTGATCATTGTGGGGTCTGACGCCCAACGATTACCGCGCCGGCCTTCCTCCTCGCCCTCTCCGCCCTGGTCTCGTCCAGCGCCTGGTCGTCATGGAGTCCCTTGTGGGCGGGCTGCCTGGCGCCGAGGACTTCCTCGCCGACGGGCCGCCGTGGTGGTGGGCTTCCACTCCGCTGCGCCCAGCCTTGCCGAGACCGTGGTAGAGGGCCACGAGGCCGCCTACGTCGTCTGGTTTCTGAGCGCCGGCACGCTCGGCGACGGTGTGCGCCCCGTCCTCCGGGACGCGTTCGTCCGCGCACCAGCTTGCCGCTGCCGGCCTGCCGGGTCCGGGGAGCACCCGCACCTGCTCGACTGCCTCGCGACGGTGTCCGATCCGCGCCGGGCCAAAGGCCACCGCCACCCCCTCGCCGCGTGCGCGGCAGGGCCGGCGCGAAGTTCCTGACCGCGGTCGCCGAGTGGGCAGTTATCGGCTCGGGAGTGAGCGAGGAAGCCCGAACCAGGGCAGCACGCTGTTGTCGAATCGGGTCATGGCGCTGATGCGGTCGTCGGCGAGGGTGAGGACGTAGAGGCCGGTCCCGTGGCTGATGCCGTTGGGAGCGCGCAGATACGCTCCGAACGCCGGTTGGCCGTTGGCTCGCGTCGGCACCAGGTCGAACCTGCGGCCAGCGCGGAAGATGCTGGCGCAGAAGCGGGCGGCGAGGTCTTTACCCTCGTACTCGAAGGGCACTGGCGGCATCGAGACGAAGACGTCGCCGGTGAGAAGATCCACCAGCGCGTCGAGATCGGCGGACTCCCACGCGCGGACGAACTTCGCCACGAGCGCGTCCTCGGAGGCTGCGCCGGGGGCGGGAGGTTGGCGGTCGCCGGCTGGCGGCTGTCGGTGTTGCAGGGCGGCGCGGGCTCGTTTGAGGGCGCTGTTGACTGAGTCGACGCTCGAGTCGAGCATGGCGGCCACCTCGCTGGTGTGGAATCCGAGGACGTCACGCAGGACAAGAACGGCGAGTTGGCGAGGCGGCAGCAGCTGGAGACCGGTGACGAACGCCAGGGAGATCGATTCGGTTTGCTCGTAGCGGGCTTCCGGCCCGAGCGGCGCGTCGGTCACGGCTTTCAGCAGGGTGTCGGGATAGGGCTGCAGCCAGATGACCTCGCCGAGCCGGGTCGGCTCGGGCGGTTCGACATGGGGCACGTGCCACTCCTTGGCCTGGCGTCGGCTCGCCGAGCGACGGGCGTTGAGGCACCGGTTGGTGGCGATCCGGTACAACCAGGTGCGCAGCGAGGCGCGTTGCTCGAACCCCTCGATGCCCTGCCAGGCGGCCAGCAGCGTGTCCTGCAGGGCATCCTCGGCGTCCTGCAACGATCCGAGCATCCGGTAGCAGTGCACCTGCAACTCCGCGCGGTATGGCTGGACCAATACGCGGAACGCGTCACCGTCGCCGGCCCGCGCCTTCGACATCAGATCGCCGGTCGCCATCCTCGTGTCACCCTCTCCCTCACCACATGGCACTTCCCCCGGGTATGGACACCGGCTGACTGGCGAACTGGGCGGCCGAGGCGCGCCCAGTTCTGCCGATGCCGCGGTGTCTGCACCACTGGCAGTCCAGACCACCCGAACAGAGGAGCACCGAGATGGGAACGATCATCGTCTTCGAGAACGTCTCGCTCGACGGAGTCACTCAGGACCCGACCGGCGAGGAGGGCTTCAGCCGGCACGACTGGCGCGCCGGGCTCGGCCCGACCGACCGCGAGGCATGGGACAAGCTCATCCTCGACGACGCGCTGGGCGCGCAGGCCCTGCTGCTGGGGCGACGCAGCTACGAGTTCTTCGCCGCACGGTACCCATCGCGCACCGGCCGGCTGGCGGACAGGATGAACAGCTTGCCCAAATACGTCGCCTCCGCCACGCTGGCAGATCCCGGCTGGAAGAACTCGACGGTACTTGATGGTGACCTCGCGGAGGCGGTTGCGGGACTGAAACACACGGTCAACGGCGAGATCCGCGTCTACGCCAGCTCCCAGCTCGTGCACACGCTGATCGAGCACGACCTCGTCGACGAGCTGCGGCTGGCGATTTTCCCGCTCGTGATGGGCGCAGGCAACCGCCTCTTCGGCCAGACCAGCGCCCCAAAACCCCTGCGCCTTGTCGACAGCCGCACCGTCGGCGACAGTCTTGCCTACCTCACCTACCAGTCAGGGTGACGCCGTACACCGTTCATCAAACACGACCTGCACCGCGGCACCCAGGAGATCCGCACATTCGGCCGGGGGCAGGCCCTCGGTGAGCCGCTCTTCGTGCCTGCGGCATGCGGCGTGGCCGAGGACGACGGTCATGTGCCGGCGTTCGCGCACAATCCCGAGCGCTCCGCCACGGACCTGGTCATCCTGTCCGCCCAGGACATCACCGCGGATCCCGTGGCCACCGTTCACCTGCCGGCCCGGGTCCCCCTCGGCTTCCACGGCAGCTGGATCCCCGACGCGGGCTGACAAGGAGCCCTGGGGCGGCGCCCGCTTCGGAGGGCCCGAAGCGGGCGCCGATCAGTCGTCCTGCGGGTAGGTCGTGAAGTAGTGCTCCCTGGTCTGCGCGAGCCGGGTGCGCGCGACGGCGAAGTCCAGGACGGCGGGGCGGCCGGCCGTGTTCTCCGCGAGGGCGCGCTTCAGGGCGTCAGGTACGGCGGCCGGGTCGTCGACGCGTTCGCCGTACGCGCCGCATGCCTCGGCCAGGCGGGCGAGTCGGGCTGGAAGGGGAACTCGGTGTCCTGGATGCGGTTGCCGTAGGTGTGTTCCTGGAGGTCCCGGATGGAGCCGAGGGCGTCGTCGTTGAGCACGCACCAGGTGACTGCGAGTCCGTACTGGGCGGCCATCGGCACGATGTTCATGACCATTTGGAAGGAGCCGTCGCCGGCGAAGCACAGGGCGGGCCGCCGCGGGTGGACCAGGCGGGCGGCGGGCGGGGCGGCGGCCGCGAACCCCATGCCGTAGAAGCTGGACGGGGTGATGACGGAGCGCGGTCGGTAGACGCGGAAGAAGGGGAACGCTCCGCCGATGTGCTGGGCGAGGGCGCCGACGTCGACGCCGAGGACGGTGTCGCGGGGGAAGACGGAGCGGGCGGTGCGGATGACGCGGGCGGGATGGATCGGGGCCCTGTCGTCGAGTGCCATGCGGTCGACGGCGGCGTCGAGGGCGGTGATGTCCTGGAGGAGGCGCTCCGTGCGGCCGGGGGAGCCGCAATGCCTCGCCGCTGCCGGGGTGGTCGACGATGAGGGTGGCCCGTCGGCCACGGCAGGGGTGCCGCGGCCGACGGGCCATGAAAGGGGAGAGCGGTCAGTGCGCCGGGGCGTCGGTGACCACGACCTCCTCGATGCTGCGCTCGATCGCCTCGGCACCGGAGGCCGTCGCCCGCGCCCAGTAGTAGATGACCAGGGAGAAGACGGCGATGATCAGCATGTCCCACCACAGGCCGAGATTGCCCGTGCCGCCGAAGCCGCCCTGCGCTGAGATGACGCCCATGCCCAGCAGATAGATCGGCAGCCACTGGGCGGCCTTGAAGTCCATGCGGGGCGCGTCGGGCTGGTCCGTGGCATTGGCCCACCAGGCGTAGCCGCCGAGGAGCACATAGCCGAGGACGACCGCGATACCGAGGCGCCACAGGGTGTCCCAGCCGGCCCAGTAGATGATCAGGTTGGCCACGATGAAGGACACCGGGGAGATCACCTTGCCGGCGGGCAGTCGGTACGGCCGCTCATGGTGCGGCAGCCGGTCGGCGAAGACCCCGTACGCCAGCGGTGCGCCCGCGTACATCAGGACGCTCGCGGAGGTGATGAAGCTGACCAGTTGCTGCCAGCTCGGGAACGGCAGGAAGCAGACCACGCCGGTGACGAAGGAGATGATCAGGCCGAACCACGGCACGCCCCGGGAGTCCGTGCGGGCGAAGATCTTCGGCGCGTAGCCGTTCTTGGCCAGACCGTAGGAGACGCGGGAGGTGGCGGTGGTGTAGATCAGGCCGGTGCCGCCGGGGGAGATGATGGCGTCCGCGTACAGGACGAACGCGAGCCAGCCCAGGCCCACCAGGGTCGCCAGGCCCGCCCACGGACCGCTGATGCCCGCGTAGCTCAGAGCGTCCCAGCCCTTGGCGAAGGTGTTGTGCGGGAGCGCGGCGATGAAGACGATCTGCAGCAGGATGTAGATGACCGCGCCGATCGCGACCGAGCCGAGGGTGGCCCTGGGCAGGTCCCGCTTCGGGTTGCGGCTCTCACCCGCGAGCTGGATCGCCTGCTCGAAGCCCAGCAGCGCGAAGATGATGCCGCTCCCGCTGATGGCGCTGAGCACGCCCTTGGCACCGAACGGCGCGAAGCCCTCCGAGGTGAAGTTGGCCGAGTGGAAGTTACCGACGGCGATGATGAAGATGGCGCCCAGCGGAACGGCGATCTTCCACCAGGTGGCGGCGCTGTTGGTGTGCGCCAGGGCGCGTACGCCGAAGAAGTTGACCGCGACGAAGACGGCCATGAGGAAGATGGCCGTGACGATGCCCGGGCCCGTCAGTGTCTGGTCCTTGTGCTGCAGGCCCTGCGCCCAGCTCCAGTGACCGGCGTAGCCGATCATCGCCTCGACCTCGATCGGCGCCACGGTGGCCGCCTGCAGCCAGGAGAACCAGCCGAACGACAGGCCGGCGAGGCCGCCGAAGGCGTAGTGCGGATAGCGGGCCGTGCCGCCGGCCACCGGGAACATGCCGCCCAGTTCGGCGTGCACGAGGGCCAGCAGGACGATGGCCACCGTGCCGATCACCCACGAGATGATCGCCGCGGGACCGGCCGCCCCGACTGCCTTCTCGGCGCCGTACAACCAGCCGGAGCCGATGATGGAACCCACGGAGGCCCACATCAGACCGATCAGTCCGACGTCACGCCTGAGGCCGCTGCGACCCCTGGCCTCCTCAAGGGAGGCCTGCTCGACGCTCACCATATTTTTAGCGACCTCTCACCAGATGAATACAACTTTTCAGTCTGTGCGACGTTGCAGATTAGGAAACAGGAGCCGTCGAGCAGAAGACCCACCGTGAAGTTTTGACCAGAGCCCGGTACGTTCGTGGGCTGGTCTTGGCGCTAGGGCCTGCGCGCGGCGCTCAGCGTGGTGACCCACCCCGACGGCGCAGTGGACTCCCTCACCCCGCCCCGCCCGCCGGTGGGCATGACAACCGCTGGCGAGCGGCCGCGTGCCCTGCCCTCCGCGCTCTTGGTTCAGGGCAAGCACGCCGGAGCATGGCCCGTCGTCCGTGCCGTCCTTGACTCGGAGGCGCGGGGAGGGCAGCTGCGGGGGCCGAGGGCCTTCAGCCTGCGTGGCATGCCGAGGCGTGAGCCCGTCCCCTCTCCTATGGCCGACCCGGCCGTCGCCGCTCAACTGTGGGCCGTCAGCGGTGAACTGGTCGGCACCGCTCCTCACCTCGGCTTTCGATAGGCGCGGAGCCGCACCCAAGGCGGCCATCCAGAGGCCGACTGCCCTTGCTCGTTGCAACGTTCCGCTACGCCGACACCGCCCTGGGCGGCACACGCCGCGGACACCGGTGTACGACTGCGAACCCGATACCGGCCAGGCAGGAACTCTCCACCCGCCTCGGCGAGGCGGTCGCTGCCCCCCCGGCAGCCGCGTGCTGACGCGGCGGCCGCCCGGGTGCGGGCGCCGAGGCCGGCATTCCCGGCTGGGCGGCCATCGCGCACCGGCCGCCGCCGAGCTGTACGGGTTATAGATCCTCGCCGTCGGGCTCGGTCCGGGAGGCCGCGGCGGTGACCCGGTTCGTGTCGGTGGCGCCGCGCTGCTACCCGATGTCCGGCAGGCCTTCAGTGCTCGCGCGGTCGCCCTGTCCTGGATCCAGTCCTGGCCCACCGGCCATGGGCTCGGCCTCTACCACGTCTTCCTGGAAGTCGACGCGCACATCGGCAACCGCCGGCTGCGGCTCGCCATGGCGGATGCCGAGGCGCTGGCGGTGGAGGTGCGGTTCCAGGGGAGCTGTCCGCGTTGGCCGGCGGCTTCGTGATGAGAGGGGTCCCGCTACTGGGACGCCGGGTCCTGATGTTCCGTCAGTGACTGGCTCAGCTCTGCCGCGGCCTCCCGTACGGCTGGCAGCAGCGCCGCCACCGGCGGGGTCTGCAGGGCGCCCTCGCGCACGACGAGGGTGATGCGGCGGGCGAGTTGCGGCCCCTCCAGCGTGACTCGGGCGACCGGATGACCCGGCCGGCCGGGCACCAGGTCGGGGACGAGCGCCACGCCCCAGCCCAGCGAGACCAGCCCGAACACCGCCTGCATGTCGCCGATGTCGGAGACGATGTCGGGCACGAAACCGGCGCCGGCGCAGGCGTGCAGGGCGAGCCGGCCGAGCCGTGAGGTACGGTCGAGCAGCCATGGTTCGCTGGCGAACTGCTCAAGACGGCGCGGGTGTTCACCGGTGGCCAGCGGATGGCCGGGGGCGAGGACGAGGCGGAGGCGGTCGCTGAGCACGTCCTCCTCATACAGCCCGGGCACCCGGGGCTCGGGCACCTGCGGATAGCCGGCGGCCAGCACGGCGTCCAGCCGGCCGAGCCGCACGGTCTGCCGGCCCTCGTCGGGGCCCACGCCGTGCAGGGTGATGCGCAGCCGCGGATGGTCCTGGCGCAGCCGGTTCAGCGCCGGTACCAGCAGCGCGGGCCCCTCGTGCAGGGGCACGCCCACCCGCAGCTCACCACTGATCCGCCCATCGCGGGCGCGCAACTCAGCCTCGGCGGCCTCCAGTTGGGCCAGGACCCGGTCGGTGTGGGACACCAACAACCGCCCGGCCGACGTGAGTTCGGCCCGCCTGCTGCCGCGGTCGAGCAGGGCGGTGCCGGTCTCCGCCTCCAAGGCGGAGAGCTGCTGAGAGACCGCGGAACGGGTGTAGTTGAGGGCCTGCGCGGCCGCGGCGATGGAGCCACGGACGCCGACCTCGCGCAGCAGCACCAGTCTCCGTACGTCCAGCACCGTCATCCTCGCTAACGCTTCGGGCTACAAACTGTCACGCCAGATTACGCGACAACGGTTCTGCCGGGACTTTCAATGGAACTCGGCCCGACCCGGACCACGGCTCTTGGCCCGACCCGAACGACCTGATCAGACAAGGGAACTCCACCATGCCGACGCTGCTCCACCTCGACTCCAGCCCGCGCGCGGCCTCCGTCTCCCGCCAGATCTCAGGCGAGTTCGCCGAGGTCTGGCGCAAGGCCAACCCCGAGGGCACCTACGTCTACCGCGACCTGGCCGCCGACCACGTTCCGCATATCGACGACGCGCAGATCGGGGTGATGTACCGCCTGGAGACGGAGGGCGTGCGCGACCTCGCGGTCGCCCGGACCGCGGCGCAGACGCCCGAGGAGAAGGCGAGTTGGGCGGTGACCTGGCCGCTGATCGAGGAGCTTCTCGCCGCCGACACCATCCTGCTCGGTGTGCCGATGTACAACTTCTCGGTGCCCTCGACCTTCAAGGCGTGGTTCGACCGGGTCCTGATCGCCCCGCTGATCGCCGACCCGGCCACCGGCCAGGGCCCGCTCTCGGGCAAGAAGGTCGTCGTAGCCTCGGCGCGCGGCGGTGCCTACGGCCCCGGCACGCCCCGCCACGACAGCGACCACCAAGAGCGGTATCTCAAGGCGGCCCTCGGCATGGTCGGCCTCGCGACCGACCTCACCTTCCTGCACGCCGAACTGACCAAGTCGGCGCATGTGCCGCGGCTCGCCCAGTTCCAGGAGATGGCCGCCGCGTCGTACCAGGCGGCGCTGGAGGGCGCCTGTGCCCACGGGGCCGCCTGAAATCCATTACCGCAGCGGTCACCAGGACATGACGCTGACCACCCAGGCTGGCGAACTGGACCTGACCATCTCATACCTCCCCGTTTCGTTTCGCGCGGCCGAGCTGGTCGGATCGCGGGGTGAAGCGATGGTCTCGGTTGCTCGTGGCCGGGTGGGTATGACCGGGGCGCGACGCGCGGGTCTGGTTCTCGAGGGCTCCTCGGGTCGTGAGTGGTCAGGGGCGGTGCCGCGGTTCAGGTGGCCGGCCGGGGCAGGGCCGCGAGGCGGGCGAATGCGCTGGTCAGCTCGTTTCGCCAGGGCCACGTTGCGGAGATCCGCAGGTACAGGCGGCGACCGCCGCGAGTGATGCGGGCAGCTGCGGGCAGCAGCAGCCGGTAGCGGAGCTTCTTCCGCTCGGCGGTGGCCAGTTCCCCCTTCCAGTAGCAGAGTGCGCATCCAGGCGAGCAGGTCGAGGGCGGTCAGGGCCAGCTACAGCCAGGCGATGTTGATGGCGAAGTGTCGCGAGGGAAAGCGGCCGAAGCCGGTGGTCTCGCCGCAGCGGATGCGGTCCTCGACGCGGGCGTGCGCCCGGTGGCCTACTTCCAGGTGCTGACGGGCTCCGCGGAGGTTGATGGCCAGAAGAAGCCGAACGGCTGGTTCACCGCGTACCGCGGCGACCTCGTCGCGGCGGGCGTGGTCCAAGCGGGCGGCCACGGTGGCGACACGGCCGGGCCGACGGTGGCGGCCATGGCAACGAGCCTTCGCCGTAGGGGGTGTCGGTGAGGAGGACCTGGTGGCGCATGCCTCATCGAACGCGCCGACGGCCGCTCCTCCTCCAGCGTCTCCAAGAAGACCACCCTGGTCAATCGCCGGCGACGGCGCCGGATCCAAACGGTCCAAGGCCGAAACCCTCGGCATCCGCCTGGCCACCCCGGACGAATTCGCCGCCCTGATCGTCGACTTCATCGACTGACCCCTCCAACAGGTGTGCCCCGGCTCACCACCGCAGAGGCGACGGGCCGGGAACACTCAAGGACCATTGACCGTTCATCTGGACGTGGCTGCGGAGGGACAGTGTCCCCGGGCCTCACCTACAGCCCATGGGGACGATCGTCCGGCTGAAGCCCCATGGAGCCCGCCGCCGAGAGGCGACCGCCCTCCGCACGCCACCACCCACGGCCCTGGCTGGCCTCCCCCGTCCAGCCAGGGCTCTTTCCACGCCTGAAGGCTTCACGGCCGCCCTCCAGGGAGTTCGTCAGCTGCGGTGAAGCGTCGTCAAGGCGGTGCTCCAGTCGGTGACGACGGCCTTCTGCGCGGCCACGAGGGAGACCTGGCCGGCGCAGACCGCGGTGTGCAGCTTCGTCTCCACCGGGTCCTTCTGGTTGCTCACCCCGGCGCCCTGCTTGTGGCCGGGGTCGGCCTGGCGGAGCTGTCGGCGCCGATGGTGATCGGGCCCTGGCCGGGATCGGCGGAGGAGACGTGGGTGCGCTGGTGGCCGGTCGCGCAGCCGGTGAGCAGCAGCGCGGACACCGTGGTCGCCAGTGTCGCTGTGAAGCGGCGGTTCGTCGTACGGGCCGTCATGGGTTTCTCACCTCAGGGGGCCTGCCGACCGCCCCGGGCAGGGGAGGGGTGCGGGCGGCAGGCGGTCAGGGACGTTGCTCAGCGGTGGCAGTGGGCCCTGCGCTCGCTGGAGGACATCGGGCGGGACTGGGTGTTGACGTAGCCCCGGGGCGTGTTCGCGTTGGGGCCGGACTCGGTGTAGTTGTGGATGTACCAGATGTAGTGGCCGTAGTAGCGGTTGCCGAAGTGGATCTCGTACCAGCCCGTGGCCTGCTGCTTGGCGGTGCCGCGCTCGATCCAGCCGACCCGCCCGGGGGTGATGGTCACCGCGTCGGTTTCACCGAAGGTGTTCGAGGTCTGCCAGGTGTGGTTGTAGGTCGCCTGGATGGAGGCTTCGAAGACCTCCGAGAACTTGTAGGTCGCGGAGATGTTGACGCCGACCGAGTTCGAGGAGCCGGTCGTCTCCGCCCAGTTGACCGACTGGGTGGAAGCCGCATTCGTGCAGTTGTACAGGGACTGGCTGACCTGGTGGACCGGGCCGGTGTAGGTCCAGTAGCTCTGCGGGTGGAACTGGCAGTAGTCCGCCCAGCTGCAGGCGTTCAGCAGGTTGGCGACGCCGGGGTCGCTGTCCGCGAAGGCGGTCTGCGGGGCAGTTATGAGCGAAACGCCCATGGCGAGAGCGGCGACGGCTCCGGCCGCGCGGGAGACGCGCTTCAGGGCGTCGTGCCTGCGGCGTGCGATTGTCATCGATTACTCCAAGTGAGGTTGGATGTCGTCGGTCTTTCCGGTCCGGCTGTGCATGAGTATCCGGCCCTCTGCATAATCTGGCCGGGGTCGTCATGGGGCGATCATATGAAGCCTGCGTTAGGAAACCAGATAACTGAGCGAAATTTGAGGGAGTTTGGCGCTCCATCAGATCTCGGCCAGTTGACCCATGGCCGGATGATTGATCGCATATTGAAGCGACCCGGGCGCTCATGTCATGCGGAGCGCAGCTCGGGACTGATTGCACACAGTGATGAACCATGGGAGAGGCTACGACCGACGGTTGCCGCCGCAGCGCGAAAGGCTGCCGCCTTCGGGGAAGATCGTGGGACTATCGGCTCGGTGGCTGTTCTCCGGCTTCACGGGGAACGAGCCGGGTCCCGATGGTGACGGTCCGCGCCCGGCTGTGGTCGCCGTGGAGGCGGGAGAGGGCGAGGGCGGGGGTCGCTCCGATGGCCCGAGGGTCCTCGGCGACGGCGGTGATGGCGGGACCGAGCACCTCGGCGAGCGGGAAGTTCGTCGAACGTCACGAGCGCGATGTCGCGGCGGCGGGCCCGGGCCACACGCCCGATCCGTACCGATCAAGATGGTTCATCCTACTTCGCGAAGATCATTTCGCCGAGAAAAGCTCAGTGAGCAGTCGAGCCGACTGCTGGCGGAGACAAGCCCCTTATCAGGGACGCACGCGAATGACGGTCTTGCCCTTGCGCCGCTCGGTCGGGTTGAGCGCAGGGACGGCGCACGTTATGCAGACCTGCCGCCCGCAAGTGGCTCGGCATTGCGCCGGGCCGGGCAGTGGCCGGACCTCTGACGCGTAAATAGAACCTGGTCAGCGGTGGTGCGGGCAGGTCTGGAGCCCGGCGGTCCGGGTGGATCGTCGGGGTGGGACCGGGACTGCCTGACGTCCAGGCGGCCGCCGCCCAGCTCCTGCTGGACGGCCTGGTCACCATCAACCATCGCGGCAATCTGGCACTGACCGGGACCGGCGCGGACGTGGCGCGCACCGCCGGGCACCCCCTGCCAGACGCCCTGCTCGCTGCGCTGCGCCGACGTACCGCCGCCACGACGCTCGGCATCATCGCCTTCCACGACCCCGCCTTTCGCGCCGCCCATGCCGAGTTCCACTGGGGTCCTGGCGCGTCCCGCGCCCGCCGGGCGCGCACCGCCTCGAGTTGTCTGGCGGCCACTGGGGTGCTGCTTCTTATCGGGGAGCTCACATTCGTGTTCCTGGCGCTGATTGACCGCCTGCCCCAGGGACCCGTGCAGTGGGCCGCGACCGTGGCCACCGGCCTTGCCGCGCTGGCCCAGCTCGGCCTCCTGGCGCGCTATGGCGACAGGCCCGGCGCAGACGGCCACCGCGTCGCGCCCTTCGAACCGCATGTCCCGCCCGCCCTGCACCCGGCTCTCGCGGAACTGTCCGAGAAGGCCCCGGAGGCCGCGGCCTGGCTGCGTGCAGGACGGCGGCGCACGACCCGTCGCCGCAACCGCGGACGCCGATGACGCCGTGGGCGCGGAACGGCCGCCGCGCGGATGGACTGCTGACTTCGGCGCCGTAGGGTCAGGCCGGTCTGATGTGCGCCCACAGGCCCTCGACCGGGTTGAGGTCGGGCGCATACCCGGGCAGCAGGACCACGGTCAGCCATTCCCGCTCGGCCACGAGCGCCTGCATCGTCTTGGAGGTGTGGGTGCTCAGCCGGTCCCACACCACGATCAGCGGGGCTTTGAGCAGGTGGTGGGCGCCGTCGAGCAGGTGGATGTAGTCGCTCTCGCCGAGCGAGCGGCGCTCGCCCTTGCGGCCGGTATGCCGGCGCAGCCGGTAGCACAGGCGGGCGGGCAGGCCCGGCCGACAGCACAGCAGCCGGGCCACCGACAGCCGGGCCCGGCCACGGCCGGAAAACGCGCACCGTCGGGGTGATGCCGCGCCGGCCCCAGGTGCAGCCCCTGGGCGGATGGCCGGTCACGCCTGCTGGAGCCTCCGTGGATGTGGTGCGGGTCATGGAAGCGCTGGCCGAGCAGGGCGTCACGGTGCTGTTCAAGGCCGATGCCGAGCGCATGCGCGAGGGCAGGAAGCCATGGACATTTGTCGCGAGCGGAGACCCGTTCCACGAGGATCTCCTGGTCCGGACGGGACGCCGTGTCGGTGGAGGCCTGCCTGAGACATGCCTGCCGCAGCTGCGCGAACGCGGGCTGATCATCCCGGAGTAGATCGGCCTGCTCTGTCCGTTGCGCGGTGGGTGGGTCTATGCGGCGGTGGCCGTCATGGCTTCAGCCGAAGCTGGAAAGGCCAGCGCTTCGTCGAACGGTTCGTGGACCTGAATGCAGTGGTGGAGCTGTCCGACCAGGCGGTTGAAGAGGAGAACCGACGGGGGGTCGCCCGGCGCGTAGCGGATGACAGTGAGCGCCGCGTTGGCGTGGTTGATGCCCATCCAGCGCCACTTCGGGGCGTCGAGGGCATCTCGGACGAGCCAGCCGACGAGGAAGTTGTGAGTGATGACGAATTCGTGGCACGGCTCGTCGCCGATGACGGGTCCGGTGAACTTCGCGAGCGCCGACATCGCGAGCCCCGGCCTTTGCTCAAGTTGCTCGGCCGGAAGCTGGCCCAGGAACCCAAGCGTGGCATCGGCCGTCTCCGGCGGCAGCTCCTGTGGCGTCGGCAGGTACGGAATGTAGTCGCCAGCAGCATCCGAGCGGTGCAAGGGGACGCCGTCGAGCCGTTCGCCTACCAGCCGGGCGGTCTGTTCGGCGCGGGCGAGCGGCTCGTGAGCCGCCTCAAGCGGGAGTCCGTACCGTCGTTCTGAGTGATGCGGCGGGCCTGCGGGTGGAGTTCGTCGAACGGCCCGGCTCTCCGCCCGTCTCGCACACCGATGCTTGCCGCCACCGCCGTACTGACCTTCACTCACCTGGCACTTCAAGTCCCGGATCTCGACGACGCAATTCGCCCGCGTGACGCAGGACTGCGGGACTACTGCCGTCTCCCAACCCGCCCCCGGCGTCAATGAAGGCATGCGCTACGCGTCCCTTGCCGCCCCGGAGGGCAATCTGCTGGAGCTGATCGAGACGTCGACTGGTGCGGGTCAGGCGGGCACAGCGCGGCACTACTCATACGGTGGATGGGGCGTGTGGGCGTCGAGTGCCGTCGCGCGGAGGACGGCGGCCATCCGTGTCACGGCCGGCGTCGGCGGGTCGGGCAGGCGGGCCAGGAGCAGGCGCCGCTGTTCTTGCGGGCCGCCGCGGACGGGGAGGACCCGCACTCCGGGAGGTACCACGGAGACGAGCGAGGCAGGAAGGGTCGTCAGCCCGCATCCTGCGGCGACGAGGTGGAGTTTGGCCAGCCAGTCGCAGGCGGTGAAAGCGATCTCGGGGCGCTCGTCCAGGCCGGGCCACACGCCCATCAGGCGGTCCTCTCCTGAGGAGGACCCGGCGATCCAGCGCTGTCCCCGCAGATCGGTCACGTCTACGTAGGTGCCGCGGGCGAGGGGGTGCGTGGCGGGCACCGCGAGGCGCAGGGGGCGTTCGGTGAGTGTCTGCAGGGCCAGTGGGGGTGACTCGGCGTCCGGTGCGCGGAACGGTGGCGCCGAAGCGAGCAGGGCCAGATCCAGGCTGCCCGCCCGCAGCGCGCGGACCAGTGCCGGGGTTCCGCCCTCGCGGCCGACGACCTCCAGGCCGGGATCGCTTTCACGCAGCGCGGCAAGGGCCTGGGGCAGCAGCACGGCGCCGGCACTGGGCACCCATCCCAGCCGGACCGTTCCGGTCTGCTCCGGCAGCCCCGACAGTTCCCTGGCGGTCGCGGCGATCTCGTCGAGCACGACCGTCGCGCGGCGCATGACGACGCGACCGGCGGGCGTGAGCCTGGCCCCGTCGCGCCGCCGCTCCAGCAGTTCGGTGCCTGCCGCACGCTCGATTGCGGCGATCTGCCGGGAGACCGCGGACTGGGTGTAGCCGAGCGACGCCGCGGCCGCGGTGAAGGTTCCCTGTTCGGCTACAGCTCGCAGGACGCGCAACGCAGTGAGTGACACATCAGTGAAGTCCATGACGTTTACGCATGCTAGCTGTTCCGAACTTTCGTTGGACTCATGGATGGCGGGTTCCTAGCGTGGAGGCATGACCACTTCACGCATCGCCCTCGTCACGGGCGCCAACCAGGGACTCGGCCGAGCCATCGCCGAGGGACTCGCGGCCCGCATGGACCCGCAGGACCTGGTCCTGCTCACCGGCCGCAGTCAACAGCGTGTCGCGGACGCCGCCCGGGAAGTCGCCCAACTGTCCGCCACCCGCGCCCGGGTCGAGGGCCGGGTCCTGGATGTCACGGACACCGACGGCATCGCCCGTCTCGCCGAGGACCTGCGGGTCCGCCACGGAGGAGTGGACATAGTCATCTCCAACGCGGTCGCCCGGCTGCTCCCCGAGGAGTCGCAGTCGGAGCGGGCCGATGAGTTCATCGACGTCTCAAACACCGCCACGCACGCGATCCTGCGCTCCTTCGGCCCCGTGCTGCGCCCGGGCGGCCGCCTGCTCGTCGTGGCCAGCAGCCTGGGGACGCTCGGTCACCTCGACGGCCGACTGCACCACCTGTTCGACAGCGCGAGCCTGGACCAGGTCGAGTACGCCGTAGAGGCGTGGCGCAGCGCCATCCACCACAAAACCGCGCAGGAAGCGGGCTGGCCGCTGTGGCTGAACGTGCCCGCCAAGGTGGCCCAGGTCGCCGCCGTGCGCGCCGTCGCCGCCGAACGCCGCGCCCGGGACCTGGCAGACGGCAGGCTCGTCGCCGCCGTCTGCCCCGGCATGGTCGACACGGCGACCTCGCGCCCGTGGTTCAGCGACTACAGCCAGGCCCAGTCGCCCGCCCGGGCCGCTGAGGCCGTCCTCGATCTGGTCTTCGCCGAGCACGTCGACCCCGAGCTCTACGGCGAGCTGGTGCGCTTCGGCAAGGTCCTGCCCTGGCACGACGGCACGCCACCGGTCGAGCAGGACTCGATGCTCGTCCCCTGACCGCACCCGTTGCCGTCCGCAGCACCCGGTGGCCGCTTCAACATCCAGCCTTTTCGCAAGGAGTCCCCCTCATGAGTGCCCTCACCACCCCGTTCGGTTTCGCCAGCACCGCCGGCGAGGTCGTGTCAGGAATCGACCTCTCCGGCCGCCGCGCGGTCGTCACCGGCGCCTCCTCCGGCATCGGGGCGGAGACGGCCCGCGCCCTGGCGGCCACCGGCGCGGCCGTCACCCTCGCCGTGCGGGACCTCGTGGCGGGCGAACGCGTCGCCAAGGACATCACCGGATCCACCGGCAACCAGGCCGTGCGAGCCACGCACCTCGACCTGACCGACCCCGCGTCCATCACGGCCTTCACTACCGCCTGGCAAGGCCCGCTGCACGTCCTGGTGAACAACGCGGGCATCATGGCCTGCCCCGAGCAGTTCACCGAACAGGGCTGGGAATGGCAGTTCGCCACCAACCACCTCGGCCACTTCGCCCTCGCCACCGGCCTGCACAGCGCGCTGGTCGCCGACGGCAACGCCCGCATCGTCGTGGTGAGTTCCACCGGCCACCAGCAGTCACCGGTCGTGTGGGACGACGTCAACTTCGCCTTCCGCCCCTACGATCCGTGGCTCGCCTACGGACAGTCCAAGACGGCCAACGTCCTGTTCGCGGTGGAGGCGACCCGACGCTGGGCCGACGACAACATCACCGCCAACGCCCTGATGCCGGGCGCCATCTACACGAACTTGCAGCGGCACACCGGCGGCCGGGGCAGCGGCCGCGTCCCGGCCGAGCTGATCAAGACTGTCCAACAGGGCGCCGCCACGTCAGCGCTCCTGGCCACCTCACCGCTGCTCGAAGGCATCGGCGGCCGCTACTTCGTCGACTGCAACGAGACCGAGACCGTCGACCGCCGCTCCGGCACCCTGCACGGCGTCGCCCGCTACGCCGTCGACCCGGCGGGCGCGCGGCGCCTGTGGGACCTGTCCCAGGACCTGATCACTGGCGCCGCGTGATCGGAACGCGCGTCCCCGCTAGTGATCTGGTTCACGGTGTGAAGTCCCGCGAGATCTTGGACAGCTTGGTCCCAGAAGATGGTGGACGTCACCGGTAGATGCTGGACGGCCGCTACGTCCTCGTGCGTACGACCGCCTTGAACTGCCTGATCGGCTTGTCGCTGGTGCGGGTGTGGGTGGACAGTTCGACGTCGCCGTCCAGGACGCGGAAGACCGCGTCCTCGATGAGGATCGTCACGGTCTTCCCGGCGCGAGCCCGGCCGGTGTCATCGGTCCGGCCGCCGTCTTCCGCCGTGCCTCATGATGCGGCCCGCGGCCGTGGAGGGCGGCCGTGATCCTCAACCGCCGGGTCTGGGCCCGGCCCGGCAGCTGCCGCACTGGCCCTACTTCCAGGCCGTCGATGATGCCCTCACCCGGCGGGGCATCCCGCCGGTCACCCTACGGGCCGACTACCGGTATCCGCGGTGCGGTGACCGGCTGTTCATCGTGCTGGGGCGGGACACCAGTCGTACCGCCGCCCGCACGGGCGGCATCCGCCTCGACTGGGACGAGGACACCAGCGGACGAGGCGGCCTCCCGGGGCCGGGCGGCCGGCTTCGCAGCCGCGGCGGTGACGCCGCGGCGTTCGCGGTCCCGCAGCACCCACTCCCGCAGGTTGGCCCGGTTGATGCCCAGGTCGGCGGCGATGCTCTTGTACGTCGCCCCGGACGTGGACTCGTACAGGGCCACGGCATCGGGCTGCCGAAGCCGCCGAGGACGCACGGTGTCAACGGCCGGCCGCCCAAGCACGGCCCGGAATTCCGCTTCACCAAGCCGGAGACCTGGCCCGTGCCCGCGATCACCACGGTCACCGACACCGCCAACTACGGTAAGGCCGAAACCCAGGCATGGGACCGGGTCCACCCCCGGCTCACCCACCGCTCCTCATGGCTCGACCACGACGGTGAACTGCCCTTGGCGGAAGGGACGTTGATCCGGCCCCTGGTACCACGCTGCGATCCGGCGTGCGGATGACGTCTTGAGGACGAGGGCGTGGATAGTCATTACGGGGTGCCGCGGGCCGGATGTCAAAGCCAGCCATTGCGTTTGAAGCTGCGGTGCAGGAGGAAACAGGCGGTGGCGATGAGAGCGAGGACGAGGGGGTAGCCGAAGGGCCAGTGCAGTTCGGGCATGTGGTCGAATCTCATGCCGTACATGCCGGTGACCATGGTGGGCACCGCGATGATCGCCGCCCAGGCGGTGAACTTGCGGGCGTCCTCGTTCTGGCCCACGGCCACCTGCGCGAGGTGGGCCTCCAGGATGGAGTCGAGCAGGGCGGTGAAGCCGGTGATCTGCTCGATGGCACGGTCGAGGTGGTCGGTGACGTCCCGGAAGTACGCCCGTATCTCGGGGTCGACGGCGCGCAGGGGCCTGGTGGAAAGAGTCTTCAGGGGGCGGGCGAGCGGGACGACGGCCCGTTTCAGCTCCAGCAGTTCGCGCTTGAGCTGGTAGATGCGGCCGGCGTCCGCGGTCTGGTTGCCCTGCGGGGAGAAGACCTCCGTCTCCACCGCGTCGATGTCGTTGTGGACCGCGTCGGTGACCGTCAGGAAGTCGTCGACGACGTGGTCGGCTATGGCGTGCAGGACTGCGGAGGGCCCCTTGGCCAGCTGCTCAGGGACGGCTTCCAGTTCCTCGCGCAGCGGGCCGAGGGAGCCGTGGCGGCCGTGGCGGACGGTGACGACGAAGTCCGGGCCGGCGAAGACCATGATCTCGCCGGTGGTGACGACCTCGCTGGTGGCGGTGAGTTGCTCGTGCTCCACGTAGGCGACCGTCTTGAAGACGGCGAACAGGACGTCGTCGTACTGCTCCAGCTTGGGCCGCTGGTGGGCTTGGACGGCGTCCTCGGCTGCCAGGGGGTGCAGGCCGAACAGCGCGGCGACCCGGGCGAACTCCGTCTCGGACGGTTCGTGCAGGCCCAGCCACACGAAGCCGTGCCGCTGTTTGCGGACTCGGGCGACGGATTCCTCGACGGTGGATACGGCCTCCTGGCGCTTGCCGTCGCGGTAGAGGACGCAGTTTACGACGGCCGAGCCGAGGGGGGAGCGAGCCGGGTGGCTGAGGTCCACACGGCGGCCTCGCCGCCCCAGGCGCGCCACTTTGCGCAGGTTGCCGACCATCGACATGCGGTACTCCTTCGCCAGGTCCGGTCAGTGTGCCAGGCGACCGTAAGACCGGGCCTACAGGGACGTCAGCGGCGAAGAGGCCAGTGCCACGAAACGATGGCCAGCTCACCGCGGCTGCGGTCCCGATGCCGGCACCGTCGCAACCGGGACCATGCTCACCCATCTCTCCAACATCCTTCAACTCATCCCGCCAGACCTTGAATTCGGCGCCCCTCCGGGCGGGCGAACCCACCGCCGGCAGGAGATTCACGCGCCCCAGGCGCCCATCCCCGCTCAGGCGAAGGCCGCTGACGCCCCGCAGGGTGCCGCCCGGCAGGCGGAAGCCGCCGACCACCCCCTCGTGGAGGCTGTCAGCGGCGTGGAGCAGGCCCTGGAACGGCTCGACAAAGCCCTGATGGACGAAGGCGCCGCACTAGGGCGGACCACGGCGACACCGAACACCTGCAGAGCCGTGTGCGGAAGGCGGGCAGGATCCTCGCGAAGGTCCCTGTGCCCACTGACGACGTCGTTAGCTGGCGATACGCATTCCCCCGGGCACCTACCGGGTGGAGATCGCGTGGACGGCGGCGCCGTACGAATTCTTCGGGGAGCACTTCGACGGCGTTGCGTACGCCGCGACCCGCTTGTGCATCAGTGACGACCCCGTTGTCGGGTGGCAGATGAGTCTGGCTGTCGACGACGACATCGACCAGCTACAGCCGGGCGAGCAGCCCCGCTTCAGCTCCGACGCCAACGTGGGCTGCTTCGCCGACGCCGGCGCATGGAGGGCTTTGAGCGCGCCGTTTCGCGCTTACGTGGACGATAAGCCGGTGCCGCGCGAGGCGGAACTTCTGGCCGAGTGCGAGCGGCTCACCGACGAGTCCGAACAAGCCGATCTGGTCACGTTCACGGCAGAGTCGGGCGGCGTCGTCTGGCTGGGCCGCACCAGGACCGGCGACGTGGCGGCGATCGTCGTGACCAGCGGCATGCCCATTGCCAAGGCGCAACGCGGCCGCTCTGAGCACGGCTTGGACGATGAGCGCTGAGAGCTGCCGCCCCGGCCAGAGCTGGTCGGACCCGATCACAAGCCGCCTCAAAGCACTCCGCGCCGGGCTGAAACAGGGCGCCGAACTCCCCTTCACCTTCATCGGGGACCTCGGCGAGGCGGTCTCCGGCCGCAACGCCGTCGCCTTCCTCAACAAGTGCCTCCCCTTCCGCCCCGTCTACCGCGCCGACCTGCTCCGCCAGCAGGCTGCACCCAACTCGCCGACCAATATGACGCCGCAGGCGCCCAACTCCCCAGCAGAGTCGCCTCGTGGGCATCGGCGGACTCACCGGACGGGAGCAGGACGCGGTGGAGGGCCCCTGTCGCGCACTCCCGGAGGTTCGGCCGGGCGCGACGATCTGCGTGCGCAATGTCGCGGTCGCGACCCGGCGGTCATGTACGAACGCTGTCGGGTTCTTGTTCGACGGCGTACTCTGCCGGAGTGCTAGCTGGTATGGACACCACCCGCCTGAGGGTCTTCCGTGAGGTCACCCGGCAAGGCTCGTTCACCGCGGCAGCGGATGTGCTGCACATCAGTCAGCCCGCCGTCTCCCAGCATGTCGCCAAGCTCGAGCAGGAGCTCGGCTGCCGGTTGCTCGAGCGGTCCCCGCGGCGGGTGCGCCCCACGTCGGCGGGCGAGGTCTTCCTGCGTCACGTCGAGTCACTGCTCGCCGGGCTGGACGACGCCCGCCGCGAGTTGGCCGCCCTGACCCGCTCGGACTGCGGGCAGCTGCGGCTGACCGTGTTCCCGAGTGCGGTCGCCACCTTCGTCCCCTCTGCGGTGGGCGCGTTCCGCGCGGCGTTCCCGAAGGTGCGGACCGTCCTGACGGAGGCGGATCCGCCGATCGCCCTGGCCCGGTTGCTGGCCGGGGACACCGACTTAGCCGTGGTGTACGACTATCCGCTGGTCGGCGCTCCGGTCGACCCTCGGTTCGATCAGACACTGATCGTGGCGGATCCCATGGCCGTGGCGGTGCGCGCGGATTCCGCGTTCGCAGCGCACGGATCGGTGCCGTTGGCGGCGTTGTCCGGGCAGGAGTGGATCGCGCCCGGACCGTCAATGTGCCGCGACGCCTTGAACGAGGCGTGCCGCCGCACCGGCTTCGGTCCGAACGTGGTGTCCGAGACCAACGACTATCAGGCGATGCTCGGTCTCGTCGAGGCGGGAGTCGGCGTGGCGGTGGTGCCGCGGCTGGTGGGCGCCATGGCCCGGTCTCGTTCGATCGCTCTCGTGCCGCTTGCGGCGACCAGACTGCAACGCGTCGTCTCAGTGGCCTGTCGTTCCGGTTCCGCCCTGACACCCGCGATGGAATTCATGCGGTCGATGCTGTGCGGCGCCCTCGCCGGGCAGCACACCGAAGTACGCGAGGTCGACACTCCCGCACTCTCGGCATGATCCCTTCCGAGCCGGCCGCAGCCGGTGTGGGCGCGGGGCGTCTCCGTCGCGAACTCTGCGCTGCCCCGTTACCTTTCTCGTGGCCCCGCAAAAGGGGCGCCTGGCCCCCGGGTCCGGTATGGCTGTTTGCCCCCTGTCGAACGGATGACCTGGGGGG